>NZ_JACSPV010000020.1:0-62822 GCF_014836955.1 Bacillus norwichensis
ATACTAATCGATCGAGGACTTAATCTAAAATAGGATGATATGATTTTCGGTATCTTCTTCTCTTATCTGGTTTTGAGGGAATGAATCCCTTTCAATATAAAGTCTGGTGGCGATAGCGAAGAGGTCACACCCGTTCCCATCCCGAACACGGTAGTTAAGCTCTTCAGCGCCGATGGTAGTGAGGGGCTTCCCCTTGTGAGAGCAGGACGTCGCCGGGCAATAAAGAAAACATGGAGTCAATCGGCTTCATGTTTTTTTGTGGAGAAAAGTTTCCTTTTTCAGGCGTTCGCACAATCAAGTGCTGTTTTAGCACGATAACCTCCAATTTCGCACGATAAAATGAAAAATCGCACGATAAACCCGATTTTCGCACGATTCCTCCAGAATTCGCACGATAACCGGTTCGAAGCCAAAAAGATGATCCCAGGGCAAAAGCAACAACCAATTTGAAGTGAAAAATATGAGCTAGAGACTAAAAGAAGAAATAATTTATTTCCTCTATCATGTCCGCGGCCCGGGACAGCCCACCTTCTTCAAGGGAATTGCGCCTCACTATGTGTACTGTTTCATTAAGAAACGAAATATCATCCTCGGACATTTTATCTCAGATATTTCCAAGAAGGTATGGATAAATGGATATGTATCATCCGCTGCTGTTTTGATCAGGTCAAACCACCACTCAGTTTCATACCGTGCAATCATACTCAAATTATATAGTAGTAGGTAATGGACCATGATATCTGGAATAGTGCTGAGTTGCTCAAGGGAAGCGTTGATCCCATATAAGTTTTTAAAAAGATGGTATCTGAAAGGAGGATTTAGTTCAGATTGCTTCCCATCAATTATCAATTCATCTGTTTCCCAATGAATCATTCCTCCATTTTTTTCTTCAAGAAAATTCTTCAATCGCTTTTCACCCATATGGAAGGTATGCGTTAATTCTATGGGGATATGCCAATGGTCGTTTATTTTATCGAATAAAATAATATTTCGTTTACGATGAATAAATTGAAATAAATCATCCAGTTCTGGAATGAGGGCAAGCAAGTCCCCCATTTTGAATTTTTCCCCTTCTAAGTGGTTCATTTGGAACATTTTCTCAGCGAAATGCGTACATAAGCCATTTCTTTGTATCTTCACTTCGTCTTGAAAGAATTGGTAGTTCCTTTTTTTCTTTTTTCTCGTTGATACTCCATGGGCAAGAACAGAAGTTGAACTGGGATAGTATGGATCAACGGTAAGCAGCCCTGCTTTGATTAAATGTACGAATCCATAAAATAGAAGAACAGGTTTTATGGAAAAGGGGGAGCTAGAGGCTTGTTTATAGTAGGTTTCCGCCTGTTCTAAAAAGTACATGAATGGGTAACAATTATCATAGCTTTTTCTCTCGGCTTCTGTAACAGAGAGGTGTAAGTAGCATTTTTTTAAATAAAATTGCACAGTGGAGGCAGATTGAAAAGAATTGAATTTAAGCCATATTTCATCAAGTTTCAACATAAAAATCCCCTCCGAATAATTTGAAAAATGGAACATCAACTGTATTCCTTGACAGTATTTTAACCAATTGATAACCTACTAATAATATTTTGGGCAGGGGGATATAAAAATGTGGGAATCTAAGTTTGCTAAAGAAGGCTTAACATTCGATGATGTTTTGTTAGTCCCGGCAAAATCTGAGGTTTTGCCAAAAGATGTCGATTTGAAGGTGAAGTTGACTGATACTCTTCGTTTAAACATTCCTATCATCAGTGCTGGTATGGATACTGTAACGGAAGCTGCCATGGCTATATCCATGGCGCGTCAAGGCGGAATTGGCGTTATTCATAAAAACATGAGTATTGAACGGCAGGCAGAAGAAGTGGACAAGGTAAAACGTTCTGAAAGTGGCGTTATTACCGACCCATTTTTCCTTACCCCGGAACACCAAGTGTTTGATGCTGAGCATCTCATGGCGAAATACCGAATCTCTGGTGTGCCCATTGTAAATAATGAGGAAGATCGAAAATTGGTCGGCATTATTACCAACAGGGATATGCGCTTTATCCAAGACTATTCCTTACCAATTACGGATGTCATGACGAAAGAGAACTTGGTAACCGCAGCAGTTGGAACATCACTGGAGCAAGCTGAGAGAGTTCTCCAGGAGCATCGGATTGAAAAGCTTCCTCTCATTGATGAAGCTGGAGTATTAAAAGGCTTGATCACCATTAAGGATATTGAGAAAGTAATTGAATTCCCGCATTCAGCTAAAGATGACAAGGGAAGGCTGCTTGTTGCAGCTGCTGTTGGGGTATCAAAAGATACTTTTACAAGAATAGAGCAGCTTGTAAGATCTCAAGTAGATGCAATTGTAGTAGATACTGCACACGGCCATTCCAAAGGTGTTATCGATACGGTCCGTGACATTAGGAAACAGTATCCTGAGCTGAACATTATCGCAGGAAATGTAGCAACAGCTGAAGCAACCCGTGAGTTGTTTGAAGCAGGAGCGGATGTTGTCAAAGTTGGGATTGGACCTGGATCCATTTGTACGACCAGAGTTGTTGCTGGTGTCGGGGTTCCACAGATAACTGCCATCTATGACTGTGCTACTGAAGCTAGAAAACTCGGCAAAACGATTATTGCGGATGGAGGCATCAAGTATTCTGGTGATATCGTTAAGGCTCTAGCTACGGGTGGACATGCTGTCATGCTTGGAAGCCTGCTTGCGGGAACATCTGAAAGCCCAGGAGAAACGGAAATCTTCCAAGGTAGAAGGTTTAAGGTATACCGAGGAATGGGTTCCGAAGGTGCGATGGAGAAAGGTTCAAAAGACCGTTATTTCCAGGAGGATGCAAAGAAATTTGTTCCTGAAGGCATAGAAGGGCGCGTTCCATATAAAGGGCCACTTGCAGATACGTTATTCCAGTTGACTGGAGGACTTCGCGCCGGTATGGGTTATTGCGGAGCGGCTAGCCTCCACGATTTCCGCGAAAATGCGCAGTTTATCAAAATGACGGGCGCGGGCTTACGCGAAAGCCATCCACACCAGGTGCAGATTACGAAGGAAGCACCAAACTATTCATTATCATAATGAGGGTGTCTGATGCCCTTGTAAAATGACAGGACTCTGGGTGAGTCCTGTCATTTTTTGTTTAATAAATTAAAAATTTATCACATAATGTCCATCGACAAGCAGACTTCCCCATCACCCTTACAATCAGTCAACATGGCTTCGAAATACAGGAAGTACTAGTGCAGGCGAAGCGACAGGACGTCACGTTATGAGCCTGCCGACGTACAGGAAGTACTAGTGCAAGCGAAGCGACAGGACGTCGCGTTATGAGCCTGCCGTGTGCCATGGATAAAACCAATCGCTGTTGAAGGCGACTACACCTTCTATAGCGTTCGTCTAGCTTTGCGCCGATAAGTAGGCACTCTCTGTACTTTATGTTTCCTTTATCTCCGTCGGGGGGATTATTTGTCCAGCTACGGAAGGCAGCGGCTCAAGGGCGCTTCGGTCAATTCAATGAAGTGAAAGAACGATTTCACTAAGCTATCCTCCAACGGATAGGATGTCGTAGCGCCACCGTTCACAGCTGGTGACACTAGTACTTGCCGCTCCTAAAAAGCTGTCTTCCAGTTTTGTACGGTAGATCAACAGGAGCTTGCACTTTTCTTATGAATTCTAATTTCCATCGTAATGGAAATGACATATTTACAAGCTATTCATCTATAACTAACTATGATAAAATGACAAACGGGTACATAATATTTGGAGGGTCTACTTTTGAAAAAACAAGCGCATAAACGGTTTATAGCTTTCTTCGTCATGGTCATCATGCTCATTACCACAATAAACATTCCTGCAAAGGCTTCCGCTGAAAGCGCGTTGGACATTCATGCGGACGCTGCAATTGTTGTGGAAGCAAGCACAGGGAAAATTTTATATGCAAAAAATGAAGATACTGCACTCGGAATTGCATCTATGTCTAAAATGATGACCGAGTATTTAATGTTTGAAGCTATCAAAGATAAGAAAATTAAATGGGATCAAGAACAGACAATCAGCGATTATGTTCATGAAGTATCCATAGATACAAATTTATCCAATGTTCCGCTTGAGGCAGGAAAAAAATATACAATCAAGCAATTATATGAAGCCATGGCCATTTATTCGGCAAATGGAGCAACAATCGCTATTGCTGAGGCGATTGCAGGTTCTGAACAAAAATTCGTTGATCTGATGAATGCCAAAGCAAAAGAGCTTGGCTTAGAAAATTATAAATTTGTCAATTCAACTGGTTTAAATAATAAAGATTTAAAAGGGAAGCATGTTAAAGGAACGGGTGCTGAGGAAGAAAACATTATGTCAGCCCGTGCCATGGCAAAATTGGCGTCACAGCTGTTGAATGATTATCCAGAAGTTCTTGAAACAACAAGCATTCCGGAAAAAGATTTTCCAGGAATGCCTGGAAAAATGAAAAACTGGAACTGGATGCTGCCATCCCTTATTTTCACTTATGAAGGCGTTGATGGTCTAAAAACAGGAACAACTGACTTTGCAGGCTATTGTTTTACAGGTACGGCCAAGAAAAACGATATGCGGGTTATAACTGTTGTCATGAATGCCAAAGATAAATCTGGGAAAGGTGCATACGAGTCTCGCTTTGTTGAAACAAAGAAAATGTTGGACTATGCATTCAACAATTTTTCAATGAAAGAACTCTACCCCAATGATTATAAAGTAAAGGGTCATGAGTCCCTCTCTGTCATTAATGGCAAAGAAAAGAAGGTTGCTATTCAATCAGACGCTCCAATCCAGGTTATTATAAGGAATGGGGAAGAGAAGTCGTATAAGCCTGAATTCAAAGTGAATAAAAAGCTTTTAAATAAGGATGGTCAATTGACTGCACCTGTGAAAAAAGGCGAAAAAATCGGAACCCTTGAATTAAAATATGAGGGTGAGCATGACTATGGATATATTAGCAAGCCTGCTTCTGCTAATATGGTAACAGTGGAAAAAGTGGAGAAGGCAAATTGGTTTGTCCTATCCATGAGAAGTATTGGCGGTTTTATTGGGGACGTATGGAATAGTGCTGCCAAGACTGTTAAAGGTTGGTTTTGAATTTGATGTAAGTTTTATAAAAAATTTGCATTTATATAGTGGATATAGTATAGTATCAGAAAATTGATATGAGCGAACGTGTAGAAAGGAAATAGTAGCAGGTGACGCGTCTTTCAGAGAGCCGATGGTTGGTGAGAATCGGCAACGCAGCCTGCGAATCCCTCCTTGAGCAAAATGCCGAATGCCGTGGCTAGTAAGCATTTTCGGGTCACACCCGTTATCCAATAAAGAGGAAAGCAATATGCTTTCAATATGGGTGGCAACGCGGGTAAACTCTCGTCCCTTTTGGGGATTGGGAGTTTTTTTGTTTTTTAAAATAATTGGGAGGTTGTTATCATGTTGGAGATAAGATTACTTCGTGGAAATTTAGAGGAAGTGAAAAAGAAGCTGCAGTATCGCGGCGAAGATTTGGGGGATTTAGACCAATTTGAGGATTTGGACCAAAAGCGCAGGGGAATCATTGTTCAGGCAGAGCAATTGAAAAGCAAAAGGAATGAAGTTTCCGAAAAAATCGCTCAGTTGAAAAAAGAGAAGCAGAGCACGGATGATTTGATTGTCGAAATGAGAGAAGTAGGACAGCAGATCAAACAAATGGATGGAGAGCTCCGTAATGTGGAAGATGAATTAGAAAGAATCCTCATGTCCATTCCCAACATACCACATGAAAGTGTTCCAGTTGGAGAAACAGAAGACGATAACGTGGAAATCCGAAAGTGGGGCGAGGTAAGTGAGTTTTCATTCGAACCGAAGCCGCATTGGGATCTGGCGTCAGATTTGGGCATTTTGGACTTTGAACGAGCTGCAAAAGTAACAGGAAGCCGTTTCGTATTTTATAAGGGACTGGGATCTCGACTGGAGCGAGCGCTCATTAATTTTATGCTCGATCTTCATGTGGAAGAGCACGGCTATGAAGAGATGCTTCCGCCTTACTTGGTTAACCGTGCAAGTATGACGGGAACCGGCCAGCTTCCGAAATTTGCAGAGGATGCGTTTCATATTGAGAGCGAGGACTTTTTCATGATTCCAACTGCTGAAGTCCCAGTAACTAATTATCATCGTGATGAGATTCTTGACGGTTCACAGTTGCCTTTAAATTATGCAGCCTACAGCGCTTGCTTCCGTTCTGAAGCAGGTTCTGCCGGTCGTGATACTAGAGGATTGATCCGCCAGCATCAGTTTAATAAGGTGGAGCTAGTGAAATTTGTTAAACCGGAGGATTCCTACGACGAACTGGAGAAATTGACCGGTCATGCCGAAAAAGTACTCCAGCTTCTAAAACTGCCATACCGTGTAATGAGTATGTGTACAGGAGACCTTGGTTTTACGGCAGCCAAAAAGTATGACTTGGAAGTTTGGATTCCAAGCTACAACACGTACAGGGAGATTTCTTCTTGCTCTAACTTTGAGGCATTCCAAGCCAGACGAGCGAATATTCGCTTCCGTACTGAACCGAAGGCTAAGCCGCAGCATGTGCATACGCTGAATGGATCTGGGTTGGCAGTGGGAAGAACAGTGGCCGCTATTTTGGAAAACTATCAGCGAGAAGATGGCACAGTGGAGATTCCGGAAGTGCTTCGACCATATATGAGAAATAAAGAAGTGATTGGGTAAAGGGGCTTCGTAAGATAAACCCAGTTTTTGAAAGAGCGCCGCTCTTTACAATTATTTCAAGCGGCTCCAGTTTTAGGAGCCGCTTTTTTAAAAAATGAGCTGCTTTGCTGTGGTGCCTCATCAAAATGCGTCTTGTGCTTGTCACCTAAAGGTTGCGCGCCTTTCGTTGTTTTTATGGTCGGATTATCTGAATTTCAGTGTGACTACTCAGAGCTTAATGTTTTTCTTAATTGTTTTTTTTTACATTAAAATTATCCGTTATCAACAGCCAGTTTTGCGGGAAAGGAAGTCCAAGCTTCCAATACCCGACACCGCGAATACCCAACTCCTTGACCAAGTCGAATTTGGCTTGTATGGACCGTGCATCTTCAAACCAGACCTCATGCTCTTTTCCATCTTGGTCGGTATAATGGAAAAAAGGTGCTTGTGCTGTTGTATCATATTCGATGGCAGCGTTGTTTTCCGCGGCAATTTGTATGGCTCTTTGAGGGCTGATAGCTACCGCTGTTGTCCCTTGAACAAAAGGAAGAGTCCAATCGTATCCATATAGGTTTTGCCCCATCATGATCTTTTCAGGCGGGATTTCAGTAATAGCGTATTCCAGCACATCTCTGACAGAATTAATCGGAGATACAGCCATGGCAGGGCCGCCGCTGTATCCCCATTCATATGTCATGATTAAGGTATAATCAACAATTTCTCCATGCGCTTTATAATCATGACCTTCATACCATTCTCCTTGTTGTGTTGCACTTGTTTTTGGAGCCAGCGCAGTTGAAATAATAAATCCTTCTTGATGAAATAGACCTCTGGCTCTTCGCAGAAAGTTATTATATGCCTCTCTGTCTTCGCCAGCTATTCTTTCGAAGTCAAAATGAATATCCGTAAATCCGACCCGTTTCGCTTCAGCAAGTATATTATTTAAAAATGTTGTTTGAACCTTTTCGTCTGTAAGGAGAATATGGACTAATTCCGTATTAAACTGCCCATCCTCCTGATTAGCCAACACCATAGCAAGAAATGTATTGTTTGCTTTTGCTATGTCCGGAAATTTATTAAGATTCGGGGGATCTAGTGATCCGTCCCGTTTGGGAAAATAAGAAAAGGGGGCCAGATAAGTCAAATAGGGAGCTGCTTCCCTTGCGCTGGACTCAAGCTGTGGTGATACTTCTCCAACACGCCTCGGTTCCACATAGGCTAAAAACTCTCCATCTCTTTTTGCTCTTTGTGGAATGTAGAGTCGCAGTCCTACTTGAATGGGCTGGTTTACATGAATACCGTTAATTCGTGCTAATTCCTGGTAGGATATCCCAAATTTTTGGGCTATGGCCCACAGGCTATCACCAGGCTGTACCCAGTAAAAACTGCCTAAAATGGGAATGACCAATGCCTGCCCAACAACCAACTGATCTCGATTGGGAAGTTGATTGGCTTCGGCAATAATAGCAGGAGAGATATTATAACGAGAGGCAATTGAGTTCAATGTCTCATTGGGCTCGACGACATGAATCTGCATTTTTTTCCTCCTTATAACTGTTCAAAAATATATAATTCACCTTGTCCCATTGTATGTATTATGTAAAAATAAAAGACCAATCAATATTTTAAAAATCAGATACACTTAGGTGATACAAATGGAAAGAGAAGAAAAGTATATGCGATTAGCAATCGCTGAAGCAAAGAAAGCTGAAGAGATGCAGGAAGTTCCTATTGGAGCAGTCATTGTACTCAATGATGAAGTGATTGCAGCTGCCCATAACAGACGGGAGACAGATCAAAATGCTGTTGCGCATGCAGAACTGCTGGCCATTGAAAGGGCCTGTGAAAAATTGGGAACTTGGAGGTTGGAAGAGGCCGAGTTATATGTGACATTAGAACCTTGCCCGATGTGCAGCGGAGCTATCATTTTATCCAGGGTCAAAAAGGTTGTGTACGGAGCAGTTGATCCGAAGGCTGGATGTGCTGGAACATTAATGAATTTAGTGACGGATGAACGGTTCAATCACCAAAGTGAAGTGATCAGTGGAGTTTTGGGAGAAGAATGTGGGAGACTCCTGAGTGATTTTTTTCGATCTATTCGCAAAAAAAAGAAAAGGTGATAGCGATAGGCAGCGGACTGAGTATTTAAATGTTATTTACTTATATGGGTGCCGACAGAAAGGGCTAATTAACTTTTAAATACTCTTTATAGCAATGGGGTTTTTAATAAAACGTAACAGACATTGATTTTTTAGAGAAAAAGTAGTAAAATAGGATATGCCGCGCTAGACGGGGAAGTAGCGGATCCCTGTACCCGAAATCCGCTCCAGCGGGGTTGAATCCCTTCCAGAGGCTGCTGTTTTGTCTGGTCTGCCTCAAGTAAGTGGTGTAGACACCCGGGTCCTGCGCAATGGGAACCCATGAACCATGTCAGGTCCGGAAGGAAGCAGCATTAAGTGGAACCTCTCATGTGCCGCAGGGCAGCCTGGGTCGAGCTAACTGCTTGAGTAACGCAGATGAAGCACTGTCGAAGGAAGGTGCGCGGTATTGATTAAGAAACGACAAACCCATTCGTGATTGAAGCGGATGGGTTTTTTGTGATGAAAGAACTTTTTTGTCATATAGAAGATAGCAGTGCAAGCAAAGCGATAGGGTGTCGCTGTTTGAGCCTGCCGAACTAAAGCTTAGGATATGGCGGCTAGGCGCCATCAGCACAAGATCAAGGCATACTGAAGTTTATTTAGGAAGAATCCAGTGGACGGCTTATTCAAGGATTCTCATTGCAAAGCTGCATGAAACAACTTTTCATGATGTAATTGAAATGAGCAGCTTTGCTATGTTAGCAAGAAACTCCCTTATCAAATTCGTTGATTTGAAACCTAAACTGCTCTTAGCGCGTAACAATATAAGCAAAGAGAGGTGAAGATTTTATGTTTGAAAAATATATCATTCCTACTTTGATCCTTTTGTTTTTCATTCCAACGTCTGTTTATGCTGTTGATTTTTCAATTCCAGATGTAAAAATAGATGCCTATTTACAGGAAGATGGAGATGTCAATGTCAGTGAACAACATACTTATACTTTTGATGGAAAATTTAATGGCATTACCCGGGAAATATTCCCGAAAAAAGGTGCGGAAATAAGCGATTTAATGGCGAAAGAGAAAGAAAAAAGTCTAAAGGTGGAAAAAGAGGAAGAATTGTATAAAATTCACCGTAGTGGTAAGGATGAAACGATCCAGATAGATATACATTACACGATTAAGAATGGGCTGGAGAAGTATACTGATGTAACAGAATTTTATTGGCCTTTTTTTGATGATCGAAATGAAGCGGACTATGGGAAAATGACCATTGCTATTCATCCCCCACAACCGACAGATGATGCCATTGCGTTAGGATATGAGTCGGCTTTTAAAAAGGAGAGTGTGGCAGATGATGGGACAGTCATCTTTTCAATGGGAGAAGTGGAAGCTGGAGAAAATGGGGATATAAGGGTTGCTTATGACTCAACTTTATTTCCTATCATGTTACTGACAGCAGATAAAGAAATGAAAGAAAAAATCGTCAGTGAGAAAAGAACGCTGGAAGAAAATGCGATTATTTATGCGAAGAATAAAAGTAAGACGGCCTCGATAGCGATATGGATATTAGCGGGATTCACAGCTTTGTTTGTAGTCATAGCTATGAATGAATTTAGTAGGTCCAAACGGAAACGGAAGGAAGTTTTGGAGGCTGTTTTTAATCAAAAACTAAAAGTTCCTGCGCAGCAAATGAGTATGCCTGCGACTATCTTATTTACGGATGCATTTCATAACTGCACAATAGCAGCAGGGTTGATGGACCTTGTTCGTCTAGGCTATGTTGAACAGACAAAAACAGGGCATTTTCAATTAATCAGTAGAGAGGCAAAAAAGGAGCATGAGAGGATTCTTATCAGTTTCTTATTCGATAAAATCGGATGGAATGGCAAGTTCAGTATGGATAACTTAGAAGATTTTATGGAAAATAAGAAAAACCACATGGATTATACCAATGAAATTAATAGATGGAAAGCGGCGGTTACAAATGAAACAAAGCAGGCTAGTTTATATGACCAACGAAAAACAGTCAGAATGACAGTTGGATTATTGAGCCTTTTTCCTTTTTTGTTTATCATTTTGTCAGCTAAATATGATCTTTTCTTATATATGACTTTATTTATTTTCCTGTTTATGGTCTATGTGGGATTTGCAATCTTTTACAAGCCTTTGGCAGTAAAAGGGGTGCGCACGCAGGTAGAGTGGGGAAGATTAGTTTATGAATTTGATCAAATTTCTGATTGGGATTGGAAACTTTATAACGAAGATGATCGAATGCGGGCAATGATTTATTCACTTGGAATCGGAGATTCAACCACCGCCAAAATGAACAGAAGTACAGTTCTCGATCAATCAGCTAGCTTTTCCAGTTTTTATCCGATGAACTGGTTAATCTTGACTTCATCTTTTGATACTGCAGGAGAACAGGCAAAAACCACAGTTGCATCTCAATCAAGTGGGAGTTCCTCTTCTGTTGGTGGTGGAGTTGGAGGCGGTGGTGGCGGATCAGGAGCATTTTAACTGATCCTGTTTATATCTTTTTTCAATGACACTCTTTCTGTAATTTCCCCTTGGATTAAGGTATAATACATTGTAGAACAAATACTTTAAAGGGAGGCAGAGCATGAGTTATCAAGCGTTATATCGAGTGTGGCGGCCGCAGGCGTTTGCGGATGTCATCGGGCAAGAACATGTAACAAAGACGTTGCAAAATGCTCTCCTCCAGGAAAAAATTTCGCATGCTTATTTGTTTTCCGGTCCCCGCGGAACCGGCAAAACAAGTGCTGCCAAAATAATGGCTAAAGCTGTTAACTGTGAAAAAATGCCAGTTGCGGAACCGTGCAACGAATGCCCTGCTTGCTTAGGTATCACGGATGGTTCGGTTCCTGATGTCATTGAAATTGATGCAGCTTCGAATAATGGTGTGGAAGAAATCCGAGATATCCGAGACAAGGTCAAATATACGCCTAATGCAGTGAAGTATAAAGTCTACATCATTGACGAAGTACATATGCTGACTATTGGCGCATTTAATGCTTTGCTGAAGACATTGGAAGAACCGCCCAAACATGTTATTTTCATATTGGCTACGACAGAACCGCATAAAATCCCACTAACGATCATTTCCAGGTGTCAGCGCTTTGATTTTAAAAGAATCACTTCGCAAGATATCGCCGGGCGAATGTCACATATTGCAAATGAAACTTCGTTGGAATATGATGAAAAGGCGCTTCAAACTATTGCGAGAGCCGCTGAAGGCGGGATGCGGGATGCGCTGAGTCTGCTGGATCAGGCTATTTCTTTCAGTACCGGAAAAGTTACTGTGGAGGATGCTTTAACTGTCACTGGATCCATATCACAAAATAGTTTGAACATGCTTGCACGTTTCATTCATGATAAAGAAGTTTCTGGGGCGCTCGGTATGCTGGAGGAATTGCTCATGCAAGGGAAGGATCCTTCCCGATTTACAGAGGATTTCATTCTATTTTTCCGGGATTTGCTGCTTCATAAGACAGCACCGAATTTGGATGAGATAGCGGAGCACGCGCTTCTTGATGAAGAATTTAAAGCCCTTGCTGAAGAGATTCAGCCGCAGCAAATTTATGAATACATTGATATATTAAGCAAAACACAGCAGGAAATGCGCTTCTCGAACCATGCACGTATTTATTTGGAAGTATGTCTGGTAAAGCTTTGTCAGACAGAAAGAGCGATGGCTCAACCAGATGGCCCGCAGGTTCAGGAATTGTATAAGAAAATCGAAGCGTTGGAAAAAGAAATCAAATGGCTGAAAAATAATAGCCAACCGATTGACAAGACTCAAAGTCAGCCAACACAAACTTCGAAAAGACCGGCCAAAAGTGTCGGAAAGGAATTTAGAGTCAATGCTGGCACCGTAACCCAAGTGTTGAAGGAAGCTACAAGGAAGCATCTGAACGATGTTAAAAGCCACTGGGGGGAATTTTTGAATATATTGAATCAACGTCAATTACCTTCCCAAGTCGCTTTACTCAATGATGCCGAACCAGCCGCAGCATCAGCGGATGCCCTTGTTTTGAAATTTAAATATGACGTCATTTGTAAAATGGCTATGGAGAATCATTCATTTATCCAAACGATTTCTCAAACCTTGGAGGAGCAGACAGGAACCAGTTTTAAAATCATTGGAGTTCCTGAAGCCCAATGGAAAGAGATCCGAGAAGGGTTTTTACAATCGAACAAAAGCGATGGAGACGAAAGTAATCCGGAAGAACAGGATCCGATTGTATCCGAAGCTTTAAAATTGGTTGGAAAAGATCTTTTAGAAATTAAAAATTAATCATGGTGGAGGTTGTTTACAATGATGCGAGGAATGGGAAATATGCAAGGTATGATGAAGCAAATGCAGAAAATGCAAAAGAAGATGGCACAGGCGCAAGAGGAACTTGGAGAAAAAAGAATTGAAGGTACAGCAGGCGGCGGAATGGTAAAAGTGATCGTTTCCGGCCATAAGGAAGTGCTGGAGGTTCAAATTGACGAAGAAGTTGTAGACCCGGAGGATATCGAAATGCTACAGGATCTAGTGTTGGCAGCTACAAATGAAGCTTTAAAGCAGGCAGAAGAATTATCAAGCCAGACGATGGGACAATTTACTAAAGGAATAAACCTTCCTGGCTTCTAGGAGGTTACCATTATGCATTATCCAGAACCCATATCAAAGCTGATTGACAGCTTTATGAAACTGCCGGGAATCGGGCCGAAAACAGCAGCCCGCCTGGCGTTTTTCGTTCTTAATATGAAAGAAGATACCGTCCTTGATTTTGCCAAGGCCCTTGTTAATGCAAAAAGGGATCTCGGCTATTGTTCAGTATGTGGTCATATCACTGACAAGGATCCATGTTATGTTTGCGATGATCAAAGACGCGACCGCAGCGTTATCTGCGTTGTTCAGGAGCCGAAAGATGTCATCGCCATGGAAAAAATGAAAGAATACAACGGTTTGTATCATGTCCTTCATGGATCTATTTCTCCGATGGAAGGCATTGGGCCAGAAGATATCAATATTCCTGATTTGCTAAAAAGGCTTCAAGATGAAACGGTTCAGGAAGTAATTTTAGCAACAAATCCGAATATCGAAGGGGAAGCTACCGCCATGTATATTTCCCGCCTACTCAAACCGTCGGGTATCACCGTGACAAGGATTGCCCATGGTTTGCCAGTTGGAGGAGATCTTGAGTACGCAGATGAAGTGACTCTCTCAAAAGCGTTGGAAGGTCGAAGAGAAGTTCTGTAAGGAGAGGTCTCATAATATGTTCCGGAAACAAAAAATGCGTAAAGAATTTGATCAAAGGTTAATAGACCTCATGGGGAATATAAAAAAACAGTGGGATCAAAAGAGCGACATGTGCAGATTGAGCTATGAGCAAAACGATGAATTGGAATATCAGATGCGATTAGCAAAAGCAAAATATATCTTTTTATTCCAAGAAGCGAAGAAACGAAAAATCTCGATTAAAGAGCAATAGCCCTTATCCAAGATTGGTCATGTGTTTATCCTGGTTGAAACATGATTAAATGGGGATACTTTATGAGTCCTTGTGTTCTGGCCCCCAAATGCTTATCTCTTAAGGCTGTATGTCCCAGACTTTTCTAAATGTTCTTTTCGGACAATCCTTTCATACAATATTAAATAAGAATGAGAGGGCAGGAGGGGGAACGTTTGGATTCGATCTTGATCATTGCTTCGCTGATCGGCTTAATTATCTTTTTATTGATGGCTGTAAAGCCCGGAAGTTTTGTTAAAGTGATCGGTCAATCATTCATTAAATTAATGATTGGCGCCCTGTTTCTATTTTTTCTAAATGCTGTCGGAAACCAGTTCGGTTTGTATATTCCCATTAATTTTGTGACTGCGGCCGTTTCAGGTTTGCTTGGACTGCCGGGAGTTGCTGCATTGTCAGTCATTCAATTATGGATTATCGCGTGAAACATCCGTTAAATTGCGGATGTTTTATTTTCTTTTTTGAAAAAAAGCAGAGACAAACACGGCATCTGCTCTTTGGGCATAGAATAAAACAAAAGGAAGATATAAAAACAAGTTTGAATGACCGTTTTCGCTGTATAAGAATTACGAGTGCAATTGAAGATCTTGCGCCCTAAACCTAAGTACTATCAGCGAAAGGTCCATATTACCCTTATACAAGATTTATTGGAAAAAGCCAGTAAAACATCATAGCAGGCTCCTCATCAAAAGTCAGCTTGTGTTTTTCTAACTGTTGTTAATTGTGTATACAATTTACCTGCAGTGGACATAATGAAAATGTGTGGAGGTGGAGAGATGGAAAAGTGCATCATTTGTAAAAAAGCACAGGATACAGGGATTCATCTTTATACATCTTTTATTTGTGTCGGGTGTGAGCAGGAGATTATTCAGACAGATTCAGATGATCCGAAATACAAATATTATGTGGAACAGATGAGAGTCATTAAAGAAACAAAAATTGTCACGTAAAACCGGGCTCCAGCAGATGGTGCCTGGTCTTTTTGTATTTGGGTCAAAACAGTCACTATTTTTAATGGCATCCCGTGTTATACTATACGCTGTAAACATTAGGGATCGGGGGAAGAGGTTTGATGAGCGGATTGTTTATCACATTGGAAGGGCCTGAAGGGGCTGGCAAAACAACCTTCATTGAAAAGCTAGTGAATGATCTAGCTGCAGCAGGTGTTGAGGCGTTGGCTACAAGAGAGCCTGGCGGAATCGAGATTGCTGAAAAAATTAGGACAATCATTCTTGACAAGGAACATACGGCGATGGACCCACGTACGGAAGCTTTGCTGTATGCTGCTGCCCGCCGCCAGCATTTGACTGAAAAAGTCCTACCTGCGCTTCAGGAGGGGAAAGTTGTCCTGTGTGATCGCTTTATAGACAGCTCCCTCGCTTATCAAGGATATGCAAGAGGGATTGGAATCGATGAAGTATACAGTATCAATGAATTTGCCATTCAAGGCGCGATGCCGGATGTCACGCTATATTTTGATATAGAGCCGGAACTTGGTTTAAAACGGATTGCCAGAAATGCAGGACGTGAAGTGAACAGGCTAGATCTGGAAAAAATTGAGTTTCACCAAAAAGTAAGAGAAGGTTATCATCTTTTACTCCAACGTTTTCCAGACAGGCTCATTTTAATTGATGCTTCAGCTACATTTGACTCAGTGTATCAAAACGCGAAAAAAATAATTGAAAGCCAACTGGCACAAGTGGGAATACTAAATAAAGAATTTTAACGTAAATGTCGTTTTTTCGATGGAAAGTAGTTAACTGTACACGAATAACAATGTCACATAAACGATTAGCTGATATAATAAGAATAATAATAAAATTGTTTTTCACTTTATTTAAAGGAGTGAGCAGAATGAAATTAATTATGGCTGTAGTTCAGGACCAGGATAGCAACCGTCTTATGAATGCATTGGTTGAAAACAACTTTAGAGCAACAAAACTGGCGACAACTGGTGGTTTCTTGAAGTCCGGAAATACGACCTTCATGATAGGTACAGAAGATATTCGTGTAGAGAAAGCGCTTGAAGTCATAAGGGAAAGCTGCAAATCACGTGAACAGTTGATGGCTCCTGTTTCTCCTATGGGAGGCAATGCTGATTCCTATATTCCTTATCCAGTGGAAGTTTCGGTAGGAGGAGCAACTGTGTTTGTTCTCCCAATCGAGCAGTTCCACCAGTTTTAGGAGATGTCTATGAAAGTCAACGATATGGCCGGATCAAGAGCGAGGCAATATTCATCCATTCCTAGATCCGGCAGTACTGGAACCAAATTTTCCGAGGTGATTTCCCGTCAGGAGGTTCAGCTTTATAAAGAACAACTAGACAAGTTATTTGGAGATGTTCATGAAGCGGGAGAACGGCTGGGAAGATCAAGAAATTTCCAAGATCTAGTTAAATATAAAACACTTGTGAAGCAGCTTGTGAAGGAAACAGTTGAAACAGGCATGGAGCTAAAGAAGTCGCGCAGCTGGAATAGGTTCGCAGAAGGAAGAGTCCTTCAGACTGTTGAATTGATTGACGAGAAGCTAGTCGAACTGACTGAAGGTGTTTTAAATAAAGAAAGGCAGTCCATCGACATTTTAGGGAAAATCGGTGAGATTAAAGGGCTGCTGATCCATTTATACACGTAGGTGGGTGAGTACCAGAAGATATGAATTGGGATCAATTTGAAAAGGAGCAGCCGATTGCTGCTAGGCTTTTAAACAACAGTCTGGTTCATCACCGGATTGCTCATGCCTATTTATTCGAGGGTGAGCGGGGAACCGGCAAGAAAGCAGGCAGCTTGTTACTGGCCGCCAGCCTGTTTTGCGAGAAAAATGGACAAGATATGTCACCTTGTGGACAATGTGGAAATTGCAGAAGAATCAAAAGTGGAAACCATCCGGATGTTCACCTTGTGGAACCGGACGGGCTTTCTATTAAAATAGATCAAATTCGTTCATTAAGAACAGAATTCAGTAAATCAGGTATGGAGTCGAAGAGAAAGCTGTATATTATTATAGATGCTGAAAAAATGACGGTTCAGGCGGCGAATAGCTTATTGAAGTTTTTGGAGGAACCTCATTCCGAAACGACAGCTGTTCTTGTAACGGAGCAGCCGCAACAATTACTTCCGACTATTATTTCACGCTGTCAATCTGTACCTTTCTATCCATTGAGACCTGAAATATTTGCTCGAAAACTGGTAGAAGCAGGGATGTCACAGGGAAAAACGGCTCTTCTGGCTGCACTTACAAACGACTTGCAAGAAGCGGTAAAGCTAAATGAGGATGATTGGTTTGCACAAGCTAGAAAAATAGTGTTAAAATTATATGAAGTGCTTAAAGAAAATCCACTCTATGCTATGACTTCGCTTCAAACCGACTGGATAGGGCATTTTAAAGAGAAAGCTCAGCATGATCTGGGATTGTCTCTTTTATTATATATATATAAAGATTTACTGAACATACAATTGGGGAAGGATCGGCAGCTTGTATATCCTGATTTGCGGCAGACGCTTGAAAAGGATGCACTTCAAACCTCAATGAACCGGCTGTCGAAACAAATGACTGCAATTTTGGAAGCCAAAAGAAAATTACACGCAAATATGAATCCTCAGCTGTTAATGGAACAGCTTGTGCTGAATTTGCAGGGGGGACCTTCTTTTGTATAACGTAGTAGGAGTCCGGTTTAAAAAAGCCGGTAAAATATATTATTTTGACCCGGCGGATCATCCGGTCTGCAAAGATGATTATGTCATTGTGGAAACTGCACGCGGTATCGAATTTGGAAAAGCGGTGACCGAAAAGAAACAGGTCAGCGAACATGATGTAGTGCTTCCATTAAAGAAAATTGTCCGGCTTGCAGATGGACAAGATCAACAGAATGTGGAATCCAACAGACAAGCAGCTGAAGAAGCTTACCAGGTCTGTACGGACAAAATCTTGGAACATCAGCTTGATATGAAGCTTGTGGATGTAGAGTACACATTTGACCGCAACAAGGTAATTTTTTATTTCACAGCTGATGGCCGCGTTGATTTTCGCGAGCTTGTAAAAGATTTGGCCTCTATATTCAGAACAAGGATTGAATTGAGGCAAATCGGAGTAAGGGATGAAGCAAAAATGCTCGGCGGAATCGGTCCGTGCGGGCGTATGCTATGTTGCTCAACTTTCTTGGGAGATTTTGAACCAGTATCAATCAAGATGGCCAAAGATCAAAATCTTTCCTTAAATCCGACGAAAATATCTGGTTTATGTGGCAGGCTGATGTGCTGTTTGAAGTATGAGAATGATGAATATGAAGCAGCGAAGGCTGCACTTCCTGATGTAGGCGAGGTCATCCATACACCGAATGGTTCAGGAAGAGTGGTCGGCTTAAATATATTGGAGCGCATCATGCAAGTGGAATTGTCTGACCAGGAGCGGGTTTTGGAATATACACTGGAAGAGATCATGAGTGAAAGTGTGACGTCTGTTCAGGCCACGGAATAATGAGGTGGTAAGGTGAAGGATAAAAAGGAATTCTTCGATTCAGTAAGCAATATGGAAATGCAGATCGGCCAATTGTATCAGCAGCTTGGTGAACTGAAGCAGTATCTGGTCGAGTTGATCGAAGAAAACCATGCGTTGAAGTCGGAAAATGACCAATTGCGCCGACATCTGGATCAAGGGATGGATAAGCCCAATCTCATATTGCCTGACGGAGAGAAGGACGAGCGCACTGTTGCTTTTGATCAAATGACTGAACCTGATATTGGCGAGGGCTATGATAATCTTGCCCGTCTTTATCAAGAAGGCTTTCATATTTGCAATGTTCATTTTGGCAGCCCGAGAAGGGATGAAGACTGCCTGTTCTGCCTTTCCTTTTTGACTAAAAAATAATTTGTTTATATGAGGACGTTCAAAAAGTCACCAAATTATAACGGCAAGCCTTTTTTGGGGCTTGTTTCCGTGCTGAACATGTATCTAAAAGCATGTATTCCACTCCGGATAACAAGTTTGCTGCTAATTGTGGAACTTTTGAACCCGTACTATAAGGCCTTCCTTTTCGAATAGGGAAGGCTATTTTATTGTAACCTTAATTGTGTAAAATTCAGCTGAATGCCCAGCTCCACAAGATCAAAGTGGTTCTCTGGCAGAGGAAGAAAACTGCTTCTTGAAAAACGACTGACTTGTCGAGTTTCTCAGGGTTTTCCGCTTTTAGTATAGGGGTGTTACTTACATGATTGATTTGATCGGCGATGAGCGCTTGGATTATTTGCTGGCGGAAAACTTAAGAATTATCCAAAGTCCGTCTGTGTTTGCTTTTTCCCTTGATGCTGTCCTATTGGCCCGCTTTGCGTATGTGCCGATTCAAAAAGGCAATATTATTGATTTATGCAGTGGCAATGGGGTCATCCCCCTTCTATTGAGTGGAAAAACAAAGGCAACTATCACGGGTGTTGAAATTCAGGAGCGCTTGTATCATATGGCGGAAAGAAGCATCAAATATAACCGTCTAGAAGACAGAATCCATATGATTCATGGAGATGTTAAAGACATTACCCAAGAACTTGGACATGGAAAATATGACGTGGTTACGTGTAATCCGCCGTATTTTACTTCAGCAGCGCCTTCCATTATCAATGAAAATGAATATTTGGCTATCGCTCGCCATGAGATTCTTTGTTCCTTGGAAGATGTTATACGGACAAGCAGCCAGCTTCTTCGGCAAGGTGGAAAAGCGGCTTTCGTCCATAGACCTGAACGGCTGATGGATATATTGACTCTTATGAGACAGTATCGCTTGGAGCCAAAGCGGCTTAGATTTGTTTATCCGAAAGCTGGAAAGGAAGCGAACACGATTTTAGTAGAGGGGATCAAAAACGGGAATTCCGGGCTGAAGGCCCTCCCTCCTTTGTTCGTCTACAATGATGAAAACGAATATACTTCTGAAGTAAGAGAGATTCTATATGGAAAAGAATAGGCATTATTTTTATGTACTGGAATGTAGGGATGGTTCCTATTATGGCGGCTATACAGTAGACCCTTCCCGGAGGCTTTCAGAGCATAACAACGGAAAGGCGTCGAAATATACCAGGACAAGGACGCCGGTGTCGATGATTTATGTAGAAGAGTTTGAGGAAAAAGGTGAGGCATTGAAAGCGGAGTATGCTTTCAAGCAATTGACAAGATCAAAGAAAGAAAAATTTCTATATGAGGCGGGTGAGCGGAATGAACAGCCAGAAAAGCAATAAGCTAATGGATCAAGGCACGCTATATTTAGTACCAACCCCGATCGGCAATTTGGAAGATATGACATTCCGGGCAATCCGACTAATGAAGGAAGCTGATCTAATTGCTGCGGAAGATACGCGAAACACCAAAAAGTTGTGCAATCACTTTGACATTTCCACACCGCTTGCAAGTTATCATGAACATAACAAGGAGGCAAGCGGGCGCCAGCTTGTTGAGCGACTGTTAAAAGGGGATAATATAGCACTTGTTAGTGATGCAGGCATGCCTTGTATCTCAGATCCAGGTTATGAAATTGTCCAAGCAGCCATCGAAATGGGAATAACAGTTATACCTGTCCCGGGTCCAAACGCTGCCTTGACAGCGTTGATTGCTTCAGGGATTAATCCGCAGCCTTTCTATTTTTACGGGTTCTTGCCAAGAGGGAAAAAAGAGAGGAAAGCGGAGCTTGAAAAGCTGAAACGACAGGATGGGGCGGTTCTTCTTTACGAGGCTCCACATCGATTAAAAGATACGTTAAAAGATATGAGTGCGGTCTGGGGAGAGAGAAAAGTTGTTTTATGCAGGGAGCTGACGAAGAAGTTCGAAGAATTCTTGCGTGGAACCCTTTCTTCTGCTGTTGAATGGGCGGAGAAAGAAGAAATTCGTGGAGAGTTTTGCATTGTTGTGGAAGGTAACAGTGATCCGGATTCAGATGAAGGACCGCCATGGTGGGTTTTTCTTGGATTGAAGGAACATGTGGAACATTATATTGTTAATGAAAACCTTACATCAAAAGAGGCAATTAAGCGGACGGCAAATGATCGTCAGCTCCCGAAACGTGAGGTTTATGAGGCATATCATATTCAAGGCAAATAGCATGAGTCTTAAAAAGGGCTCATGTTTTTTTATTTTATCTTGATTTTTTTCATAACAAGTGATAAATTTAGTCATATCTAATTCCGATTATTTTTATATGAAAAGAGTGAATAAAAATGGCGAGAAATTTCAATGATTTATTTGATGCTTGGTCCGAGACGTATGATCAAACCGTAGGTACTGACGTAGAATATAAAGAAGTGTTTGCATATTACGAACAAATTCTTGATGAGGTTGCAAAAAAATCAAAAGGGTATATAGTTGAATTTGGAGTAGGCACAGGGAATTTGACGGAGAAGTTCTTAAAAAATGGTTTTGATGTATACGGTGTAGAGCCATCGGAAGGAATGAGGAAAAGGGCGAAGGAAAAACTACCCAATGTTCTGATTGTCGAGGGTGATTTTTTGGATTTTCCCATGCCTGAAAAAAAACCGGATACAATCACAAGCACGTATGCTTTTCATCACTTGACGGATGAAGAGAAAGCGAAAGCAATTGGACATTTCAGTGATATCCTCAATGAATCTGGGAAAATTGTGTTTGCTGATACTGTTTTTGTCGACGATGCTGCCAAACAAGATATAATCAAAGAAGCACTACAAAACAATTATCAACGTCTTGCAGTTGATTTGCAGACCGAATATTATACTACCATTCCAGTTTTAAAGAAAATTTTTGAAGAAAATGGCTTTCAAGTTACATTCAAGCAACTGAATGCATTTGTGTGGCTGATAGACGCTGAGAAAAGGAGAGGGGATTAATGACTGAACAAAAGATGAACGTGGAAAGCTTCAATCTGGATCATACGAAAGTAAAGGCTCCTTATGTCCGTCTGGCGGGCGTAGTAGAAGGGGAAAACGGGGATATCATCCGCAAATACGACCTTCGATTCTGTCAGCCGAATAAGGAGCATATGGAAATGGCTTCGATTCATTCGCTGGAACATATGATGGCGGAGTTCAGTAGAAATCATTCCGAGAAAATCGTTGATATTAGCCCAATGGGCTGCCAGACTGGATATTATTTATCTCTCGTCAATCATGATGATTACGAGGATGTATTAAACATTTTGGAACAAACATTGAATGACGTATTGGTCGCAACTGAAGTTCCAGCCTGCAATGAAGTGCAGTGCGGATGGGCGGCAAGCCATTCTTTGGAAGGTGCCAAAGAACTCGCTAAGAAAATGCTGGCCAAAAGGAATGAGTGGACAGAAGTATTTGCTTAGAAAAGTGGTGTAGAGTTGGGGATAGAAAGGGATGACTTGCTTTCAGCAGCGATGGCCTGATTGTATCTAGCAGGTTATCAACGTCCTCCGCTAGCACCGAATCATTGGCCAATGGCTGTTATGATATATTATTGAAAATGTCGATTCATATCTCTGATTTCAACAGTAAAGAATCGAAGTAGAGATGTCCAAATAATATTCCTAAACAGTTTTAACCCATAGAAAAAAGCACATCCGAGTTGTATTTGTGTATTTAATACCAAATTTCAACGAAGAGGTGCTTTTATTTTATCTTACAGTCCCGATTGAAGGGGCTTTTCTCATTCTATTAATTATTCACCTTATCAACACTAAATGATTCACGGATTTCCTGGATCAATTGCTCGGCACCCTCACGGCTTAAGACCAATTTTCCACCCGCAAAAAAGGCGTTGTCATCGGAAACATTACCCGTAATATGGCAAGTCATGCTTGGTTTATATTTTTTCAGAATGATTTTTTCGTCATCTACGTAAATTTCTAGTGCGTCTTTTTCTTCGATCCCTAAAGTGCGCCTTAATTCAATAGGTATGACTACCCGTCCAAGTTCATCGACTTTTCGCACAATTCCGGTAGATTTCATACTACTTTTCCCCTCTCAAAGAAACTTTATATCAAAAAACATGATTTTTTACTACTTTATAATCAGATTTATCGTACCAGTCTTTCCAATTCCCGTCAATTAGAAGTTAAAAAAAATGTCAATTTTTTAGATAAAATTTCCTATGGATTTGTGTTGCTGCATCGAGAAATTCTTCAACGGACCTATTTTCGTGTTTCCTTGGTAGCAGGTAAAGTTGCAGGAATCGTTGATTTCACGTATATTTTTAGTGTAGAAGAGGACAAGATGCAAAGAATAGGTTTGCATGTTTTATAAATGGCATCTGTTAGTGAGAGGGAGGAAATATGGTGAAAGAAAAACTCAATACATTCTATTTGACAACCCCTATTTATTATCCAAGCGGGAATTTGCATATCGGCCATGCGTACACGACTGTAGCGGGTGATGCAATGGCGCGTTATAAGCGGATGCGCGGCTTTGATGTCATGTATTTGACTGGAACGGACGAGCATGGGCAAAAGATTCAGAAACAAGCAAATTTGGAAAATGTGACACCAAAAGAATACGTCGACAAGATTGTAAGCGGTATTCAGGAATTATGGAAGAAACTTGATATTTCCTATGATGACTTTATCCGCACAACTGAAGACCGTCATAAAGATGTTGTCCAAAAAATCTTCAAGCAGCTTGTAGATCAAGGGGATATTTACTTAGATGAATATGAAGGATATTATTGTACGCCTTGTGAATCCTTCTTTACAGAGCGGCAACTGGAAAACGGCAACTGTCCTGACTGCGGACGTCCGGTTGAGCTCGTAAAAGAGGAGTCCTATTTCTTTAAAATGAGTAAGTATGTGGACAGACTTCTTCAATATTATGAAGATAATCCCGACTTCATCCAACCTGAATCAAGAAAAAATGAAATGATTAATAACTTCATTAAACCCGGTTTGGAAGACTTAGCGGTTTCCAGAACGACATTTGACTGGGGTATCAAGGTTCCTGGCGACCCGAAACATGTCATTTATGTTTGGATTGATGCACTCACCAACTATATTACTGCGCTAGGTTACAGGTCAGACGATGACTCCAAATATCTTAAATATTGGCCAGCAGATGTCCATATTGTTGGGAAAGAGATTGTACGTTTCCATACTATTTATTGGCCAATTATGCTTATGGCGCTTGACCTTCCGCTTCCGAAAAAGGTTTTTGCCCATGGTTGGCTACTTATGAAAGATGGAAAAATGTCCAAATCCAAAGGAAATGTTGTCGATCCTGTTATGCTGATTGACCGCTACGGATTGGATGCAGTCCGTTATTATTTATTGAGAGAAGTCCCGTTCGGATCTGACGGTGTATTTACTCCTGAAGGCTTTGTTGAAAGAATCAATTACGATCTCGCTAATGATCTTGGAAATCTATTAAATAGGACAGTTGCGATGATCAATAAATATTTTGATGGAGAGATTCCTTCCTACGAAGGGATTGTTACCCCATTTGATCAAGACCTTCTGAACGTTAACATTGAAGTAGTACAAAAATATGAGGAAGCAATGGAAAATATGGAATTTTCTGTGGCTCTTGCTTCTGTTTGGCAGCTTATTAGCAGAACAAATAAATATATTGATGAAACAGAGCCTTGGATCCTTGCAAGGGATGAGGAAAAACGTCATGAATTAGGCAGCGTGATGGTTCATTTGGCAGAGTCACTCAGGAGGGCAGCAATTTTACTGCAGCCGTTCCTCACGCAGACACCGAAAAAGACTTTTGAACAGCTTAATATTATGGACGAGCAATTCCAAACATGGGAAAGCCTTGAAACATTCGGTAATATCCCTTCCCAGACGAAAGTCGTATTAAAAGGAAAACCGATTTTTCCTAGACTTGAGATGGAAGAGGAGATTCAATATATTAAAGATCAAATGAAGGGCCCTGCTGTTCCAGAAAAAGAGAAGAAGCAAGAGGAAAAATCAGAGCAGGCTCCTGAGATTACGATTGATGAATTCAGGAAAGTGGAATTCAGAGTCGGTCAGGTCATTGACTGTGAGCCAGTGAAGAAAGCGGACAAATTGCTTAAATTGCAGCTTGATCTGGGATATGAAAAGAGACAGATCGTGTCGGGTATTGCGGAATTTTACAAGCCGGAAGATTTAATCGGTACAAAATTGATTGTTGTTGCGAACCTAAAACCAGTTAAATTACGCGGGGAACTTTCACAAGGGATGATCCTTGCGGGAGAGAAAGACGGCATTCTATCAGTTGCATCGGTGGATCAGAGTCTTCCAAACGGAGCAATTGTAAACTAACTTTAATATATAAAAATTTTCAGTTAAATCTACGAACGTTGATAACATAGAGGGTATGGCGGACTTAATGCTGAGTTTAAGCCATTTCTCTATGTTCTTTTTTTGTAATCTAAATGTTAGCTTACTGTGACTTATGTTACTTTAAATTACTTTATACTCTATTGAAGGAGATTGAGCCATGTTATTCGATACTCACGTCCATTTAAACGATGAACAATTTAATGAGGATATTCAAGAAGTGATTGAACGGGCCAAGGAGGCGGGTGTCTCCCATATGGTCGTTGTCGGATTCAATAGACCTACTATAGAAAAAGCAATGAGCCTGATAGAGGAGTACGATTTTCTCTATGCTAGCATCGGGTGGCATCCGGTGGATGCTATTGATATGACAGATGAAGACTTGGCTTGGATTGAAGAGTTGGCGGCCCATCCCAAAGTTGTGGCATTGGGTGAAATGGGATTGGACTACCATTGGGATAAATCGCCTCATGACGTTCAACAAGAAGTTTTCCGCAGGCAAATACGCCTAGCTAAGAAATTGAAGCTTCCGATTATCATACATAACCGTGATGCGACTATGGATGTTATTCAAATTTTAAGGGAAGAAAATGCTGAAGAAATCGGAGGCATTATGCACTGCTTTAGCGGAAGTGCAGAAACTGCCAAGGAATGCATTGAAATGAATTTCTACATTTCGTTGGGCGGACCCGTTACTTTTAAAAATGCCAAAAAGCCTAAGAGAGTAGCTATGGAAGTTCCGCTTGATTGGATGTTGATTGAAACAGATTGCCCTTATCTAGCTCCGCATCCTTATCGTGGAAAAAGGAATGAGCCGGCATATGTCAAGCTGGTTGCTGAACAGATTGCTGAGTTGAAAGAAATCAGCTTTGAAGAAGTTACAACTAAGACAACAGAAAATGCAAGGAAACTGTTCGGTATAGATTGACTGGCTTAAACAAATAAAATTTTACTTCTTTAACATGGCTAATACCGAAGGTATCAGCTATTTGGGGAAGGAGGAGGAGTTTTTTCTTTGAGTACAGAATTGAAAAGCCGAAGGAAATTAGGGTTAGTAGTGGCCAGTTTTCTGGTGTTCACTGCTACCCTTATGATTTTAATTATTGAAGGAACTAAAAAGACGGTCGCCGTTACACTTGATGGGGAGCAGGTTGTAGTCAAAACTCATGCGGGAACGGTTGGCGAAATGCTGGAAGAGCTTGATGTTGATGTGAAAAACACAGATTACTTATCACATGCCCCGAGCTCGGTAGTTCAAGACAATCAATCTCTTATTTGGGAGCCCGCTAAGCCGGTAACACTTACGGTTGGGGATGATTCAGAGAAAGTCCTGACCACCGCAAAAACAGTGCAGCAGCTTTTAAATGAAGAAGATATAAAGCTTGGTGAACATGATAAAATCAATATATCGCCTGCAAAAAATATCATTCCTGATATGACAATTGAAATCGAAAAAGCGTTCCAAGTCGTTTTACATAACGGAAAAAAAGAAGAGAAGCTATGGACTACTTCGACTACTGTCGCTGACTTTTTACAACAGCAAGATGTGAAGCTGGGAGAATTGGATCGTGTGGAGCCTGGATTGGATGAAATTGTGTCTCCAGACAAGTCCATTGATATCATTAGAGTAGAAAAGGTCACCGATGTAGTGGAAGAGCAGATCGATTATGACGTTGTCACGAAAGAAGACGGAAGTCTTGAAAAGGGAACTGAAAAGGTCGTTCAAGAGGGCCAAGAAGGTCTAGTGAAAAAAGAGTTTGAAATCATAAAAGAAAATAAAAAAGAAGTCAAACGTACACTTATTTCTGAAGAAAAGATAAAAGAAAGCAAAGACAAAATTGTAGCCGTCGGAACGAAAGTCACAGCTGCCCCTGCTGCTAAAGAGAAAGCTTCTTCAGGGGATTCTCAAACTTCTCAGGCTTCTAAAGTTTCCAATGCTTCTGAAGCTTCAAATCCTGCATCTGAGAGTGAAGGAAAAGAGATCTATATGAATGCCACAGCTTATACAGCGGATTGTAACGGCTGTTCTGGTGTTACTTCCACCGGAATCAATTTGCACGATAATCCGGACGCAAAAGTGATCGCGGTGGATCCTAGCGTTATTCCATTGGGCTCCAAAGTATGGGTGGAAGGCTACGGCTATGCCGTAGCAGGTGATACTGGTGGAGCAATCAAGGGAAACAGGATCGACGTTCATGTTCAATCGAAAGGGCAGGCAAGCAGCTTCGGCAGAAAGAATGTTAAAGTGCGTATCATAGACTAAGCAGAGGAGAATGCTCCTCTGCTTTTTCTTTTTTCATGGAAAGCGGGTTATAATAAGACAGTAATAAAACTGTTTTATCGGAGGAAACATGAAGATTAAGGAAATTATTGTAGTGGAAGGAAAAGATGATACAAGCGCCATCCAGCGGGCGCTGGATGCAGATACGATCGAAACGAACGGTTCAGCTGTTTCCGAGGAGACGTTGGAGAAGATTAGATTAGCCCATGAAAAAAGAGGGGTTATTATTCTAACTGACCCTGATTTTCCAGGAGAAAAAATCCGCAAGACTATCATTGAGCATGTACCTGGATGCAAGCATGCTTTTATCGATAAAAAAGATGCGCGCCCGAAAAATGGCCGTGGAATTGGTGTAGAGCATGCTTCTCCTGAAGTCATTCGCCTTGCATTGAAGGACGCCCATCTCATGGTGAATACAGACGCAGAGGATATTACAAGGGAAGACTTAATTGATGCGGGACTGATTGGAGGGCCAGAGGCCGCAAGCCGCAGGGGAAGACTTGGAGAGCTGTTGAAAATTGGCTATACAAATGGGAAGCAGCTGCACAAACGGCTCATGATGTTTCAAATCTCCCGCCAGGAGTTTGCAGAAGCCCTTGAACACGTATTACGGGAGGAAGAACAATAATGCAAAAAGACATCGCGACACCGGTCAGGACTAAAGAGATTATGAAGAAGTATGGCTTTTCTTTTAAGAAAAGTTTGGGACAAAATTTTTTAATCGATCCGAATATTTTGCGGAATATAACGGAATATGCAGGCTTAACAAAAGAAACGGGTGTCATTGAAATCGGGCCGGGAATCGGGGCGTTGACGGAACATTTGGCTAGGGCGGCTAAAAAGGTTGTAGCTTACGAAATCGACCAGCGCCTATTGCCGATTTTGGCTGATACACTTGCACCTTACGACAATGTGAAAATCATCCATGAGGACATTTTAAAAGCGGACATTCATCAAATGATTGAAAAGGAGTTTGCAGAGGCCAAAGACATCATGGTGGTCGCCAATCTCCCTTATTATGTAACAACACCGATTATTTTAAAGCTGCTTGAAGAGAAGCTGCCTATTCGAGGAATCGTCGTCATGCTGCAAAAGGAAGTGGGAGACCGCATTGCTGCTAAGCCAGGAACGAAGGAGTACGGTTCTCTATCGATTGCTATTCAATATAGCACAACAGCAGAAACAGTCATGATCGTTCCAAAATCAGTCTTTGTTCCGCAACCTAATGTGGATTCTGCGGTCATTCGGATGCTGTTGAGGGATCACCCGGCCGTATCTGTAAAAGACGAACGCTTCTTCTTTCATATTACCAAAATGTCATTTGCCCAACGAAGAAAAACGCTGATGAACAACTTGACGAGTGGCTTGCCTGATGGGAGGAAGAAGAAATCAGATATTGCCAGAGCCCTTGAACGGGCCAGGATTGAGCCGTCGAGGCGCGGGGAAACTTTATCAATGGATGAATTTGCTGCGCTGAGCGAAGCGCTCTATCCCCTATTTAGCGACTCAGAATGAATAGACACAATGAGCAGGCAAACAGCATAGCCTATGACAGATAGATAAATAGCGCTGTTTATTGGAGTTGACGACCGTGATATCAATAAATACGATTGTCGGCCGCTTGTCTCACCAATGTGATCTTTTATTTCGAGTTATCGACATTCAGGAGATTGACGGTCAAACAACAGCAATCCTATACGGAGAAGATTATCGCCTTATCGCTAATGCGCCTATTGAAGACCTTGTGCCTATTACAGAAGAAGAACAGCTGACAAGGTCATCAAAAGTTAGAACTCTTGAAAAGCAGTCATGGGAGCTATTTCAGCAGGACCTTGATCTTGTAAGATCCCAACTGGAATACACAGCCACGGAAGGATATAAGAGGGAATATAATTACTTTCAGATGCCTGGCCGCGTTCTCCATATGGATGGGGATCCGAATTATTTAAAAAGATGCCTAGAGCTTTATTCAAAAATTGGCGTTACAGTCAAGGGAGTGCACTGTAACGAAAAAGAAATGTATAAGCACGTCCCTTCACTGATTGATTCGTATCGGCCGGATATTCTCGTTATTACAGGGCATGATGCCTATTCAAAAGCAAAAGGAAAAAAAATAGATTTAAATGCCTACCGTCACTCAAGATACTTTGTAGAAGCTGTGAGGGAAGCACGGAAGAAAGTCCCGCATCTAGATCAGCTTGTCATTTTTGCCGGTGCTTGCCAATCCCATTTTGAATCCCTTATATTTGCGGGAGCAAATTTCGCAAGTTCGCCACAGCGGGTCAATATCCATGCATTGGATCCTGTTTACATCGTTTCAAAGATTAGCTTTACACCTTTTACAGAAAGGATTAATGTATGGGATGTTCTCCGGAACACATTGACAGGGCAAAAGGGATTGGGAGGACTAGAAACAAAGGGCGTACTCAGGAACGGGATGCCTTTTAGGCCGCTTAGCGAGGATGAGTAGTATTTTAATGTAGCATTGGGATATTCGCCAATGCTTTTTTTTACGAAAGAAATTATTTGCCGACTGATTTCGCTGATGGCATATGCCTCTAAAACCGCGATATTTAAGTATTTCCAATGTCAATACATATTATCCTTTTAGTGAGATATACTACTATTGTTGGAAAAAGGGGCTTATTGTAGAAAAAAAATGATTGACAAAAGTAAGCAATCATTGATAAAATAATTGATTTATTTGACGTTTATTCAACCGCGTGGTATAATGAAAAACAGTGAGGTGGAGCGAAAAAATGCCGAAAACATTAGCGAGCATTAAAAAATCCCTTGATTCAAATTTGGGCAAGAGATTAATGTTAAAAGCCAATGGAGGACGTAGGAAAACGATCGAACGTTCCGGTGTATTGGCAGAAACATATCCATCAGTTTTTGTAGTTGAGTTGGATCAGGACGAAAATGCATTTGAACGGGTATCTTACAGTTATGCAGATGTTCTGACCGAAACGGTTGAACTTACTTTTTACGATGAAACATCAGGAAATATAGCAATAGGACAGCAGTAAACCGCTTAGGTTTACTGCTGTTTTTACTTGAGTAGGAATGGCTAACTAATGAACTTCCGATAGCCTTCTGATGTGGTAGCTATCTCCTCGACATGAGCTAACTTTTTGATAGCTTTCTTGTGTTCACCAGAAAGAGCTTTTGCCTTTTTGGATATTCGCTTTTGTTCTTGCACAAAATACAAAAGCGGATGTAAAGGGGGAAATGGCTTTGGGAAGAAGAAGAGGAGTCATGTCGGATCAGTTAAAAGTCGAGTTGGCAAAAGAGTTGGGCTTTTATGATGTCGTCCAGAAAGAAGGATGGGGCGGGATCAGGGCCAGAGATGCAGGAAACATGGTAAAACGTGCAATTGAAATAGCAGAACGTCAGCTCAGCCAAACGGACAGTCGTGAAGAATGATTACTTTAAGCCTAAAGACACTGAACAAATACCATCCGCAAGAGCCGAGGCGAACAAAAGCCTCGGCTTTTCTAATTCTATTCCCCGCTCTTGGAGTTCATGAATTGTTCGTGGTAAAATGAACATTATGTGATGAATTGAGACGAACATAGGTGCCTAGGATTATTCTTTCTTTTTTTAAAAAGAGGAACCGGAGGCCTCTGTTACTCAGTCAAGTGAAGTAGGTGAGTGTGAATGAAGCTTTTGGTAAAGGCACCGGCAAAAATTAATTTATCTTTGGATGTCTTGGGAAAGCGTGAAGATGGTTATCATGAGGTAGAAATGGTCATGACGACGATTGATCTAGCAGACCGGTTGGAATTGACCGAAATTAACGAAGACCACGTGGGCATCCTTTCCCGTAATCGTTTTGTGCCGGCTGACGAACGGAATCTAGCCTTTCAAGCGGCCAAGCTTTTAAAGGAAAGATATCAAATAAACAAAGGCGTGGAAATTTCTATAAATAAAATCATACCAGTGGCCGCCGGTTTGGCAGGGGGCAGCAGCGACGCAGCAGCAACATTAAGGGGTCTAAACGAACTATGGGACCTCGGATTGACATTGGATGAACTTGCCGGGCTAGGAGCGGAAATCGGATCGGATGTTTCTTTTTGCGTTTATGGTGGAACGGCCTTGGCTCAAGGAAGAGGAGAAAAGGTGACAAAGCTTCCTGCGCCTCCAGCCTGCTGGGTGGTACTGGCGAAGCCGGCCATTGGAGTGTCCACCTCCGAAATATACCGAAACCTGGATATGAGCAGTATTCAACATCCACATACGATGGGGATGATCCAAGCTTTAAAGAACAATGATTATGAAGGTGTATGCGAAAATATGGCTAATGCCTTGGAGAGTGTCACTCTTCATATGTATCCGGAAGTTTTACACATTAAAAGGCAGATGGAAAGATTTGGTGCCGACGCTGTGTTAATGAGTGGCAGCGGTCCTACTGTATTTGGTCTGGTACGCCATGATTCCAGACTGCAACGAATATATAATGGCCTTCGCGGGTTTTGTGACCAGGTGTTTGCGGTGAGGATGCTGGGGGTGTGAGAGGGCGGAAGCTCGAAATGCTTCTACGGGTAAGGAAGAAGGCGTCATTAGCCTTTAGTAGCGTATCTTGTTTTCGCTTCACCACATCTTTATAAGTTTCAGCTAGATGATATGGATCACATCGTGCGCTATATTTTGTGTGGTTTCGGTAAGATTCAGCATTTCCTGCACAATAATGGCGCTAAGGTGCCCTGGCTGTTGAAGCCGATAGTCGGAAAAACAGGGCGCCCACTCCGCGTAAAATCAATGCTAGAGCAAAGGAAGGAACTTTGCAAAACTCATAGTCATGCGAAAAACGAAATAATTTTGAGAAAATCAACTTTTATTGTGCGAATGCGATTTTGATGAGTATCCGAGCGTTTTTCTTTAAAATTTTTCTTCTTACGCTTGCCTAAAAACGTACAATTGTGTATATTTTCTTTAATAATATTCGCGTTACGTTACACGGGAGGTTACATAATGAAGTTTCGCCGTAGCGAGCGGCTCGTTGATATGACGCATTATTTGATGAATCATCCGCGGGAGCTTGTTTCCTTAACATGGTTCGCCCAGAGGTATCAGTCTGCCAAGTCCTCCATAAGCGAAGATTTGGTGATTATTAATGATATATTTAAGCACCAGGGTATCGGCATACTGCAGACGGTTCCGGGCGCTGCAGGCGGTGTCAAATACTTTCCAATGGTCAAAAAAGAACAGGCAACGGAATTTGTGGACAGTCTATGTCATTCAATAGCTGATCCCGAACGTTTATTGCCTGGAGGTTACTTGTACATGGCCGACCTTTTGGGAGATCCGAAAATATTGGATGAAGTGGGTAGGTATTTGGCTGCAGCAGTCGCGGACAAAAAAGTGGATGTCATTATGACAGTTGCCACAAAAGGAATTCCGATTGCCCAAGCTGTGTCTTCTTATTTAAATGTTCCATTTGTGATTGTCAGACGGGATACAAAGGTGACGGAGGGGCCGACGGTGACGATTAATTATGTTTCCGGTTCTTCCAAACGGATTCAAACGATGGTCCTGTCAAAAAGGAGCTTGAAAGAAGGAGCGAATGTCCTGATTGTCGATGATTTCATGAAAGCCGGTGGAACGATTAACGGCATGGTCAATCTTTTGGATGAATTCCAGGCTTCCGTAGCTGGTATTGCTGTATTGGTAGAATCTGAATATGAGGAAGAAAGATTGGTTGAGGATTATATTTCCTTGGTCAAGTTGACAGATGTAAACACAAAAGAAAAACAGATCAATGTTGTTCAAGGCAATTATTTTTCTAAAATGACCAAGTTTTTATAGAGAGGACTGTTGTATATGCGTAAAGTAGAAACGAACAAAGCACCTGCTGCTATCGGGCCTTACTCACAGGGAATCATCGTCAATAATATGTTCTACAGCTCTGGTCAAATTCCATTGACACCAGAGGGAGAGCTTGTCGGGGAGACTGTCGAGGAACAGGCAAACCAAGTTTTCCGCAATGTCCAAGGGGTATTGGAAGCAGCTGGAGCATCATTGGAGACTGTAGTTAAAACGACTCTGTTTATCAAAAATATGGATGATTTCGGTACAATCAACGAGATTTATTCCGAATATTTTTCTGAGCACAAACCAGCTCGCTCTTGTGTAGAGGTAGCAAGACTGCCAAAAGATGTTCTTCTGGAGATGGAAGTTATTGCTTTAGTAAAATAATAATGAATATCGCCGTATAAAAAGCGGCGATTTCATTTAACCCTCCAAGTAAACGCTTTAAAAGGGTGTCAAAAGCACTTAAGTTTGGAAAGAGTGTTGCTGAACTTCTTTCTTACAGTACAAGCTAAAAGACTAGGGTAAACAACTTGTCAAAATAGACAAATGGTTTCCTTCCACAAAGACTTATTTTTTGAGTTGTGGCTTGGTAAGAGAGATGACCTTATCAGAACAAACCAATCAATGCGATTGTGGGCTAACGACTGACAGAGACTATAACTCTGCTTTGAATAAAAGAAGGTATACGCTTATTAGCAACTGTTTAATACCTCTTGGAACAAGAGGGTTAGCTTGATTCATTTCGTCAGCTATCAACCACTTCAAGTAACCCGAAAGGGGTGATAAGTGGCGGGGAGTTTACTAAGTCATCGCAAGAAGGGTGTTGTATTATAAATGATAGCGCTTGCGTTTTTCTAGTAATATGAAAGATTCTAAAAAATTTATTTAATTAAAGAAGGAGAATCCCAAAGTTTGTTGAATACATAGATATAGTATTTATTTAGAGCGAGAAGGTGGTGAACACAATGGAAGTAACTGATGTAAGACTGCGCCGTGTCAATACGGAAGGCAGAATGAGAGCGATTGCCTCAATTACCCTCGATGATGAATTTGTTGTTCACGATATTCGTGTGATTGACGGAAACAACGGGCTCTTTGTAGCTATGCCAAGTAAGCGTACTCCTGATGGAGAATTCAGGGATATTGCCCATCCGATCAATTCGAACACCAGAAATAAAATTCAGGATGTCGTTTTAGCAGAATACCAGCGTTTGGGTGAAATAGAAGAACCGGAATTAGAAGAAGCCGGCGCTTCCTAATTATATAAAAAACATCGGGAGCCTACCTTTGGAGTATGGCTCTTTTTCATTGTGCCAATTTACAGCAGTTATGGAAAATGATAAATGGTTAAAAATATGGTGATTTTTAATCATAACCAGCTCATTCAAGATGTTCCGCTATCCTTGGTCCGCAGAATAATGATTTGTCGGTGGCTGACGCTTTTCATCTTTTCTTGAAAAAAACCGAATTTTAAGCTATATTCATAATGGAAAAAAATTATTGGGGGACCTTTTATGATAAATAGATTCGCTGTAATATTGGCAGCGGGGCAAGGCACCAGAATGAAGTCCAAGCTATATAAAGTTCTCCATCCGGTTTGCGGTAAACCGATGGTAGAACACGTGGTGGATCATATTTCACAGCTCGATGTGAACCATGTCGTAACAGTTGTGGGATACGGTGCGGAAATGGTCAAAGAGCGTCTACAGGGAAAAAGTGACTTTGTGATTCAGGAGGAGCAACTGGGAACAGCCCACGCGGTAATGCAAGCGAAGGATGCACTAGGCGGCAAAAGAGGTACAACGCTGGTCATTTGTGGAGACACACCGCTAATTACGGTAGAGACGATGTCCGCTTTGATAAAGCAGCATGAAGAAACTGGAGCAAAAGCAAGTGTTTTGACAGCTCATGCCGAAGATCCGGCAGGGTATGGAAGAATCATTCGTAATGCGGATGGCGCTGTTGCAAAAATTGTCGAGCATAAGGATGCAAATGAGGAAGAATTGAAGGTCAAAGAAATTAATACAGGTACATACTGCTTCGATAATGAAGCCCTGTTTGAGGCCCTCGACAATGTATCCAATGAAAATGCTCAAGGCGAATACTATCTTCCTGACGTGATAGAAATATTAAAGGCGAAAAATGAGCTTGTGACAGCCTATAGTACAGACGACTTTGAGGAGACTCTCGGAGTAAATGACCGAATTGCGCTTGCTGAAGCTGAAAGAATCATGAGAGCCCGCATTAACAGAAAACATATGAAAAATGGTGTAACCATTACCGATCCGTCCAATACTTACATTGATACAGATGTGATTATTGGAAGTGATACTGTTATTTTACCTGGGACAGTCATTCAAGGAGCGACAAAAATTGGTGAAGGCTGTAAAATAGGTCCGAATTCCGAGATGAACAATTGTGAAATTTCTCACAATACAATTGTGCAGCAGTCAGTCCTTTCTGACAGCTCTGTCGGAAGCCATGTCAAAATTGGCCCGTTTGCCCACATTCGCCCAGAATCGGACATACAGGATGAGGTAAAAATAGGAAACTTTGTTGAAGTTAAAAAAACTTATTTCGGAAAAGGAAGCAAAGCTTCGCATCTAAGTTATATCGGAGATGCGGAGGTAGGCAGAAATGTGAATATTGGCTGTGGATCGATTACAGTTAATTATGACGGAAAAAATAAGTTTTTAACTAAAATAGATGATGATGTATTTGTTGGCTGTAACTCAAATCTCGTGGCGCCGGTCACTGTAAAAGAAGGAGCCTATATTGCTGCTGGCTCCACGATTACTGATGATGTTCCGGAATCAGCACTTGCAATCGCGCGTGCGCGTCAAGTCAATAAAGAAAATTATGTGGAAAAGCTAAAATCTAATAAATAAAATGGAGGCTCCTCATGTCGAACCAATATCTTGACCCTACATTGAAAGTTTTTTCTTTAAATTCCAATCGTACTCTATCAGAGGAAATTGCAAAGGAAATTGGATTAGAGCTTGGTAAATGTACGGTCAGCCAATTTAGTGATGGAGAAATTCAAATCAATATCGAAGAAAGCATCCGGGGTTGTGATGTATATGTCATCCAATCAACAAGTAAACCAGTAAACAAAAACCTGATGGAGCTTCTCATCATGATTGACGCTTTGAAACGTGCGTCTGCAAAAACCATTAATATTGTGATGCCTTATTATGGTTATGCACGCCAAGACCGAAAAGCACGCGCAAGGGAGCCAATCACTTCTAAACTTGTAGCCAACTTAATAGAAACCGCTGGTGCAACCCGTGTTATCACGCTTGATTTGCATGCACCACAAATTCAAGGCTTCTTCGATGTTCCGATCGACCACTTGATGGGTGTTCCGATTTTGGCTGATTATTTTAAAGAGAGAAAAATGGTAAATGGCGATCTTGTAATCGTATCTCCTGACCACGGAGGCGTTACGCGTGCGAGAAGACTCGCAGACCGCCTGAAAGCTCCAATTGCTATTATTGACAAGCGTCGTCCACGTCCAAATGTTGCAGAAGTCATGAATATTGTAGGTAATGTAGAAGGAAAAACAGCCATTTTGATTGATGATATCATTGACACAGCTGGAACGATTACGTTGGCGGTCAATGCACTCAAAGAAGCAGGAGCAAAAGAAGTATATGCTTGTTGTACACACCCTGTTCTCTCTGGCCCGGCCATTGAGCGTATCCAAAATTCAGACTTGAAGGAACTGGTTGTTACCAACTCCATTCCGTTGCCTGAAGAAAAGAAAATCGACAAGATTAAAGAACTTTCAGTAGCTACGTTAATTGCTGAAGCCATCATTCGAGTTCATGAAAATAAATCTGTAAGTACTTTGTTTGATTAAAAGAAGTAATATAACAAGCCAATTGCTTTTGTCGCCTTGAAGCGATTGGCTTGTACTCTTAAGCTGATAAGGTGGAGCTTGGATATTTGAGAATATATTTTCTGGTCTGAGGCATCACGGTTTATTCAAGATTACTAGGTAGTACGTTTATTTTCATTTGCTGCAAACAATTTGTAAAGCCTGCTTTTTCGTAAAAATTTTGAAAATTGATTTTCTTCTCGCCTAGAGGTTTAACTTAATGTATGTTAAGGTATATATATAGATAGTGTACTTTTGACAACATTATGTTAGGAGAAGGTGCTAAATGGTTAATGTATTGAAGGCGAAAGAAAGGACAAGCGATCGACGTTCCCAGACTAGGGAGTTGAGGGAGCAGGGAGGTATTCCGGCTATTGTTTATGGCTATAAGACGGAAAATACTCCTATTGCCATCAACAATGCAGAATTTACGAAAACGATGCGTGAGGTGGGCCGAAACGGCGTCATTAGCCTCGATGTTGAAGGGAAAAAGCTAAATGTCGTCTTGCATGAATACCAGGAAGACCCTATCAAAAAAGAAGTAATCCATGCCGACTTTTTAGCCGTTGATCTGTCACAGGAGATCGAAGCGAATGTTCGCGTCGAATTATCTGAAGACGCAGAAGGGGTAAGAAACGGAGGGGTACTTCAACAAATCCTCCATGAAGTTGTTGTTACAGCAAAGCCAGATGAAATTCCAGAAGTCATCAGTGTTGATATTTCCGGGCTCGGAATCGGTGAAACAGTTTCTATTGCTGAAATCCGTGGAAATTATTCAATCACGATCAACCACGAGGACGATGAATCGATTGCTACGATTCTGGCTCCAAGAGTGGAAGAGGAAAAAACGGCGGAAGAAGGTGCTGAGCCGGCAGGAGAAGCAGCCGATTCAGGAACGAAAGAAGCCTAAATTAATACGAAATACAGGCGCAACCAAAGCGGTTGCGCTTTTCCCCGCTTGTGTAAAACACAAGTACTTTATAAAGGCAAGGTCCGGTTTAAATTCATTCGGATTCGTTGCTGTATAAGTTTGTCCGTTAAATCTGGACAGCCATTTTAGTATAAAAAGCGTCTGCTGAAAATGTTTGGGGTGTGTGGAATGAAGTTGATAGTTGGACTGGGCAATCCTGGTTCTCGTTATGAAAAAACAAGGCATAATATTGGATTCGAAGTTATCGATGAGCTAGCCTCACGTAATGGAGTTAAATTAAATGAATCAAAATTTAACGGTTTGTACGCTAATATTCACAAAAACTGTGAAAAAGCCATATTATTAAAACCACTAACATATATGAATTTATCAGGGGAAAGTATCCGTCCGCTGGCGAACTATTACAAAATCCCTGTTGAAAATATACTTGTTATTTATGATGATCTTGATTTGCCGGTTGGTAAAATTAGGCTGAGGCAAAAAGGGAGCGCTGGTGGCCACAATGGCATTAAATCAACCATTCAGCATTTGGGTACACCGGAATTCAACCGGATCAGGATTGGAATTAACCGACCTCCGGAAGGGATGAAGGTTCCCGATTATGTATTGGGAAGGTTTTCTGGTGATGAATGGGATCATATGCAATCTGTCATTCAAATAAGTGCAGATGCATGTGAAGAATGGATGGAAAAGTCATTTCTTGAAGTAATGAACAGATTTAACTCCAATGGATGAATAACTTCAGGCACAGGCGTTTATACTAAAAAGTGAAATTTGCCTTGCCAAGGAGTGATTAGTATGACGGTCCATTACTTTTGCCGCCACTGTTCAGCCAAGTTAGGTTCTATTGAAAATCATATATCCCAACAATTGGGTTTACACAAACTAACGGAAGAAGAGAGACAGGAAATGGTCACTTATCAAACGGACGGAGACCTCCATATTCAAGCAATATGTGAGGATTGCTACGAAGCCTTTTCACGCAATCCCGACTTGCACCAATATGATCATTTGATCCATTAAAAGCTTTGGCATTGCCCAAAGCATTTTTCCATTTAGATATTTGGTCTATTTTCTGGAAAGAGGAGAAAGTCATGCATGGTTTACGAGATTTGATTGTACAGCAAAGTGAACTGCAATCAGTGATTGCCGGAGTCAAGGAAGGCATACGCGAACAACTTGTAGCGGGTCTTTCAGGGTCGGTGCGAGCTTTGTTAATAGCGGCGGCTGCAAAAGAAACAGACAAATCACTTATTGTTGTTACACATAATTTGCTTCAAGCACAAAAACTTTATGAAGACCTTACACAATTGGTTGATGAAAATCAATTGTTTTTATACCCTGCAAATGAGCTGATTGCGTCCGAACTCGGTGTAGCGAGTCCGGAGCTCAGATCACAGCGGATTGAGACACTGAATCATATGGTTTCTGGCCGCCAGGGTGTTTTTGTCGTGCCAATGGCAGGACTTAGAAAAAAATTGCCGCCCACAGATGTTTGGAAGAAACTGCAACTTCAGATTGAAGTCGGTTGGAAGTTGGATTTAGAAAAGGAATTGCCATTGCTAGTGCAAATGGGTTATAACCGGGCCGATATGGTCAGTGCTCCGGGGGAATTCAGTATCAGGGGCGGGATTTTGGATATTTACCCGCTGACTGAGGATGATCCTGTTAGAATAGAGCTTTTTGATGTAGAGGTCGACTCGATCCGAACGTTTTCTATTGAGGATCAGCGTTCAAAAGAGAAACTGTCACACGTTGTGATTGGGCCAGCTACCGAGTCGCCTGTTGATGCGAGTACGCTCGTTCATGCAGCGGATAAGCTCGAACAAAGTTTGGCTCATTCATTAAAAAAGGTAGAAAAAGATACAACAAAAGAACAGTTGATGCAAAACATTAAAGCTGATATTGAACAAATGAGAAATGGGCAAAAACCCGAACAATTTTTCAAATATATGCAATTGGCCTATGATCCAGCTGCAAGTTTGCTAGACTATGTTTCTCGCGACGCCCTTTTGATATTGGATGAGTTAAGCCGAATCCAGGAAATGAATGAACGCCTTGAAAAAGAAGAAGCGGAATGGTTCATGTCTGTCCTGGAGCATGGGGAGATAACCCATGACATGGAGATTGCCCACTCCTTGAACGAACTATTAGCTAATTCTCCACTGCCAAGGATCTATTTATCATTATTTTTGCGGCATATTCCGAATACGAGTCCGCAAAATATTGCAAATGTGCCATGCAAGCTTATGCAAAATTTTCACGGACAAATGCACTTGCTTGCATCAGAGGTAGAGCGTTGGAGGAAAAATGACATGTCTGTTGTTTTCCTTGCCCCTGATGAAGAGCGGAGCCAAAAAATGCAGTCTGTTTTGCAGGATTATGGTATGGAAGCCGCCATTGTGGAGGAACCCGGAAAATTTGCCGGCATCCAAATTGTCAATGGGACTTTGAATACAGGCTTTGAGCTTCCGTCATTAAAATTGGCTGTGGTAACTGAAGAAGAGGTTTTCAATAAGAAAACGAGGAAAATGAAACGTCGGCAAAAGCTGTCTAATGCTGAACGGATCAAAAGCTATTCCGAGTTGAACGTCGGCGATTATGTGGTTCATGTCAATCATGGTATTGGTAAGTATTTAGGTATAGAAACCCTGGAATTAAAAGGCGTCCATAAAGATTACCTGCATATCTCCTATCAGGGGAACGATACCTTGTACGTGCCGGTAGACCAGATTGAGCTCGTCCAAAAATATGTCGGTTCAGAGGGCAAAGAACCGAAAATGTACAAATTGGGCGGTAACGACTGGAAACGAGTTAAGAAAAGAGTCGAGTCATCGGTCAAAGATATTGCCGATGAACTGATAAAGCTATACGCCGAACGGGAAGCGACAAAAGGGTATGCATTTTCTCCTGACAGTGATATGCAGCGGGAGTTTGAATTGTCTTTTCCTTATCAAGAAACAGATGACCAGTTAAGATCTATTGTAGAAATCAAGCGGGATATGGAAAGGGAACGTCCGATGGATCGTTTGCTTTGCGGAGACGTTGGCTATGGAAAAACCGAAGTCGCTATCCGAGCAGCTTTCAAAGCAATTATGGATGGAAAGCAAGTAGCTATTCTTGTTCCGACGACGATCTTGGCTCAACAGCACTTTGAAACAATCAAGGAAAGATTTAACGATCATCCTATCAATATTAGCCTGCTGAGCCGTTTCAGGACGAAAAAACAGCAGACGGAAACCTCCAAAGGATTGAAAAACGGGACGATTGATCTTGTCATTGGCACCCATCGACTTTTATCAAAAGATATTAAGTTTGCAGATTTGGGACTTCTCATTGTGGATGAAGAACAGCGCTTCGGTGTGACTCACAAGGAAAAAATTAAACAGTTAAAAACAAATGTGGATGTACTCACTTTGACGGCGACACCTATTCCGCGGACGCTTCATATGTCCATGCTCGGGGTGCGGGATTTGTCTGTCATTGAGACACCACCGGAAAACCGTTTTCCTGTTCAGACATATGTGATGGAGTACAATGGGATGTTTATAAAAGAAGCGATTGAACGTGAGCTTGCCCGTGATGGACAGGTGTATTTCCTTTATAACCGTGTGGAGGATATTGAAAGGAAAGCGGAGGAAATTTCTATGCTTGTCCCTGATGCACGCGTCGCCTATGCTCATGGACAAATGGGAGAATCAGAGCTTGAATCTGTCATTCTAAGCTTTTTGGACGGAGAGTTTGATGTGCTTGTCACGACGACGATTATCGAAACGGGTGTGGATATACCGAGTGTCAACACATTAATTGTTCATGATGCGGATCGCATGGGGCTCTCACAGTTGTATCAGCTTAGAGGACGGGTCGGTCGTTCCAATCGGGTAGCCTATGCTTATTTCACGTATCGCAAAGATAAAGTTTTGACCGAAATTGCAGAAAAAAGGCTCCAGGCCATTAAGGAATTCACTGAACTTGGATCAGGTTTTAAAATTGCCATGCGAGATTTATCCATCCGAGGCGCTGGTAATCTTCTTGGAGCTCAGCAGCATGGATTTATTGATTCAGTTGGATTTGACTTATACTCCCAAATGCTGAAAGAGGCGATCGAACAGCGTAAGGGAGACGCTTCTTCTGACATGGCTCCATCCTTTGAAGTGGAATTGGATTTGGATGCTTATATTCCAGATGTCTATATTTCTGACAGTCAGCAAAAAATTGAAATGTATAAGCGATTCCGCAATGTAGAATCAATGGAAGAAGTAGATGAGCTTAAGGAAGAAATGATCGATCGTTTTGGTGATTATCCGGAGCAAGTAGGATATTTGTTTTCAGTCGCCGAAATGAAAGTACATGCTCGTTTTAGTAAACTTGAATCAATCAAGCAGTCCAAAGGTGAGATTGTGATTTATTTCTCGGAGGAAGGTACAAATGAGATTGATGGACGAAAAGTATTCCAGGTAACGAACGCACATGGCCGGATTGTGGGTCTTGGCATGGAGGGCAACCGATTGAAAATTACTTTGCAAATCAGCCGTCTGGCATCAGATGAATGGTTGTCCATTGTCATGGATATCGTTAAAGAATTGACTACTGCCAAAAAAACGGAAGCGATTGTTTAAGGTTTGATTAAGTGGAGTATCGACACTATGAAGGATTTATGATTATATGTCGGCGTGAGCAGAATTATTAAAAACGGTCTTACTAACAGGACTTTCATTACGAACCTGCCAAAATGAGGCACTCTTTTCATCAGAAAAAGCTAAAAAAAGAAATTTGACCCAAAAATGAGCAGTTTATGAATAGAACCTATTTTTTTGAAAGATACTATTTCCAACAACGCAAGGCAATGGGTTGAAAAAGAAGTATTTGCAGGAATAGTGAAAAGGGATCTTAAAATAGGCTCCCTCAAGTTCAATTTTGGATATTCCGGAAATCATCTGATGAAAGAGAGGCAACTTTGTGATGAAGGCAACAGGAATAGTTCGTCGTATTGATGATCTGGGAAGAGTAGTGATACCGAAAGAAATTCGAAGGACACTCAGAATTCGGGAAGGAGATCCGCTTGAAATCTTTGTAGATCGCGAAGGAGAAGTCATACTTAAAAAATATTCCCCAATTAATGAATTGGGTGATTTTGCAAAAGAATATGGTGAAGCATTGTTTGACAGTCTTGGCAGCTCTGTCTTAATTTGTGACAGGGATGCAGTTATAGCTGTAGCCGGCAGCTCGAAAAAGGATTACATGAACAAAAATAACAGTGAAATGATTGAGCAGGCTATGGCTAACAGAACGTCTAAGCTGGAAACTACCGCTGGCACCTTGGCTCTTGTAGAAGGCGTAGAGGAAGAGATTGCTTCTTATGCGATTGCACCTATCATTGCAAGCGGTGATCCTATCGGCGCGGTTGTCATTTTCTCCAAAGATAAGACCATCGGGGAAGTTGAACAAAAATCGGCTGAAACTGCGGCAAGCTTTTTGGCAAGGCAAATGGAATCTTGAACTAATATTTTAACTTTATTCAGCAGAAGTCTCCCACTTCTGTAAGTGGTTAGATGAATGCATGTTGGTTTTCCATTCAGCAGGGGTTCAAACCCAGGCTGAATAAAGTTAAAGCCTCCGGCGGATGCCACAGATTTTCAGAGGGAATTTATTGAGCGAAAGCTTGATAAAATCTGGGCGCAAATACGCCAAGGCGCATTTGATAAAAGGAAAGGGCTGTCTCAAAAGCCCCCAAATGAATCAGTCGAAGGAAAAACAGTTTGTCGTTTTTTCTCGGCTGATTTTGCATTTTGTGAAGGTAGTTATATTCGCCAATTGTACCCATTTTTAATGGGAACCTCATAATCGCACTTGGAAGCAGCAAAAAATGGGCATTTGCCTTAATTTTATTTTGTAGAGGTCTTTACTTAATAAAGCAGCAAAGCATCATATCCTGGCGGCAATGGGGAAGATCTTGTTGGCGATATTTTGGGGATATCTATTCCTCAAGCGAAATCCGGTATAATCGCGTGGATTCTGTTTTTAGCGATCACTCGTTGACGAATCCAGTGTGGTATAATTGCTTCCGGATGAAATTATGTAGAAAGGCGAGGGAGAGCTTGCCGAATGATTCACGACAATTGATGAAAGGCGCTGTTATTTTGACGTTAGCAGCTTTCATCATTAAGATTTTAAGCGCGGTATACCGCGTCCCTTTTCAAAATATTGTTGGCGACACGGGCTTTTACATATATCAGCAGGTCTATCCGTTGTACGGCATTGCTTCTGTTCTGGCAGCTTCCGGTTTTCCGGTGATTATTTCGAGGATTGTAGCGAAAAAAACTGCTGAAAATGAAGCAGATTTGCAACGGACATTACAAACAATATTTATTGTTTTGTGCATTGTTGGAATCACTCTCTTTCTGTTTGTATTTTTCGGTGCCAACGCAATCGCCGGCTGGATGGGGGACCCCTTGCTTGCACCTGTGATTCAAGTCATCGCTTTTCCATTTTTGCTATTACCGTTTCTTTCCGTATGGAGGGGAGCTTTTCAGGGAAGTGGAAATATGACCCCGACTGCGGTTAGCCAGGTTACGGAGCAGTTCATCAGGGTGGCAGCCATTTTGATCATTTCCTATTTTCTTGTGAACGGGGGCTTCTCTCTTTATGAAACAGGGCGTGGAGCCTGGACAGGAGCAGTGATTGGCGGGGTTGCCGGTCTTATTGTAATGAGTAGGTATGTTCGAAAAACAGGGTTGAATGTATTTTCTTTTCAGCGCGTTTCAATACGGGAATTACTGTCTGTGGGAAAAATAGTAGTTATCTATGGTACGGCTATTTGCTTCAGTGGTCTTCTTTTAATTTTGTTCCAATTGGTCGATTCGTTGAACTTATATACGCTTCTTGTACAATCAGGCTGGCAAATGGAAGAGGCGAAGTCATTGAAAGGCGTTTTCGATCGGGGGCAACCGCTTATTCAGCTTGGTACCGTTGTGGCTACTTCGATGTCACTGGCGCTTATCCCAGCAGTGACGACAGCCTGGACGCAAGGGAATACAGAGATTCTTCAAAAGAAAGTGATGACAACGTTTAAGGTCAGTCTGGCTGTCGGATTGGGTGCAGCTGTTGGGCTGATGAATATCATAAAGCCGACTAATATCATGCTTTTTAAAAATGCAGATGGTTCAGGCGTTCTGGCTGTATTAGCAGCGGCTATTTTATTGGCGTCAATTATTATCACTTTATCTGGGGTTCTACAAGGACTTGGACAAATGATGGTACCGGCTAAATATATACTGTTGGGAACCATGTGCAAGTATTTCGGAAATCTTGTCCTCGTCCCTATCTATGGGTTGGCAGGAGCGGCTTGGGCGACAGTCTTTGGTTTGCTAGTAGTCTGCCTGTTCATTATGTTGAAATTGAAAAATTTTTTCTCTATTCAATCCGTTCTTTGGCATTCAGTTCCCCGCCTTATATCGGCAGCAGCTGCGATGACCATAGTTTTGCAAATGTGGCTGTTTATTTTTCAACAGATGGATATGCAGGGGCGTCTTTCCAATGCGATGGTTGCTTTAACAGGTGTGGCGATAGGGGGACTTGCCTATCTTGTGGTCATGATACAAATGAACTTGTTTACGGAAGAGGAAGCCAATCACATTCCGTATTATTCCAAGCTTAAAAGATTCATTCGGATTGGAAAAAAAGAAAGGGGGAAAAAGTGATGAATAGTATTCGAGTGGCGGGACTGGGTGCAGGAGATCTGGACCAGCTTCCTCTTGGTATCTATAAACGATTGAAAGAAACAGATCATTTATTTTTAAGAACAAAGGAGCATCCAGTTATCAAACAACTGGAAGCAGAAGGGGTTACTTATTCTTCCTTTGACGATATATATGAAAAACACGATCAATTCGAGGCGGTCTATGAAGAAATTACGGAGTCGCTTCTTGAGAAAGCAGCTAAAAGAGATATTGTTTACGCGGTGCCTGGTCATCCTTTGATTGCTGAAAAAACGGTCCAACTTTTATTGGAAAGGAGTGCTGCACGCGGAATTAATGTAACGGTCGAAGGAGGACAAAGCTTTTTGGATGCTTTGTTCACTGCCGTTCGTGTAGATCCTATTGATGGTTTTCAACTACTGGATGGGACAATGATGAAGCGGGGGGATGTACAAATCTCCCAGCACGTTATCATTGCACAGGTATATGATCAAATGATTGCTTCGGATGTCAAGCTCAAATTGATGGAAAAATACCCGGACGATTATGAAATCACCGTTGTGACAGCAGCAGGAAGTTCCAACGAGAAGATTAGGACTCTTCCATTGTATGAATTGGATAGACAGCCTTTCTTGGATAATTTAACGAGTGTATATGTTCCTCCGATTATATCAAGGGAGCTTTCTTTAAAAGAGTTTTCCACATTAAGGGAGGTCATCGCTGATCTGCGTGGACCAGAAGGATGCCCTTGGGACAAAAAGCAGACGCATTTATCTTTGAAAAAATATTTGATAGAAGAATCATATGAGCTGCTTGATGCCATTGACCGCGATGATATTGATAACATGATCGAAGAGCTTGGGGATGTGTTGCTGCAAGTGATGCTACATGCGCAAATCGGCGAGGATGAGGGTATGTTTTCCATTGAAGATGTGTTTGAGGGCATTTCGAGAAAAATGATTCGCAGGCATCCTCATGTATTTGGAGGAATAAAAGCAGACAATGCAGATGAAGTCATTAAGAACTGGGAACAAATTAAAGCGGAAGAAAAAGGGGAGCAAAAAAACAGTGACTCCCTTCTTGACCAAACTGAAAAAGGACTTCCGGCTTTACTTCGTGCTTATGAAGTTCAAAAGTCTGCAGCGAAGGTTGGCTTTGATTGGGATCATGCGAGAGAAGCTATGGAAAAAGTGAAAGAGGAAACAAAGGAATTTGAGGAAGTACTGGCGAAACAAGAAAAGAAGCGTCAATTAGAGGAAATGGGAGATCTTCTTTTTGCAGTCGTTAATGTGGCTCGTCTTGCCAAAATCCATCCTGAGGAGGCACTACAGGCAGCCAATGAGAAGTTTTACAGACGTTTCGCTTTCATCGAGGAGGAAGTAAGGAAAAGCGGGCGGCCATTTGATGATTTTTCATTGGAGGAATTAGATTTATATTGGGATGAAGCAAAAAAACAAGGGAAATAGAGGGTGAGTAAAGTGGCAACGATGCGGCTGGATAAATTTTTAAAAGTATCACGGTTAATTAAAAGACGTCCTCTTGCCAAGGAAGTTGCGGATAAGGGAAGAATTTCAATCAATGGACAGCAGGCGAAGGCCAGCTCCAATGTGAAAGTGGGAGATGAGCTCTCCATTCGCTTTGGCCAAAAAATTGTCACAGTCCAAGTGGAAGAACTTCAGGATTCCACGAAGAAAGAAGATGCGGCAAGTATGTACCGTCTGTTAAAGGAAGAGCGATTAAAGGAAGAATGATGACAGAAAATCGGGTGCCGATGGAAAGCACTCGATTTTTTTATTTCATGAAAAGGGACTGATCTGGATGTTACACGCGATTATTTTGTTTGTGTTAGCAGGTATTGCCGAGATTGGCGGAGGTTATCTGATCTGGCTTTGGCTGCGGGAGGGCAAGCCGTTGTATTGGGGTGTCCTAGGAGGAGCGACTTTGGCCCTCTACGGTGTGATTGCCACTTTTCAGGCATTTCCAACATTTGGACGTGTATATGCGGCATACGGTGGTGTGTTTATCATTCTATCCATTTTATGGGGGTGGGGAATCGATAAAAAGACACCTGATCTATATGATTGGGCAGGTGCCAGTATCTGCTTGATAGGTGTGGCCGTGATTCTTTTTGGTCCGCGGAATTAGATGTGCAAGGGCTTGTTCTATTCGCTTCCCTCGAGACATAAATATGTATAAAATCTGTGCGAAAAAGAGGGATGAAGATGAGCCAATATTACGATCAAAATCAAGCTGGAAAAGGGACTGTGCCTGATCATGATCTGGTGATGCGGGGCCGCAGATTAATTGATATTACGGGTGTAAAGCAGGTAGAGAGCTTTGATAATGAGGAATTTCTACTTGAAACGGTTATGGGATTTCTGGCAATCCGGGGACACAGCCTGCAAATGAAAAATCTGGATGTTGATAAAGGCATCGTATCTATCAAAGGGAAAGTCTATGATATTGTTTACCTTGATGATCACGATGGAGGCAAAGCTAAAGGATTCTTTGGCAAGTTGTTCAAATGAGTCTTCCTGTTCAATTTTATACGCTGCTTGCCATGATCGGAATGGGAAGCCTCTTTGGTGCTACGCTTGATACGTACCAGCGCTTTTTGAAGCGGGGGAAAAGAAAAAGATGGATTGTCTTTTTGAATGATCTCCTGTTCTGGTTCATACAAGGGGCCCTTATCTTTTATGTTCTTTTTTTGGTCAATTACGGGGAGGTGCGATTTTATCTTTTATTGGCACTCCTATGCGGTTTTTCAGCTTATCAGGCTCTTTTCAAAAAAATTTATCTGAAGCTACTGGAATCACTGATCCAATTGATCAAGTCCATTGCCAGATTGATATACAGGACGGCTTATTTATTGGTGTACAAGCCCTTTAGAGGATTGTACCTTCTGATCGTTGCTATTATTCTTTATGTATTCGGCCTCTTATTGTCTCTTGTAAAAATTGTCTGGATAATGGTAAAATGGGTGATAAAGACTGTTTTTAAGCCATTTATATGGATGTTGAATAAGGTCATACCTGAATCAGTGAAAATATTTTTCGCCCAATTGCGAAAAACAGTAGCAGGATATTTAGAAAGTAGCAAGAATATAATCATCAAAGCGATAAATTTTTTTCAAAAAAAGAGATAGGAGGCTTATGGATGGGTGTTAGGCCAAAAAAAACTGTTACACTTGAAAATAAATATTTGATGGAACAAGAGGCTTCTGCACGTTCGACAGTCAGAAGGCGGAAACTATTGGTCCGACGCTTGTCCGTTTTCCTCGTATTCACCATTGTAATCTGCATTTTGCTGATTTCAACCTTGGTTTCAAGGGAGTCTGCCTTGGAGGCAAAGAAGGAAGAGAAAGCTCTGGCGGAAGCAAAATTGGCTAAACTTGAGAAGAGGCAATTGATGCTTGAGAACGAGATTTTGAAACTAAATGATGATGAATATATTGCGAAGCTTGCCAGAAGTGAATATTTCCTTTCTGATAAAGGTGAAATCATTTTTAACATTCCAAAAGAGAAAGACAAAGAAAAGGATTAACTTTATTCAGCAGAAGTCTCCCACTTCTGTAAGTGGTTAGATGAATGCCTGTTGGTATTCCAATCAGCGGGGGTTCAAACCCAGGCTGAATAAAGTTAAAGCCTCCGGCGGATGCCACAGATTTTCAGGGGGAATTTATCGAGCGAAAGCCCGATAAAATCTGGGCGCAAATACGCTAAGGCGCATTTGATAAGGGCTCATATTGACACTTTTTTTAGAACTTCGCTATAATATAAAGTAAGGTTTATTTTTGTAAACACTTTAAGGAGGATAAATTTTTTTATGTCGATTGAAGTAGGCAGCAAGGTACAAGGTAAGGTTACAGGCATCACTCATTTTGGGGCGTTTGTTGAGTTGCCCGGGGGCTCGACAGGACTTGTTCACATTAGTGAAGTAGCCGACAATTATGTTAAAGATATCAATGAGCACTTAAAAGTTGGCGAAGAAGTGCTTGTAAAGGTCTTAAATGTTGAGAAGGATGGAAAAATTGGGCTTTCAATCCGCAAGGCCAAAGATCAGCCTCAGTCTCCTTCCCGTGCAAGACAAGGAAGAGCGAACGATTTTCGTCCAAAGGAAAGTTTCGAGCAAAAGATGAATCGCTTCTTGAAAGAAAGCGAAGATCGGTTGTCATCTTTAAAACGCCATACCGAGTCTAAACGAGGTGGACGTGGCTCCAGGAAAGGTTAACTTGCTGTCTCTTTAACGTATAGACCTGACGGTCCTGACGAGGTAAAGAAAAGCATACCACCGGACTTATTCCATATGAAGAGCAAAAAGCGAAAGAACGATGAAAAGTTCTTTCGCTTTTTTTGAGTTTTGAAAAAAGTGCTTTGTTTGTCTGACAGCGAGAGTCATAGGCGAAGGATTAAGCTATACTACGCTTTCCTCAAGGTTCTGCGCCGATAAATAGTCTTTCTGCGTTTTTCTTTTTCCTTTATCTCATCGGAAGCAGTCCAGTCTGTACATCGATGAGCAAGGCGCTATCACTGTTATTTTACCTATCAAAATCTTTCTTCTAATAAATCCTTCCCTTTTGAGCCCTTTCGACTCTCCTTTCCCTTGCTCGACTTTCAAAGTTTATTGCTTCTCTTATTGCCCGAATTAGTCGAACGAAACTTGGACACATATCCTTTAAAGTGACAAAGTTTTAGGATATGCCCCCTTATAATGGGAAGCAATTATTTATTTGCGGGGAGAGATGAAAAATGGAAAAGGGAGATCAAAGTATCGTCGAATCCGTCGGGACTGCAAATTTGCAAGGGACAGACCTTGATTTTTCTACAGGATTAAAGAGACTCCAGCAGAAGGTGGAGTATTTGTTTCTTCAAAAAGGGCTTGCGCTGCTAATTGTCAGCGTCTTGCTTGGACGAGCGTTGATCTTGTCGCAGTTGACTCCGTTCGCTTTGCCATTTTTTGCAGCTATTTTTATGACAAGAAGGAAAAGCGCCCCTCTTGTGTTATTTGGCCTGTTGGCTGGTTCTCTGACCATATCCATAGGAAATACTCTATTTATTTTTTCCGCCTGCGCTATTTTTCTTGTAAGCTTTCGTTTGCTGGAAAGACTGCACGCCATGCCAATTAAAGCGCTGCCTTATTATGTATTCTTTATTTCCCTCTTTACCAAATGCCTTTTCATTTATGCTGGAAATGGGCAGGTTTTTACAAACTATGATGCTCTCATGGCAGCTGTAGAAGCTGGTTTATCGTTGGTTCTTGTCTTTATCTTCATTCAAAGCACTCCTTTTCTGACAGCAGGAAAAAGAGCGAAGGCGTTAAAGACGGAGGAAGTCATCAGCTTAATTATTATGTTGGCATCTGTCATGACGGGAACAATTGGCTGGGCCATATACGGCTTGTCCATTGAACATATTTTATCCAGGTATCTCGTTATCCTATTTGCTTTTACAGCTGGTGCCACTGTCGGTTCTACCGTTGGTGTTGTGACAGGGCTCATTTTTAGCCTTGCAAGCATGGCCAGCTTTTTTCAAATGAGTCTACTTGCATTTGCTGGCTTGTTGGGGGGACTGCTTAAGGAAGGAAAACGGGCTGGCACAGCGATAGGGCTTCTTGTGGCTACTTTGCTAGTTGGCATATATGGAGAGGAAAACGGAGTCCTAGCAATAACTATGTATGAATCATCTATCGCAGTTATTCTCTTATTCCTTACCCCGTATTCTTTGATAGAAAAGCTTGCCCGACATATTCCAGGCACAGCTGAATATGCACAGGATCAGCAACAATATGCGAGAAAAGTCCGTGACATCACCGTTCGGAGAGTGGAACAGTTCTCCTCTGTTTTTGAAGCGCTTTCGGATAGCTTTTCTGAACCGGAAAAATGGAAGGAGTCCGTTGATGACGAACAAGAATTTGACTTATTTTTGAGCAATGTTACTGAGAAAACCTGCCAGATGTGTTTCAGAAAAGATAAATGCTGGGGAGAGCACTTTGATAAAACATATGACCTGATGAAAAATATTATGCATGAAATAGATGAAGAATCGGGGGTGCTGCCAAGGCCGGTTCATCACCAGTTGGAAAAGCATTGTAACAAAGCAGGAGCTGTAAAGAACGTCATCCATCAGGAATTGGCGGTTTATCAAGCGAACCAAAAGTTGAAACGTCAGGTCCAGGAAAGCAGGAAGCTTGTGGCGGAACAGCTTTTAGGCGTTTCTGAAGTAATGGGAGACTTTGCAAGAGAAATTAAGCGCGAACAGAATAACCATCACAAGCAGGAAGAAATGCTTTTGAACGCCCTGCAGGATTTTGGTGTTGATATTGAATATGTAGAAATTTACAACCTGGAAGCCGGCAGCATTGATATTGATGTGATGATTCCGGACTGGTACGGAAATGGGGAATGTGAAAAACTAATTGCCCCACTCATTTCGGACATCATGGGCGAAACAGTCGTTGTTCAGAATAAGGAAGATGCCGAATTTGCAGATGGGTATCATTACGTGACTATGCGATCCGCCAAAGCCTATGTGGTCGAGACAGGGGTAGCCCACGCAGCCAAAGGAGGAGGTTTTCTTTCAGGTGACAGCTATTCAACGATTGAACTGGGGGGAGGGAAATTTGCACTTGCCATAAGTGACGGTATGGGCAACGGAGAGAGGGCTCATAAAGAAAGCAATGAAACATTGAAGCTTTTACAAAAGATTCTTCAGTCGGGCATTGAGGAAAAGGTAGCAATAAAATCAATCAATTCTGTCTTATCTTTAAGAACTGATGATGAAATTTTTTCAACCCTGGACTTGGCCATGATTGATTTGCAGACAATTGAAGCCAAGTTTCTAAAAATAGGATCTACACCGAGCTTTATCAAAAGGGGGAATAAAATTAAAAAAATCGAAACGAGTAATTTGCCGATCGGAATATTGGAGGAATTTGACTTTGATGTCGTTACGGAACAGCTTCGAGATGGAGATTTGATTATTATGATGAGCGATGGCGTATTTGAGGGTCCGAAGCATGTGGAGAATTACGAATTATGGATGAAAAGAAAGCTGAAAGAGTTGCAGACGAGTGATCCACAAGCTATTTCCGATCTCATCATGGAAGAGGTGATCCGGACTCGTTCAGGGGTCATACAAGATGATATGACGATCGTCACGGCAGAAATAAAGCGGAACACACCTAAATGGGCAGCAATCCCCGTTCGAAATAAAGCATCTAGATTATCTGGTGCAAGCTAGTTCAAGATAGGGGTCTGACCCCGGTATAAAAACCTCCTGATCCGGCGAGGATGATAGCAGATCAGACGGCTAATAGCCGCGAACGGAAATGGAGGAAATGAATGTGAAGAAAGGTACGTTAAAACAAATATTACTTATTACAGATGGATGTTCTAATCAGGGGGAAGATCCGGTAGCCATGGCATCATTGGCACAGGAAAAAGGCATTACCGTAAATGTGATTGGCGTGTTGGAAAATGATTCAATAGATGAAAAAGGAATGGCAGAAATCGAAGGAATTGCGATGGCCGGCGGCGGAATCAGTCAAATTGTTTATGCGAAAGTCTTATCTGAAACCGTTCAAATGGTTACACGAAAAGCAATGACACAGACCATACAAGGAGTTGTGAATCGGGAGCTGCGGCAAATCTTGGGGAGTGATACATCTCTTGAAGAGCTTCCTCCTGACCAGAGGGGAGAAGTGATGGAGGTAGTAGATGAACTGGGCGAAACATCTGACTTGGAGGTTCTGGTTCTGATTGATACTAGTGCCAGCATGAAATTCAAGCTACCGACTGTTCAGGAGGCGCTACTTGATCTGTCTTTGAGTTTGAATGCGCGTTCAGGGAAAAATTCTTATTCTGTCTATGTTTTCCCTGGCAAACGAGAGGAAGTGAGCAGGCTGTTGGATTGGACACCTCAGCTTGATAAGTTGACCAATTTGTTTCCAAAATTGGCTGCAGGCGGGGTTACACCTACAGGACCAGCGCTTCGTGAGGCTGTCGCTTCTTTTGAAAAAAACCGCTCACTAAGGGGGCTTTTCCTAAGAGATGAAGAACAATTCCTGGATGAAACAATGTAACTTTTCGCTGGGGACTGTTGTAGGAGGCAAATGGCATGGTCAGCATTATACCATCATCAAGAAATTGGGCAGCGGGGCCAACGGTGTTGTCTATCTTGCAAAAGGAAAAGATGGTGATGTTGCGTTGAAAATGAGCGATGACAGCATGTCCATCATATCGGAAGTAAATGTGCTCAAAGCTTTTTCAAAGGTCCGGGGGCCAGTCCTTGGACCTTCTTTCTTGGATGTGGATGACTGGGAAAAAGGAAATCGAAAGCCGATCCCCTTTTATGTAATGGAGTATATCGAGGGGGATGACCTGCTCACCTTCATTCGTCGCAAAGGTCGACATTGGGCAGGGATACTGATTGTGCAACTGTTGGATATTTTGGAGCAGATGCATAAGCAAGGCTGGGTTTTCGGTGATCTGAAGCCTGAAAATCTCATTGTATCTCCTCCGAGGACAAGGATTCGCTGTATAGATGTAGGAGGAACAACAAAAGAAGGGCGTTCAATTAAGGAGTTCACGGAATTTTTTGACAGAGGCTACTGGGGATTGGGATCCAGAAAGGCAGAGCCTTCCTACGATATTTTTTCAACAGCGATGCTCATGATCAATATATATTATCCGGGCAGGTTTACACGAAAGGGAAACGGGCTGGCTCAATTAAAGGAAATGATTAAAAGGGACTCGGAGATTCACAGTTTTGAACCAGTGTTGCTTAAAGCGCTTGAAGGGAAATACCAAAATGCCGGAGAGATGAAAAATGAATTGCTTAGAAAGCTCTCCATCCGGAATTCTAGATCCCAATTGCACTCAAGAAAAAAGCAGAAAAGCCAGAGAAAAAGGAGTTCGATGCATGAGACTGCGGGTGTTTTGCTGATTACGTCATTTTTGTACGGCTTATACATATATTTATTTTTATTATAGAGGGGAAGTTTCGTGAGGTTCCTTCGTGAAAATGGTAAACTAATGGATATAAATAAGCATTTTTATTTATAGAGGAAAGGCGGAGTTTCCGCTATTTCTGTGTTGCCTTCTAGATTTGACAAATTTTTGAACACGTACTATACAAGTAGGGGAATAGATGACCTGATGTTGGACTTTGAGAAAAAGACATTGAACTTTATTAAAAGACACCGGTTATTAGACAGCGGAGACCTTGTCCTGGCTGCTGTATCTGGAGGACCCGATTCAATGGCCATGCTCGATTTTTTTGTAAAAAGACAGGGGCTTTTCGACATTAGTTTGGTGGTCGTCCATGTAGACCATATGCTCCGGGGGAAGGAATCTGCTCAGGATCTGGAATACGTAAAAGCCTACTGCGAGCAGAATGGACTAGAATTGAAGGCAGCCTCCATCGATATCAAAAAGAAAATGGAGACGGAGAATAAAGGTATGCAGGAGACTGCGAGGGAGTATCGTTACCGTTTTTTTGAAACTGTAATGAAGGAGCTTGGTGCAGATAAACTTGCTGTTGCGCAGCATGCAGATGATCAAGTGGAAACAATCCTCATGCGCTTAACGAGGGGGAGCAGCGGCAAGTCGCGTGCCGGAATCCAGTCAACAAGGCGGTTTTGCAACGGAGAATTGATTCGCCCGCTTCTCGGAGTGAATAGAAGGGAAATCGAAGAATACTGCGCTTCTCACCAATTAGAGCCTAGAATTGACCCCAGCAATGATAAACCATCCTACACAAGGAATCGTTTTCGAATGGATGTGCTGCCGGCCCTCAAGCGGGAAAACCAACAAGTTCATGAACATTTTCAGCGATTCAGCGAAGAACTACTGGAAGATGAAGCTTATTTGGAAATGCTGGCTGAACGTGAAATCAAGGCAGTAACTGATTTTGAAAATGGAAAGATCCGGTTAGATATTCGCTCTTTTTTACAAATGCCTTTGCCTTTACAAAGAAGGGGGATTCATCTAATATTAAGCTATCTTTATAAGAAAAATATAACCCATGTAACTGCTTGGCATGTTGGATTGATTGGGAAGCTTTTGAAAGGGGAAAACCCTTCGGAAAAGCTGAACCTCCCTCTTGGATTAAATGTCCTTCGATCCTATGATAATTGTGTTTTTACGTTTGAGGAAATGAAACCGGCACAAGATTACGAATATGAAATCAGTGTTGGACAGGAAATCCTCCTTCCGGATGGAGGGATGGTCCGTTTGGAAAATGCATTAGGTGCCTTTGCAGGCGATGATGAAGATTTTATCTATTTGAAGGAGAATGATTTAAAGCTCCCACTCATTATACGGACCCGAAGGCCAGGAGATCGGATCAAGGCCAAAGGATTGGAAGGAACGAAAAAATTAAAAAATTTGTTCATTGATGAAAAAATCCCCAGATTCCAGCGGGATAGCTGGCCGGTCATAACCGACCAGCGAAATCAGATACTATGGGTTCCAGGATTGAAAAAATCCTTATATGATGTAGGACCTCAAGGCCATGGACATCGATATATATTGTACTACAGAACCTCTGGAGGGCAGCATAGCCAATGAAAAATGACATTGAAAGAGTATTGATTACGGAAAAAGAGATTGATGAGAAAATCCGGGAGTTTGGAGCTCAACTCACGGAGGAATACGATGGCCGTTTTCCACTTGTCATTGGTGTTTTAAAAGGGGCCATGCCATTCATGGCAGATCTGTTGAAAAGGGTCGATACTTATTTGGAAATGGATTTCATGGATGTTTCGAGTTACGGTATGTCCACAACCTCTTCTGGAGAAGTGAAAATCTTAAAGGATTTGAATACGCCAGTTGAAGGTCGAGACATTTTGATTATTGAGGATATCATTGATAGTGGTGTTACTCTGAGTTATCTTGTGGAGTTATTCCGCTACAGGAAAGCAAAGTCGATCAAAATAGTGACATTGCTTGATAAACCTGAAGGAAGAAAAGCAGATGTGAAAGCCGACTATGTGGGTTTTGTTGTTCCAAATGCGTTTGTTGTAGGTTACGGGCTCGATTATGCGGAGAAGTACCGGAACCTTCCTTATATAGGGGTTTTGAAACCAGAGGTATATGGCAATAATGAAAATTAATGAATGAGAAACAAAATTGCAGTGGAGATTTGTTGTAAAGTCGGAAATGACTATGATACTATTGAATATAGTTTTTTGACCGTGGGAGGAGGCTAGGGATGAACCGGATCTTTAGAAACACAATCTTTTATTTACTTATTTTTCTCGTACTCATCGGTATTGTCAGTTGGTTCAACAATACCAATGAAACGACAAATAATATAACGTATAAAAAATTTATCACACACTTGGAAAATGGTGATATCAAGGAATTTTCCATACAGCCTGAAAGAGGCGTCTATGAAGTCGTTGGTCAATTGAAAAACGCCAAAGAAGGCGAGCGTTTCATAACCTATGTGATGAATAACCCGGCAATGCTTGACAGGATTGATGCTGCTGCATCTGAGGTTGAAGTTATGCCGGCAAAAGAAACAAGTGGTTGGGTATCTTTCTTTACAACCATCATCCCGTTTATCATCATCTTTATTTTATTTTTCTTCTTGCTCAATCAGGCACAAGGTGGCGGAAGCCGTGTCATGAACTTTGGAAAAAGCAAGGCGAAGCTTTATAGTGAAGAGAAGAAGAAAGTCCGCTTTAAAGATGTAGCGGGTGCTGATGAAGAGAAGCAGGAACTGGTGGAAGTAGTAGACTTTTTAAAAGACCCAAGAAAGTTCTCTGATTTAGGGGCACGGATTCCGAAAGGGATTCTGCTAGTTGGACCACCAGGAACAGGTAAAACCTTGCTTGCGCGGGCGGTTGCCGGGGAAGCTGGGGTTCCGTTCTTCTCAATCAGTGGTTCCGACTTTGTTGAAATGTTTGTAGGTGTCGGTGCGTCCAGGGTTCGTGATTTGTTCGAAAATGCGAAGAAAAATGCACCGTGTATGATTTTTATAGATGAAATTGATGCTGTCGGTCGCCAACGTGGCGCCGGTCTCGGTGGGGGACATGACGAGCGGGAACAGACATTGAACCAGTTGCTCGTTGAAATGGATGGATTTGGTGAAAACGAAGGTATTATCATCATTGCAGCCACCAACCGCCCAGACATCCTTGACCCGGCTCTACTGCGCCCAGGCCGTTTTGACCGTCAAATTACGGTTGATCGCCCGGATGTTAACGGAAGGGAAGCAGTTCTTAGGGTTCATGCGAGAAACAAACCGCTTGATGGTTCAGTTGACCTTAAAGCAATCGCTATGAGGACACCAGGATTCTCAGGTGCTGACTTAGAAAACCTGTTGAACGAAGCTGCTTTGATTGCAGCCCGTCGAAATAAAAAGATGATTGATATGACGGATGTCGATGAAGCGACAGATAGGGTTATTGCAGGACCAGCCAAGAAAAGCAGGGTTATTTCCGAAAAAGAAAGAAACATTGTTGCCTACCATGAAGGCGGACATACCGTTATTGGATTGGTTCTTGATGAGGCTGATGTTGTTCATAAGGTGACAATTGTTCCAAGAGGGCAGGCAGGCGGTTATGCCGTTATGCTTCCTAAAGAAGACCGTTATTTTATGACGAAGCCAGAATTGCTTGATAAAATTACAGGTTTGCTTGGTGGTCGGGTAGCGGAAGAGATTACATTTGGAGAAGTGTCTACTGGAGCTCATAATGACTTCCAGCGTGCAACGAATATCGCCCGTAAGATGGTAACCGAATACGGAATGAGCGATAAGCTTGGTCCGCTACAATTCGGCCAGGCTCAGGGCGGCCAAGTATTCCTTGGCAGAGATTTGCATAATGAGCAAAACTATTCAGATGCCATTGCTTTTGAAATAGACCAAGAAATCCAGCGTATCATTAAAGAATGTTATGCACGTGCTAAAGAGATTTTAACGAAGCATCGTGACAAGCTGGAATTAATTGCCCAAACCTTGTTAGATGTGGAAACTTTGGATGCGGAACAAATCAGAAGCCTGTTCGATACCGGAAAGCTTCCGGATCGCTCTGTGGTATCTTTGAACTCAGGTGATGAAGATCAAGACCGTGAAGAGCCCAAAGTGACGCTTCAACCTAAGGAAGAGGAAAGCGATCCATTAGCTATTGATGAACAGCGTCCGGAAGATCCGCTTGCTCCTCCTAAAAAAATGGGGCCAACAAAGCCTTCCGATCCTAAAGATTCGGACTCGGATCATAGAGTTTAGACTATATGAAGACACTGATATATATCGGTGTCTTTTTTCTTCAGTAAAAAAGCATAAAATTAGACTGAGTTTTGGCGAACAGCGGATTTTGCTTCGTCTCGGACAAGTCTGCATCGGCCTTTTTTGTTGATGATCGGGCGTTTGTCTTTTGTTCTAGGGTAAGAAAGTATAAAATTAGATGAAATATTTTAAGATTCAAGCTACGACGCACAGGAGGTGCTAGTACGGGTGAAGCGACAGAACGTAGGGCCAGGCTTCATCGGCGCAAGGATTAAGTGGAGGATGTGGCTTATTTAAGGAAGCATATGCTTCCCTTATCGCGAAGTTTTTCACGATGTAATTGGAGTGAGTAGCTATGCTGTGGTGGCTGAGGAACTCTTTCATCAAATTTCGCCTAAGACAGCGTGCCTTTCGTTTTTATTATTTAGGCCGAAGGGCTTTAATGGTATGATGTGTGAAGAAAACAGTCTTGTAAAAAGTTGGTGAGAAGGTTGATTTTTGTTTTGGATGTAGGGAATACAAATACTGTCCTCGGTGTTTATGACAATGATTATTTAAAATACCATTGGCGGATCGAAACAAACCGGCATAAAACTGAAGATGAATATGGTATGGTGATTAAATCTCTTTTCGAGCATGTGGGAATCCGCTTTGACCACATTAACGGGATCATCATTTCTTCAGTTGTCCCTCCTATTATGTTTACATTGGAAAAAATGTGTAAAAAATATTTTAAAGTAAAACCTTTGGTTGTTGGACCCGGGATTAAAACAGGATTGAATATAAAATATGAAAATCCCCGCGAAGTGGGGGCAGACAGGATCGTGAATGCAGTAGGGGGAATCCATGAATATGGAAGTCCGCTAATTATCGTGGACTTTGGAACTGCGACCACTTTTTGCTATATCAATGAACAAGCCGAGTATACAGGCGGTGTGATTGCTCCAGGAATCGGTATTTCAACAGAGGCATTGTACTCAAAAGCCGCCAAACTTCCACGTATTGAAATCACACATGTAGATGATATTATTGGCAAAAATACAGTGGCGGCGATGCAGGCAGGAATTTTATTTGGATTTGTGGGACAAGTTGAGGGAATTGTTAACAGGATATTTGAGAAGAGTAAAAAGAAACCGACTGTTATTGCCACCGGTGGATTAGCTAATCTGATTTCATCAGAAACGGAAATGATTGATATTGTTGACCATGACTTGACGTTAAAAGGCTTGCATTTAATATATAAAAGAAATATTTCTAATTAAGAGGTGTACTGTGATGAGTGATTATTTGGTTAAGGCTTTGTCCTTTGATAAACAAGTGCGCGCTTATGCGGTTAATAGCACAGAAACTGTTGGGGAAGCTCAACGTAGACATCAAACCTGGCCAACAACGTCGGCAGCCCTTGGAAGAGCGATGACAGCGGGCGCTATGATGGGTGCTATGTTAAAAGGGGAGGAAAAACTGACCGTAAAGGTGGAAGGCGATGGCCCAATTGGAGCGATTATTGTTGATTCTGATGCAAAAGGGCACGTTCGCGGCTATGTCTCCAACCCGCAGGTCCATTTTGATTTGAATGAAAAAGGCAAGCTGGACGTACAGCGTGCTGTGGGAACAAACGGTACAGTGTCTGTTGTGAAAGATATTGGTCTCAGAGAAAACTTTTCGGGGCAGGTGCCGATTGTTTCCGGAGAGTTGGGAGAAGATTTCACCTACTATTTTGCCGTGTCTGAACAAACGCCTTCTTCCTTAGGTGTAGGCGTTCTGGTAAATCCCGATAATACCATTCTTGCAGCTGGAGGCTTTATTATACAATTGATGCCGGGAACTGATGAAGAGACGATTAGCAAAATTGAGGAGAGCATCAATAAGACACCGCCTGTTTCGAAAATGATCCAAGATGGGCTGTCACCTGAAGAGATCCTTTATCAACTGCTTGGTGAAGACAATGTCCAGGTTATTGAAAAGATGCCGGTGAAATTCCAATGCACTTGTTCCAAAGAACGCTTCGGCCGAGCAATTATTAGTCTGGGAGAATCCGAAATCCAAGAAATGATAACGGAAGATGGGAAAGCTGATACCCAATGCCATTTCTGTAATGCTGAATATCACTTTACAAAAGAAGAGCTGAAAGATATTTTGGAAGAGGCCAAAATGGCGTAGGTTCTTTTTACTAAATATTTTATAGCAATCCCTATTTATAGGGATTTTTCCGTTGACAGCGTGGTTTTAACGTGGTAGGTTTAAATAAACCAATAAAACTACTCGGAATTAGAGGTGGAGGAAAAATGTCACAAATTGCAAACTCGATTACGGATTTAATTGGCAATACCCCGATTGTAAAACTAAACCGACTGGTTGATGAGAACAGTGCTGAAGTTTATTTAAAGCTTGAATACATGAACCCAGGAAGCAGTGTAAAGGATCGTATTGCTTTGGCGATGATTGAAGCCGCGGAAAAAGAAGGAAAATTGAAAGAAGGCGACACGCTAATAGAACCAACGAGCGGAAATACGGGAATCGGTCTTGCGATGGTGGCTGCCGCCAAGGGATACCGTGCGGTTCTTGTCATGCCTGATACGATGAGTCTTGAAAGGCGTAACCTTTTGCGTGCCTACGGAGCAGAGTTGGTCTTGACTCCAGGTGCGGAAGGAATGAACGGTGCGATTAAAAAAGCCAATGAATTGGCAAAAGAACACGGATATTTCTTACCACAGCAATTTGAAAATAGTGCAAACCCGAAAATTCACAGCGAGACAACAGGTAAAGAAATTGTTGAGCAAATGGGCGATCAGCTAGATGCGTTTATATCCGGAATCGGTACAGGTGGAACGATTACAGGTGCTGGTGAAGTGCTAAGAGAGAAGTATCCTGATATTAAAATCTATGCTGTTGAGCCAAAGGATTCCCCTGTATTGTCTGGAGGAAAGCCAGGTCCTCATAAAATTCAAGGCATTGGAGCAGGATTTGTTCCAAAAGTATTAAATACAGAGATTTATGATGAAGTTATTACGGTAGCAAATGAAGATGCATTTGAAACAGCAAGAAAAGCATCTAAAGCGGAAGGTGTGCTTGGTGGTATCTCTTCAGGTGCTGCTATCAGTGCAGCATTATCTGTTGCTAAAAAGCTCGGCAAAGGCAAAAAGGTTTTAGCCATCATTCCAAGCAACGGTGAGCGTTACCTCAGTACGCCACTCTACCAATTTGAAGATTAAAAGAAAAGCGCAAGGCGACGATTAGCGGCGTACAGACTGGACGCCTCCTGACGAGATAAAGGAAACACGGCGAAGCCGAAGGTGAGCCGATGTTGACTTATCGTAGGAAGGAGAAGGAAGTCTGCTAGTCGCTGGAGCCTGAAGCTAGACAAAAGAAAAGCGCAAGGCGACGATTAGCGGCGTACAGACTGGACGCCTCCTGACGAGATAAAGGAAACACGGCGAAG
>NZ_JACSPV010000020.1:62922-68393 GCF_014836955.1 Bacillus norwichensis
ACTTATCGTAGGAAGGAGAAGGAAGTCTGCTAGTCGCTGGAGCCTGAAGCTAGACAAAAGAAAAGCGCAAGGCGACGTATGGGTTGGAGCTCTGAATAGAACCGAGCTCAGATCTACTGTCAATAGTGTTCTAACAAGTTGATTCTAAAGACAAGTCCAAATAAGGGCTTGTCTTTTATTTTTCAATCGGGCGGGAAAGAGTTAAACTAAAAAGATGATGAAATGAGAATGTAGGTGAATTAAATCATGATGATCCGTTGTGGCAAGTACACACTTGATTGTGGTCAAAAAACATTGATTATGGGAATTCTGAATGTCACTCCCGACTCCTTTTCCGATGGTGGGAGCTTTAATGCTTTGAGCCATGCAGTTGAACATGCGAAGGAAATGGTAAAAGAGGGCGCTGATATTATCGACATTGGTGGTGAGTCTACACGTCCTGGTCATGACCCAGTCTCGACTGGTGAAGAGGTTGATAGGGTGCTTCCGGTGATTCGAGAGATTACGAAGGCTGTCCAAGCTCCGATTTCTATCGATACATATAAAGCGAAAACAGCTGAAGCCGCAGTGATAGCGGGTGCACATATTATCAACGATATATGGGGAGCAAAGAAAGATCCTGAGATAGCGGCCGTAGCGGCCGAGCGGGATGTTCCGATTGTTTTAATGCACAATAGGAATAACCGTGACTATACAAATTTTATTCGTGATGTACTGAACGATTTATATGAAAGCATTTCTATTGCTAAAAAAGCGGGGGTTCCGGATGACAACATCGTCCTTGATCCCGGAATTGGATTTGCCAAGGACTATCGAGAAAATCTTATAATGATGAGAAATCTGGATAAACTGGTTGGGCTTGGGTATCCGGTACTGCTTGGAACCTCCCGCAAGCGAATGATTGGAACTGCACTTGATCTTTCTGTGGAGGAACGAATGGAAGGAACGGGCGCTACCGTTTGTTATGGAATTCAGCAGGGGTGTCAGATCATGCGTGTTCACGATGTTAAAGAAATAAGTCGTATGGCAGCCATGATGGATGTTCTTTTAGAAAAGGGGGAGCAGAATGGATAAAATTTACCTGAATGAAATGGATTTTTACGGAAATCATGGCGTCTTTCCGGAAGAGGCTGCGCTTGGGCAGCGTTTTCGGGTGAATGTTGTGATGGAAACGGATTTGCGTGCAGCTGGGCGTTCGGATAATCTTGAAAAAACAATCAACTATGCGGACGTTTATACGCTCTGTAAAGAAATCGTTGAAGGAAAGAGATTCAATCTTATCGAGGCCGTTGCTGAAAATATTGCAGTTGATATTTTGGAGCGGTTTGAGTCTGTTGAGCGTGCTCACGTGAAAGTGATCAAACCGAATCCACCAATTAATGGAATTTATGATTCCGTAGCTGTTGAGATTATAAGGGGGCGCCATGAATAATCTTGCTTTTTTATCGCTTGGCTCTAATATCGGTGACAGAGAAAAATGGCTGAAAGCTGCAATAAGGGAACTGAAGCAGACGAAGGGAATTGAAATTGAGAAAGTGTCTTCCATTTACGAAACGGACCCAGTGGGCTATACTGACCAGGATCTTTTTCTAAATATCGCTGTAAAAATTACCACTTCATTATCTGCTTATGAACTTTTAACCCGTTGCCTTCAGATTGAAGAACGGCTGGGTAGGGTGAGGAAATTCAGGAATGGCCCCAGAAAAATCGACCTTGACATTTTATTATATAATAACGAAAATATTGAGATGGAGGACTTGCAAATTCCTCATCCTCGAATGACTGAACGTGCATTTGTCCTTGTTCCGTTATTGGAGATTGATGGAAAAGTGAAGCTTCCGGAACAAAATGTTTCTCTGGTTGATGTGTTAAACGAAATACCTGATAAAGAAGGTGTTCGATTATGGAAACAGATAAATGGGGAAGGCGGATCCGGGCTTTTCGAAAGCTAAAGGGCCGTACCCAAGAAGGTCTGGCAAGAGAAATCGGAATATCCGTCTCAGTTTTGGGAGAAATTGAACGGGGAAGCCGTCTCCCGTCAGAACTGATACTCAAACAAATTTCCGATGTGCTCAAAATTCCCGTTGAGGAATTGACCCCACCGGATGAGTTGGATAAATAAAACACTTGGAAAGGAGGAAGAATCAATATGCTTAAAATTGGCGATATCGAAATGAAGAACCAAGTTGTTCTGGCCCCGATGGCCGGTATTTGCAACTCAGCATTCCGTTTGACTGTAAAAGAATTCGGTGCTGGTCTTGTATGTGCGGAGATGATCAGCGATAAAGGCATCGTTTATAAAAATGAAAAGACAATGAACCTGCTTTATATTGATGAGCGTGAAAAGCCACTGTCATTGCAAATTTTTGGTGGTGAAAAAGAGACGCTGGTTGAAGCTGCTAAATTTGTTGATCAAAACACCAATGCGGATATCATCGACATTAATATGGGTTGTCCGGTGAATAAAATTATCCGCTGCGAAGCGGGCGCAAGGTGGTTGCTGGAACCGAAAAAAATCTATGATATGGTTTCTGCCGTAGTTGATGCTGTAAATAAGCCGGTTACAGTGAAAATGCGGATTGGTTGGGATGATGAACATATTTTTGCTGTGGAAAATGCACAGGCCGTTGAGCGGGCAGGCGGTGCTGCTGTATCGATGCATGGTCGAACACGAGTTCAAATGTATGAAGGCCATGCTAACTGGGATATCATCCGTGAAGTGAAACAGTCTCTGAATATTCCTTTGATCGGAAACGGTGATGTTGAAACTCCTCAAGACGCAAAGCGGATGCTCGATCAAACAGGTGTTGATGGTGTCATGATTGGCAGGGCTGCGCTTGGAAATCCATGGATGATCTATCAAACAGTTAAATACTTGGAAACTGGGGAACTAACAGGTGAACCGACTGTCAGAGAAAAAATGGATGTCTGTCAGCTGCATCTGGATCGTTTAATCGCTTTAAAGGGAGAAAATATCGCAGTTCGCGAGATGCGTAAACACGCTGCGTGGTATTTAAAAGGCATTCATGGAAACGGAAAGATCAGAAATGCCATCAATGAATGCACGACAAGGAATGAAATAGTGGGATTACTTGACAGTCTCGTTGAAGAAACTGAACTTAGTGAAATAAAAGCGGGATAATAAAAAATGTTTCGCTGCCATTAGCTGGCAGTTTTTTTTATAGAGGGATGCCTAGTTCCTTAATTTTAGGTACAATATGAAGATAGGGAATGGCTTTATTATGAGATTGGAGTGGAAAAAATGAGTCAGGAAGAGTTGAATGATCAACTTCAGGTGAGACGCGACAAAATGGTATCTTTGCGAGAAAGTGGGTTCGATCCGTTTGGAAAACGGTTTGAACGTACAGCTTTGACGAAGGATATTAAAGATAAATATGAGGAAAAAACAAAAGAAGAGCTAGAGGAACTGAACCAGTCTGTTACGATTGCCGGCCGTATCATGACAAAGCGTGGAAAGGGAAAAGCAGGCTTTGCTCATATTCAGGATTTAACTGGTCAAATCCAAATATATGTCCGTCAGGACGCGGTGGGCGAGGAACAGTACGATATTTTTAAAATGGTTGATCTTGGTGATATAGTTGGTTTAACGGGGACTATTTTCAAAACCAAGGTGGGTGAACTGTCCATAAAAGCGAATGAATTTACCCTGCTTTCGAAGGCACTGCGCCCACTTCCAGAAAAGTTTCATGGATTGAAAGACGTTGAGCAGCGTTATCGTCAGCGTTATCTTGACTTAATTACCAATGAAGTCAGCAGGGAAACTTTTATCGCACGAAGTAAAATCATCCAATCCATGCGCCGTTATTTGGATGGACAAGGCTTCTTAGAAGTTGAAACACCTATGCTTCATGCAATTGCAGGGGGAGCGGCTGCTCGTCCTTTCATTACGCATCACAATGCGTTGGACACACAATTCTATATGAGAATAGCCATTGAGTTGCACTTGAAACGGCTGATTGTTGGGGGTCTTGAAAAAGTGTACGAGATCGGCCGGGTTTTCAGAAATGAAGGGGTCTCAACAAGGCATAACCCTGAATTTACAATGATAGAATTGTATGAAGCATACGCAGATTTCAATGATATTATGGAACTTACTGAAAATATGATTGCTTTTATCGCTAAGGAAGTGCTGGGCACAACTTCTGTCCAGTATGGAGAAGATGAAGTGAATCTGGAGCCGAAGTGGCGCCGTCTTCATATGGTGGATGCTGTAAAAGAATATACAGGTGTGGATTTTTGGAAAGAAATGTCCGATGAGGAAGCTATCCAGCTTGCCAAAGAACATAATATTGAAATCACAGAACATATGACATATGGACATATTGTCAATGAATTCTTCGAACAAGTTGTTGAAGAAAAACTTATTCAGCCTACATTTATTTATGGACATCCTGTAGAAATTTCTCCACTTGCGAAGAAGAATGATGACGATCCAAGGTTTACAGATCGATTCGAACTATTTATTGTTGGCCGTGAGCATGCTAATGCATTTACAGAATTAAATGACCCAATTGATCAGAGGGAAAGATTCGAAGCTCAACTGGAAGAAAGAGAGCAAGGAAATGACGAAGCGCATGAAATGGACGAGGATTTTATCGAAGCACTGGAATATGGAATGCCGCCAACAGGTGGATTGGGCATCGGGATTGATCGCCTAGTTATGCTATTGACGAATTCTCCTTCCATAAGAGACGTACTCCTATTTCCACTCATGAGACAAAAGGATTGATTTCTGGAACCCTGCCGTTTTTGGCAAGGGTTCTTTTTGATTCTTTTCGAATGACGAACTTTGCAGTAATTTTAACGCTCTATATGTAGAGAAGGAATGTCCTATTTGTTGATAATAGGCCCACAACCGAGGAAGCTCTTCACAAAATATTGATAACATACAGTAATTGTTGGAGAAACAGTCCGAGCCTATTTACTGGGCTTGAATTTATGGATGAATAGAAGACTCAGGTGTTGTGATCTGTACTTTACCTTCTATTTTATGAAATAAAAACAAAAAAACTATTGCACGTAAAATAAAAAGGTGTTATATTAAATATCGTTGCTTGTAAGAGACAACAAAGCAATAAAAAGTTTTTAAAAAAAGTGTTGACTTCAAATCGGTTAACATGGTATATTAAGAAAGTCGCCTCAGACGAGATTGAAAAAACAATTTAAAAAAAGTTGTTGACAATCAAAACCGGGTGTGATAAAATAGAAGAGTCGCTCGAGAGAGCAAATTCAAGTTTGATCTTTGAAAACTGAACGAAACGAACGTCAATAATTTATTAAGTCAGCTTTATTATGAGCTAACGAACTCGGATGAGCAAAGGCTAAGAGCGCCACGTCCTGTGGGGACGCCTTTGTTAGTACATCCTGTACTTCATGAGAGTTTGATCCTGGCTCAGGACGAACGCTGGCGGCGTGCCTAATACATGCAAGTCGAGCGGATGAAGGGGAGC
>NZ_JACSPV010000021.1 GCF_014836955.1 Bacillus norwichensis
GAACCCCTTTTAGGCGTGCTGCAGAAGAAGGATTGCTTGATATGGAGCACTCTATCCAGGTTGGGATGAGAGGACCGACCAGCTATGAAGCACTGGAATATGTCCGGAAACTTGATGGCTTGGATATTGTCGGCTTTGATCTTGTAGAGGTGCTGCCGACTTATGATGCCAACGAAATCACTGCGGTACTTGCATCAGCGGTTATGTACGAAATGATTACATTGATTGCTTTAAAGAAAAGACGACAAGCTGAAGACGGAGAATTCCTAGAATTAAAAATTGAGGAGCAAAGGGGGAATTCGGTATGATAAATTCACTAGATGTTGCTATCATGATAGTCTATCTGCTCCTGCTTGTCGTAGTCGGAGTAATTGGTTCAAGACGGGCTAAAACATCGGAAGATTATGTTTTGGCTGGCCGGAATTTGGGTTTTTTCATGTACTTTGGTTGTCTAGGTGCTGTTATTCTAGGTGGTGCCTCAACAATAGGTTCAACAAAGCTTGGATACGAATTTGGATTGTCCGGTATGTGGCTAGTAGTCATGCTGGGACTGGGTATCATGCTTTTGGGGATTTTTCTGGCCAAACGCATTTCCAATCTTTCAGTTATGACTATCAGTGAGTATTTAAGCAGGCGTTTCGGTGTTGAAGCTGGTCTTGTAAGTGCTGTAATTGCAGCTACATACGCCATGATGGTATCGGTTACGCAGGTCATTGGGATGGGAACGATTTTAAATGTTCTGCTTGGCTGGAACTTAACCGTTTCCATGCTTGTTGGCGGAGGCATCGTATTATTTTATACGATCCTTGGAGGCATGTGGTCAGTTACCATGACAGACATTGTTCAATTTATCATCATGACAATCGGAATTTTCTTTATCATGCTTCCACTAGGAGTGTCTAAAGCAGGCGGCTGGTCTGCTTTGCAGGCTAAATTGCCTGATACGTATTTTACCTTTTCAGGAATCGGAGGCCATCAAATCTTCCAATATTTCCTATTGTTTGCATTGGGAATGGTCGTTGCGCAGGATATTTGGCAGCGGATTCTTACAGCTAAAACGATCAAAATTGCCCGTGGGGGTACGATTGCTGCCGGGATTTACAGCCTGTTTTATGGAATAGCAGTCGCTATAATCGGAATGTGTGCATTCGTTATTTTACCTGGCTTGGAGGATACACAGAATACCTTTGCAAGCATGGCGGTCACTATTTTACCATCGGGAGTACTGGGACTCGTTATTGCGGCTGTTGTATCGGCATTGATGTCAACTGCTTCTGGAACCCTTCTCGCTTCATCAACCTTAATTTCAAATGATATTATTAAGCGCTTTTTCAAAAAGGATGTAACGGATAAGCAATATTTGAAGCTTTCAAGAATAGTGACAACAGTGATCGGGCTTTTGACAATTGTGTGCGCCTTATGGATACAGGATGTTCTTATTGCACTTGATGTAGCCTATGCTGTATTGTCTGGGGGAATTTTTGCTCCGGTGATTTTGGGGCTATTTTGGAAAAGGGCTACTGGAAAAGCAGCGTTCTATGCGATTATAGCAAGTTCAATCGTGATATTGGCAGGCCTTGCCATTCAAGGAATTACAGCAACGACGCCGATTATCTATGGTATTGCTGTCAGCTTTGTCGTCATGATTGTTGTTTCGCTTGCAACGAAACAAAGTGACGAGTTAAATATTGCTTCTTAATAGATATAAAAAACGAGGCGGAAAGTCCGCCTCGTTTTTTATTTAAAGTATGATTGCAGTCCATTATAAATACTGTTTGAAACAAGTTCTTGATAGGAATCTGTTACAATATACTGCCCTTCATTTGGATTGCTTAGATAGCCAAGTTCAAGTAAGGTGGCTGGTCTGCTATTTTCCCTGATGACATGATAGTTGCCAAAGCGTGTTCCCTTGTTGTTTAGAGAGAGTGAATGGTTAAGTACTTCATTGACGCTGCTGGCAAGGTCATACTGGTACCCATGATGGTAGTACACAGTGACCCCGTTTGCCTCAGGACTAGTGGAACTGTCGTAATGAATGCTGATGAATGCATCAGCATTGTTGTTGTCTGCGGCTGAAGCCCGTGAGTCAAGATTGACGTATTGGTCATCTGAACGGGTTAAAATAACGTTCGCCCCAGCGGCACTGAGTTTTTGCTGTAGCCGTTTCGCTGTTTGCATTGTGAGTTGTTTTTCAGACACGCCTATTTGATTGGCAGAGCCTGGATCATTCCCACCATGTCCAGCGTCAAGAACAATTGTTTTTCCGGAAAGTCCTGGAGACTGATTTGTTGATTGAGCTGTAGGCTTTCCTGGTGAGGATGTATTTTTATTGGATGAAACAACCCAACTTGCTACATACGCCTCCCGGCCGCTAGCTGTTGTAATTTTATACCAGTCACCCTCTTGTCCAACAATCGGATATCTTTCTCCTGGCGACCCTTTTGTGATGACGGGAGCTGACGTATCAGCGCTTGCCCGGAGATTGGTCTGATCATTTGAAATATAGATGAATCCGTCGGTTCCAGAAGACTCGTTTTTATTTGCTTCTATCTCTCCGCCAAATTGGATGAATTGTTTGCTAATCCAAGCACTTTGATTGCTATAAGTAACATTTGCCCAGCCATTGCTTTCACTAGTCACTGTTATCGGATCGCCTTTATGTAATTTACCAATAATGTTAGAGCTTAAAGAGGGATTGCTTCGGACATAGACATTATCGGTTGTAATCGAGCCCTTTTTACTTATTCCACTGCTTTGCCCACCATTATCAACTATATATCCGGCAACCCAACCTGTACCTCCGTTTGGGAGTTGGACCTTATACCATCCGAATTTTTCCTGCAGTACTTGGAATTGTTCGTTCCTGCTTGCTTTCGCAACGACATCGGCTGTATTGGAAGGTTCACTCCGAATATTTGCTTTGTTAACAGCGATATGAATGGTGCTTGCAGCTTTTGCTGTTATATTTGTATGTAAAAAAATAAGAAGTACCGAAGCCAAACAGATTATGGATCTTTTTATCATAACCACCGCCTTTTTCCAAGTTTATAATCATTATTTTAGCACTTTTTGTCAATTTATAGTGTTATGTAGTCTCATATTACAATAATTGAGAAAAAGGTCTTGTAGATTGTAACAAAACTGTTTGTAAAAATTAATATTCAAGAGAAGTATTTGAGTAGTCTGTCCCTCAGAGTTAAGAAAGCGTTAAGGAAAGCATACGATATTGAGGCTTGATTTAGTATATTAGTCATGTACTTTCTAGATTTTATAGGGTGTTGTTTTTTTTATTATATATGTAATAAAATTATTACATATGGAAAATATCAATTCTGGTGATGAACTATTAAAAATATTGGAAGCACTCTCTAATCCATATCGACTGAAAATTATCGCTGCACTTCATCAAGAACGACAATATGTTAGTCAATTAGCAAGGGAATTAGGCATTAGCAGACCGCTGCTGTATTTACATTTACGGAAATTGGAGGAAGCTCAATTAATAAAGGGACAGCATGAAATTGCTGAAGATGGAAAAGCCATGAAATTTTATGAAGTCAGCTCTTTTTGCATAAAGCTGGATGAACATTTAATTTCTAGTGTAGCTGATAGTTTAAGCATCAAAAAAAGGAAGGGGTAAGAAGCTTCCATTAAATAAAATTGAAAGGGGTTTCTTGGAGGTGGAGGACATGTTGTTTCAGATAGTATCATTGGGAACTCTACTTTTACCGGTAGCATTGTTTATTGTTATACTGATGTACATTATCCGTGTTGTTCGAAGAGTGGAAAATCGTGCAGAGGAACGATTAAAATTAGATAAAGAGAGTTCAGCCTTACAACAACAGCAGATGAAAGCAATAAATGAGTTGAATGTTCGTTTAACAAATATAGAAACGGTACTCAAAGAAATAGAATAAACAAAGAAAATAACGACTCGGTTAAAAAGTCGTTATTTTCTTGCGTAAAGAAGTATATCTTGTAATAGGAAATTTTATTAAAAGTGGAAGTACTAGTGCCACTAAAGCCACAGGATGTGGCGGCTTGAGATGGCCAGGTAAAGGTCAAGTCGGTTCCCTGTGGTGGTTGAAGAATGGCCTTGTTCATGATGGCTAAATTTGGATATTTTCCACTATAAGTGAGATGCCTTGTCCCACACCTATACACATAGTAGCTAGCCCGCGTTTTGCTTCCCGCCTTTTCATTTCATAGATAAGGGTTGTCAAGATCCTGGCGCCACTGGCCCCAAGGGGATGTCCAAGTGCGATGGCTCCGCCGTTGACGTTGACTTTGTCTATATGAAGTCCTAATTGTTTGATACATTCTAGTGATTGGGAGGCAAAAGCCTCATTGAGCTCTACTAGGTCAAAATCTTCTATTGTCAATCCTGTACGCTCCAATAGTTTGCGAGTCGAGTAGATAGGACCCAAGCCCATAACCGCTGGTTCCAAACCGGCTGTTGCAGATGCAACAAACTTTGCAAGAGGTTTTAGTCCGAGCTCTTTTGCTTTTTGGGCGCTCATAAGTAAAAGGGCGGCAGCACCGTCATTTACACCAGAGGCATTTCCTGCTGTCACTGTTCCTTCGGCAAATAGGGGAGGGAGGCTTTTCAGTTTATCTAGTGTGATATCCGGGCGTGGATGTTCATCTATTTCAACAACTGTTTCTCTGCCTTTTCGGTCCTTGATGAAAACTGGTGAGATTTCTTCCGCAAATCTTCCGGATTCTATCGCGGTTTTCGCCTTCTCCTGGCTGAGGTACGCAAATTCGTCCTGGTCCTCTCGTGAAACTCCATATCTTCTAGCAACATTCTCCGCTGTTTGTGGCATGGAATCTGTCCCGTACATTTCTTGCATTCTTGGATTGATGAAGCGCCAGCCAATGGTTGTATCAAATAATTCCATATTTCCTCGCGGGAAATCTCTCTCCGGTTTGCCCATGACAAAGGGGGCACGTGTCATGCTTTCCGTTCCTCCTGCAATGACCACATCCTCCTCGTTGGACAGGATTGATCGGGCTGCCAGGCTGACGGCATCCAGTCCAGAACCACACAGCCGGTTAACGGTTGTCCCGCTTATGGTTTCTGGCAGTCCTGCCAAAAGGAGTGACATGCGCGCCACGTTTCGATTGTCTTCACCAGCTCCGTTGGCGTTCCCAAAAATCACGTCTCCGATTTCTGACGGTGGCAGGTTGGGATTCCGTTCTAGCAGCGCTTTGATTACTCCAGCACCCAAATCATCTGGCCGAACGTCCTTCAAAGCGCCTTTATATCTTCCGATCGGTGTCCGTACCGCATCGACAATTACCACTTCACGCATTAACTTTCCTCCTTTTGGAGAAGTTCTTCACTAATGGAGAAGTGGGCGGTCGTTTTTTCTTTTACTTCGCTCAAAGTCGCGTTCCCCATCAGTTCGGTTAATACATAACCTTCTTCCTTCCAAATAAAAACGGCGAGGTCTGTGATAATGACATCTGCAATTCTCGTAGAAGTGATTGGAAATGTGCACTCTTTTACAAACTTTGGTGTGCCATCTTTCGATACATGACTCATTGTGATGATGATCTTTTTAGCGCCAGACAGTAAGTCCATGGCGCCGCCGACTCCGATAATATCCTTGCCAGGAATGGCCCAATTGGCAACAAGTCCACTGCCATCTACTTGCAGGGCGCCGAGAATAGCAACATCGACATGGCCGCCTCGAATCATTGCGAAAGAGTCGGCACTATGAAAGTAAGATGCCCCAATAGCTTCTCCAATAGGAAGTTTTCCCGCATTAACGAGGAGAGGGTCAATCTTATCCTCCTCTACAGAAGTCACGCCTAAAAGACCATTTTCAGTATGCAAAAAAAACTGACTTTGATCTAGGTAATCAGGGACAAGTGTGGGGATCCCGATTCCGAGATTGATAATCGAATAGGGAGTGAGTTCCTTTGCTGCCCGTTTAGCGATCATTTCTTTGATGCTCATGCTTTCTTCACTCCTTCTTTCGTAAGAATCAGCCGACTCGTGACTAGGGCATCAATGTAGAGGTGAGGGGTCACAATCTCTTCGGGAGAAAGTTCTCCTTCTTCAACGATCTGATCGACTTCAGCAATGACGTAGTTTGCTGCTGTTGCCATAATTGGATTGAAATTCCGAGCAGTCTTATAATAGACCAGATTACCTTTTGTATCTGCTTTTTCGGCACGGATGAGAGCTACATCGGCCTTCAAGGCCTTTTCAAACAGATATGTCTCACCATCGATTATTTTTGTTTCTTTGCCTTTGGCGAGCTCGGTACCAACGGCTGTTTTTGTATAAAAGCCTCCGATACCAGCTCCTCCAGATCTGATTGCTTCAGAAAAGGTTCCTTGTGGAAGAAGCTGTATTTCAAGCTTGCCTTGGTTATACCATTGAGCCACTTCCCGGTTGCTTGTAAAATACGAGCCAATGGCCTTTTTTATTTTTCCTTGCTGAAGGAGAAGTCCGAGCCCTCTTCCGGCTTCGCCAACGTTATTGCTAATAATCGTCAAATCTGTTGCAGAGTGTCTCGTTAATTCATCAATCAATGTTAGGGGACTCCCGATTAGACCAAAACCGCCAACCATGATGGAGTCTCCGCTTCGAACCACTTTTTGTATGGATTCCTGTGCATTCGTCAGCTTTATGGTGCTCATGATTTCACTCCCTTTTGAGATAAAAATGCTTCAATTTGGCTGATGATCTTCGGCTGCTTGTTAAATACCAGTTCATAATGGTTGACTGGAGTGACTTCGGTCTGAAGTCTTGAGAGCTGTTTTTTTATCTCAGCATAGCCTTCTTCTTTAAAAAGCGGTCCTTGATCTCCAATACTTCCAGTAGCAATTAGCAGAAAAGCAGGACACTCGATATGAGCAAACACGTTCTCGGATTTGAAAGTGTAGAAGCTTTCAAAGTCACGTGTGATGGTTTGGAGGTTGGATTTATTTCTCCAGAAGTGTTCATCCTTTGCTATTTCATAAAGGACTGCCTCTTCCATCTGTTGATCCCAATCAATATTCAGACGAGTATAAAGCTTTTTTGCTTCCTCCACATATTGGTTAGGGTTCGAATAAGTTTTTTTCAAACGCTCCAAAGATGGGAGAACAAGCTGCTTTGTGGATTCATCTGCCTGACCAGCGCCATCAAGGAGGATCAGGCCGTCCGTATCAGCCAACTGGCTGGCGACAATGGCACTGATATACGCTCCCATTGAGTATCCTAGAAGGATAGGACGTTCAATCTCCAGCGTGGCGATCAAATCAAGCAGGTGATCAGCATGGGTCTCAATGGAGCTGGTTTCGGCTGCCGCTCCGCTGTTTCCACGACCTAAAATATCATAGCTAATAAATCGATAGGTGCCTGAAAAAGCTTCCTGGTAGTATTGGAGCTGTTTATGATTGCCGGTAAGGCCATGCGAGCCTATAATAGTTCCCTGCTCACCAGGAGTTTCATGGACATAAAAATTCCTTCCTTTGTTTGTTGTTATATATTGTCCCATTGTTAATAAATCCCTGCTTTCCACTTTTAATCAACTGTATAAATGGAATAATTGACTTTTCCGGGAAGCCTGATGCCCCTAGACACAAAGAGTCGCCGGTTCAGCCAGTTATATTTGGAAGAGGCTGTCTCAAAGATGGGAGCAGTCCGGAAGTAGTACTCGTCTGGATCTACCTCTTCGTTGTTATCTAGTCGCTCAAGGACCTCCAGGTCTCCAGTGCGGATACCGCGGTACGCCATCATAATCAGTTCTCCGTCATTCGTACGGAGAAGAATGCGTACATCTTGAATGATTGTTCCGTCTTCCTGGACGGTGATCCAATCATCTCCTCCTGGAACTACTTCAGCTGTTAATTTGTCCCCACGCAGTGAGCCCCCGGTGACGCGTATGATCCGCCTATTTCCGTTAGGGGTCTTGCCGGGCAGGTGAGCCCCTTCAACTGTCAGCTCCATATCGCATAAAAAGGTGAGGGAGGGTGCGGGCAAATGTCTCATATTGACAACGCTCCTTTCACATCTTTCCTTTTGTATTCCTCCACTTTTTTCTCATCGAGTTCAACGCCAAGACCAGGGGATTCTGGCACAAAAATAAAGCCATCCTTGATAGTGAGTGGTTTTTTCACAAGATCATCTGCCAGCCAGGCTGGGCCAAACAGCTCGCTGCCATAGTTTAGGTTCGGGATGGATGCATAAGCGTGAACACAGGCGGCAGTTCCAATCGAACTTTCAAGCGAAGTTCCTCCAAAGCAGGCAATTCCGGCTGACTCAGCAATACCAGCAATTTTTACAGTGTTTTTCATCCCGCCTGATTTATGAATTTTCAAGGAAAAAATATCCACCGCTTTTTCTTTCGCCAGCTGCAGGGCATCTTGAATAGAAGCCAAGCTTTCGTCAGCCATAATGGGTACTTTTTTCATTGAGGACAGGCGAGCCAGCCCTTCGATGTCTTCAGGAGGCAGGGGCTGCTCCAGGAAATCGATACCTGCGTCAAAAAAAGCTCCCATCCATTTCATTGTAGTAATTCGGTTCCAGGAGCCATTCGGGTCAATACCGATTGTGGAGAGACCGTCGAGTCCTTCCGCTATACGGATATTACGCAAGGCATCTTCACTAGGAGAGTCATGTCCAGATTTTGTCTTGAAATTGGCATAGGTGCCTGAATGAACATAGCTCTTGGCTTCATCGATATCACCTTTGGGCGTCCCGGATGCAAGCGCCCATCTGACTTGAATCCTGTCTTGCTGCAGACCACCCAGCAATTGGTGGACTGGCACACTATATGTCTTTCCAAGCGCATCGAACAAAGCCATTTCTACTGCCGCTTTTGCAAAAGCATTGCCGCGGATGTGCCGGTTCATTTTCTGCAGGAGTCTTTCGATATAACCGGCTTCTTCATTCAATAGAAGGGGGGCGGCATATTGGTCGATGACAAGCTTCATCGTTTCAACGCTCTCTCCGTTCCACCAGATGCCTGGAGTAGTTCCTTCACCGATGCCGATTACACCGTTACTCAACTCTATTCGGGTTAAAACGAAGCTTTTGGTAGCCACTTTTTCAGTCGAAAATTGGTGCGGCCGCTTAATGGGAATATCTAATAGTTCTGTGGTAATGCGTTTGATTTTGATGGCAGACACGTAGTATCTCCTCCGATTTTCTTGGTTTTTAGGCAAAACTGAAAGGGACATTTTGCAATGCCCCTTAGTGATGATTCTTTACTCTCGGCGCATCACGAAGTTTAATGAAGCTTCTTTGCGGCCGTTCTTGTCTTCTAACTTTGTTACGAGCTCAGTACGTACGCCATCCGCCACATCTGTTTCCAGCCATTCGTCACCTTCAAAGAAGACTTGAGTAATCAGCGTTTCATGCCCATCGGCTTCAAACATGAGATGAAGATGGGCTGGCCGCATTGGATGTTGGTCCATGTAGCCCAAGAATTCTCCCGTTGGTCCATCAGCCGGAATGGAATAAGGAAGCGGAACGATTGATTTTACCTCAAAATCTCCGTTTTCATCCGTATAGAAATGTCCTCTCAAATTGTATTTTGGAGCATCGGAATCAAAGGAGGAATATTTACCGGAGTCGTCATTTTGCCACATTTCCACTCGGATATTCGCTAGCGGCATACCGTCTGTACTGCTTACATTTCCTTTAAAGAGCAGGGGCTTACCTGCTTCATTCGGGCGCTGTGTGAGAACTAGCGGTTTGCCCGGCTCTTTTTCCACTAGCGGAGAGCCTTCAACAAAGTATGGACCGAGGAGAGAAGGCTGTGTTCCTGGTTTGTCAGTATACATTGCCCTAAGTACATGGGTCTCAAGAAAAACATCTGCATAAAGAGGAAGTTCACCAGTCCGGCCTAACCGATCCGCCCAGTTGACAAAGTTTGTATATTCCTCATGGTTCAATTTTGCTTCAGTTAAAAAGTTCTGGATGTGTTTGATAAACAAATTGTAGACCTCTTCAACGCGCTCGTTTTTCTTGGTTAATTGTTTTTGCATAAATACTCCTCCTCAATATTAAATATCTATGGTTTTAAGATTATTTCTTCCCAGCAGCTGGTAAACCTCCAACCAATCATTATTTTGCAGTAGTTCTCGGATTCTAGTGGATGATATTTTTTCACCCTGCTCACAGGTGATGAAAGGGTGAATATTGACAGTGAAATAGTTTGAGAGCAGTTCAATGTTTCCTTGTTTCCCTTTTCCGAAATGAAAGTCACTTCCAACCCAAATTTCGCGGGTATTTAATTGACTCAGTTCTGTGATGAAGTCAGCCGGTGGCTTTGATGCGTAATGCTGGTCGAAGTTTGCAACAATCGTGTAATCGACATTCAATTTTTCGATTAGGGCTAACTTTTCTTCAATGCTTGTCAGAACCCGTTGATTTTGAAAATAGGCTCGAGGAGGAGGATCAAACGTATAAACAACAGAAGGCACTTCAAGCTCATCAGCCCTTCTAACTGCTTGTTTAATCAGTGTCTGATGTCCTTTATGCAAGCCGTCAAATGCCCCGATGGACACAACTGAAGCTGGTAGGGAAAGCTCGTTATCATTCACAATTCTCACGATGATTCCTCCTCATGCCAAATGGGTTAGTTCTTAAAGTAGTTAACATCGTCCGGGTTAATCCAAGTGTCATTTACCCATCCGTCCAAGTCATAGTCAGCCATGCACTGATCGGCAAATGCGATGTATTTATCCGCTGCACCTGTTTGATTGGCTACAGTCAAGTTTTCCAAGCGGATATTTTCATGGTTTCCTGAGTAGTTTCGTTCATATAACTCATGACGTCCGCCATATTCTGTCCCTACAACTTCCCAAAGCAATTTGATCAGCTTGATTTTTTCAAGGGAAGTGATGCCGTTCGAACCGCGATAAAGGCGGTCGATTAGAGGCCTCAATTCAGGGTTTTTAAAGTCCGCTGCGCTCGATGGCTGAACGATCAGGTTTCCGGCTACGACATTTTCGATGATTCCTTTGATTTTTGGCCAGCCTTCTGACATAAACACCCGATAGGATAGACCATATTTAAGGTTCGGAAGAACGGTTCCGTTTCTGCCTTCGTCTGGATTCAATGCCATTGAGTCACTCAATGACCAGAATAAGTTTTTCCAGGCCAGAACTTCACCGACATTAGCTTGTACACCACGGAATTGATCTGTCCCGTTCGTTTTGACAGCTTTTAACAGTAATCCGGCAATGAAGTCCAGCTTTATAGCCAATCTTGTTACCCCGTGAAAAGTGAAACGATGCAGGAATCCGCTTTCAGGAAAGAAGTTATTTGCTTTTTCCACGTCTTTGTAAATTAAAATGTTTTCCCATGGGATCAATGCTCGTTCAAAAATCAAAACAGCATCGTTTTCGTCGAACCTGCTGCTCAGTGGGTAGTCGAAAGGACTTCCCATGACAGCTGCCTGCATTTCATAAGACTGACGACAGATCAGCTTGACCCCAGGTGTATCCATCGGCGTGATAAACACGAGAGCCATGTCTTCAGATCCTACAGGGACAGCACCGTAATGTGCAACGAAGTTATAGTTGGTCAAAGCGGACCCGGTAGCCACCATTTTTGCACCGCTTACAATGATTCCTTCCTCAGTTTCTTCTTCCGCCCGGATGAAGACATCGTTTACGGCTTCCATTGGCTTGTTGCGGTCTACAGGGGGATTGATAATGGCATGGTTAAAGAACCAGTTTCTTTCCTGTGCTTCTTTATACCAAAACTTTGCATTTTCCTCATAAGGTGCGTAATATTCTGGATCCGCCCCTAAAGTGGCTAAGAAAGCAGCCTTGTAATCAGGTGATCTACCCATTTGTCCGTAAGTAATCTTGGCCCATTCAGCGATGGCGTCTCTTGAACGGAGGAGATCATCAGCTGTTCTGTCAAACTGGAAGAATCTTTGTGTGTACCCGTTATTTCCAGTGTCCGTTGCAGTTGTCAGAATGGATTTTGTTTTTTCGTCATGTAATGCGTCGTATTGGCGTGCAATGGATCTCGCCGCATTTCTAAAGGCGGGATGAGTGGTTACATCTTTGACTCTTTCCCCGTTGATCCATACTTCGCGGTTATCTTTCAAGCTTTCCAAGTATTCTTTTCCGGTTAATGGCAATTGTGTCTTTTGTTGCGTAATCATATGAAACCTCCTTAGGGGGGATTATCCAGTTAAAGCGCTTTCAACTGATGATTTTATTATCTAGTCTTTTCAGAATAATTTTAAGTGCAAAATAATACTGATATAAAATAAAAAACTAGCAGAATTTACGGTGTTGTTGAATGCAATAAAAAAAGGCTGGGATAAAAATAGATTCTTTAAGTGGAATTTTAAAAAATCACATCAAAAAAGTGCGAAAAATCAACATTTCTAAAATTGATTTCTCGCACTTTTTAAGGTTTCAATCAGTTTTGTCTCGGTCTGTTAAGCATTTAAAGTTACTGAATCATCATCTTCGTTTTTATTGCCATTAATGGATATTGCGAAATAGACTTGGAGAGCCAATTGGCAATTAAAACGTCCTTCTCCGGTTTTTAAGTCCACGTCACACAAACCCTCAATCTTTTCCAAGCGGTACCGCAACCCAGCTATTGACAGGTGAAGTTCATCGGCAGTCTGTTGAAGGTTACCATTATTATCGAGATAGGTCTTTAAAGTAATTAAGAAGTTAGATTGGTTGGAACTGTCATAGTCGACAAGCTCTCCAATTGTTTTTTTATAAAAGTCAACCAGCTCGTTTTGATCCGTTCCCTTTAAAAACATCATCATAGATTTGACGTCTTCATATATAGAGATAATGTTGGAGGATGGGTTGGTAAGATGGATAAAGTCACTGATTGACCGAGAGTCCTCGTAGCTTTTTTTCAATGTCGGCATATCTTGCGACTCCCTGCCTATTCCAATATAAAACTTGAGATTGCAAAACTCTTTGCTTAGCTGGGATAACATATTTGTGGCCTCATCAAGTGGCTTTTTGTCTACTTCACACGCTAGCACGACATAGATATAATCATCGTTCGTAAATATATCCTTATTCGTATTCGCTGGGTCGAGCTTTATACATTGCATGACATCCTGTCTGAATTCTGCAGGCTCTACTTTTATGGAAAGGACCCTGTTCTTATTGCTTGGCAGAAAATGAAACAGGTGGGAGAACCTCTCGAAATCTCCACTATCAAAACTGCTGAGGATTTCTTCAAAGAAGTTTTCTTTCTTTTTCCAAAGGGAGCGTGCGATTTTCCAATCATGATACATTTGAATAGTAAAGACAGAGAGAGCCCTGCTAATGATCAACTGGTCTTTTTGAGACATCTTCTTCTGGCCGATCACAACTAGACGTCCCAGATTGATATTATTTGCCCTGATTGGGAAGGTGGAGATGTCATTATCCCTTTCCTCCGTATAAATGAAATTGTCTGACCAATTATTGTAGACTGTTTCATCAAGTTCATTTAAAAAAGCGCTTTCAATTTTTCTGTTATAGTAATCGATTACAAGACTCCTCTGCATGGAATTTGCGACGAATTCAACTGTTTCGGAAAGGGGGCTGTCTTCAAGCAGAAAGTCAGTTAAATCCTGCTGGAATTTATCCGCTTCAACAATGTTTTGATTGATATCGTTCAATTCTCTGTAGGCGCGGTCCAACTCTGATACTAGGGATTCTGCTTTGTAATAGCCTAGATATTTTTTGTGCTTGCCTTCAAGCTGATCAACTGTTTTTGCTGTAAACTGGCAATAAGGATCACCTTTTCCTATACAGGTCTCTTCATATGCAATAACATCTTGTCCAAAAGTGCTTGTTAAATAACCGCTGGCATAGCCGGAGAGAATCCAGCATACTTCATCTGGGCCATGTCCATGGCACTCAATATGCTCTTCTGCCTCAAAAGAATTTCTCCAAAAACCTGTAAAGTAAAGTGAGTCCTCATTCAATTCAATTTGATCAGGTTCTACCGTCACTACTCCTTCAAGCGTGTGTAATACTGGCCCTGCTAATATTAATTCCTTGCGATTTTTCCATTTATACATGGATGTCAGAGATTCACCGTCTTTTTTTCCCCATTCCCAGCCATATCTCATGAGAAACCCCTTTGCTCTATCTATGCCAAGGGTATTAATTAAGTCGCGGCGTAAAAGACCAAGAGCTTCAACTGAAACCAATATCATCCTTTTATGATTAAAAGTAATCATTCCCGTGCGCGGATTTGTTTCCAGCAGATTATCAAAAAATAATTGGCTAGCTTTCATCCATCTCTTACCCCCAGTTCTTTTTAGGAAAAATGGCAATATTCAATTATGAATTTGCAGCAATTTCGGAAAACTGTCCGCAGTAATAAAGTAGAGGCTGTCCGGTACGATATTCAAAGTTTTTTACCTCTCCGAGAAAAAGAACATGGTCACCGCCATCATAAGCAGCCCAAGGCTCGCACTCTATAAATGCTAATGAATCTTTGATACGCTTTCCAAGTTTCCCTTCTTCCCATTCAAAAGGTAAACTTTCTTTTGGCCGGCCAGCAAAGTGCATAGCAGTGTCCTGCTGATCCGTTTGTAAAACGTTTACAATAAACTTGTTATCTTTAAGGGCGTTCAAAGCTTTTGCATTTCGATCAACAGATACTAAAACCAGCATCGGGTCCAGGGAAACTGAAGTGAATGAGTTGGCGGTCAGTCCATGAGTACCTGTTTCTGTTTCACAGGTGATCACCGTGACACCTGTTGCAAAGTGGCCTACACAATTACGGAAATTTCTTGCATCCATTTATTCATCTCTCCTTTTGAAGTTTAAGTCTTTCTTTTTTAAATTGTAGCAATAGTGAATATAGGAATAAACCGCAAAAAGGAATAGAAAACTTCACTTTCACTTATAAAAGAGTGGAGAAATAAATGTATACTTAATTATAAAGGACTGTTGGAGCTATCAAAAGTCAATTTCCATGATTTATATAATTTTTAGTTCCCAACTTATTCAGCAAATAGTATAATTGTCCTGATCATCTTTGTTTAGCTTTATTCAGCAGAAGTTTGCCACTTCTGCAAGTGGTGAGATGAATGCCTATTGGTATTCCATTTAGCGGGGGGCAAATCCAGGCTGAATAAAGTGAAAGCCTCCGGCGGATGCCACAGATTTTCAGAGGAAATTATCGAGCGAAAGCTCGATAAAATCTGGGCGCAAATACGCCAAGGCGCATTTGATAATAAAAGGAGTGCAGCCTCCAATGAATAAAAACTTCAGACTGCATCTAACATTGATTATGATAGCGTTCTCCATATTCATATCATTAGTAGTTGCTTTAATCAACCAGGAAAAGATTAGAAATAAACTGTTTCAGGAACATGAACTGAAGCTTAGTTTGATAGAAGATAATATATTGAGCTCTTTACATTCCATTGACAAGGCCTATATGCTTTTTGACAAGGATATGGCTGAGATGATGGAAGATTATTCGGAAGAATTGATTTCACTATATAAAAAAAATCCGGACTTTGAGAAATGGGATTTTAAGAGATTAAACGAGAAATATAAAATGGATGTATATATCCTTAACGATCAGAATGTCGTGACTTACAGCAGTGTACATGATGATATCGGACTTGATTTCGGCGCATGCTGCGTCAATTTTTCTAATTTGTTGGACCAGCGAAGGAATGAGGGGAAATTCTCTCATGATGGAATGGATATTTCTATGCATAGCGGAGAAATAAAGAAGTTCAGCTATATTCCTACTCCAGATAATAAATATATCATTGAGCTGGGTGTTTCATTGGAAAATGGGGAGATTTTTAAGCATTTCAACTTTTTAGCAGTTGAAAAAGAACTGGACGAGCGGTTTTCTATGGTTGAATCCATCAAGGTTTATAATAGTGGAGGATTCATTCTGGGCAGCGCTAAAAAGGAAGAAGAAGATCTGAGAAACTCGCAAGATAAGTGGGAGACTTTCCGCAAAGCTTTGAAATCCGGAAAAGTCAAGGAGACGGAGCAGGAGATAGATGGGAAGAAGATTACTTATCATTATGTTCCGTACAAAGCGGAAGAGCGAAGAGGCTATTCTACAAGCCGAGTTGTGGAAATCGCGTATAACAAGGATGAGTTGAATAAGGCGCTGAATCAAAGCCTCAAGGAATTAATCATTCAGCTCTCTGTCATTTTCATTGCAGCTATCGTCATTTCATGGATTATCGCGCAGCGAGTGGCAAGGCCGATGTATCTCGCTTTTCATGATCTATTGACAGGGCTGAACAACAGGGCGGCCTTTGAGGAATTGGTTAAAGAATACTTGGATAAAAAGAAAAGCAACCTTGCATTAATGATGATTGACCTTGATAACTTTAAAATGGTGAACGACAGCCTTGGTCATACCGAAGGGGATGAAATACTCAAAGCGGCAGCACAAGAAATCCTGATAAGTGCAGGAAAAGATAATCATGCTGCCAGATTGGGTGGGGATGAATTTGTCGTGATTTTCCAGGACATCGGAGAAGACGAATTGAAAGAGGCTGCTTCCATGCTCATTAAACGAATGCAGCGCCAGTTCCAGGAAATCTATGAAAAGAATCAAATTGATATTTCCATCAGCGTCGGCATTGCCATAGCAAATGATGGAGATGATGTTGACAGCCTGTATAATAAAGCGGACCGCGCGCTCTATGAATCAAAGAAAAAAGGGAAAAATCAATTTAATATTTATCAGAAGAGCAGTTAAGGCTTTGGAGCTTTTAACTTAAGTTGAAAGAATTATGCTGAATGTTGCTAAGGTTACGTCCTCTCGTTCTTTGAGAGGGCATATTTTTATTCGGAAATAGTTTTAGACGTTTTAGGGTTTTAAGGTTGTGTAATTAAGAGAAACTTTTATTATCATCAGTTGATGGGGAGCAAGTAGCTTTGGCTTTTAAAGATTTTATAAGTAGGAAGGTTTCGGGTGAATTGTAGAATTATAATAGAAAGAGAATGCTTGGACAGGTAAGTGGATGTTAGAACGGGCTTAGTGCCCGTTTTTTGCTGATAGTAAAGGAAGCTTTTTTATTGTCAATAAGTTGTACGAAAGATTTGTAGTTTATTCTGGATCAAATTTAAACATGTACAACAGCATTTCTAGCCTTCGGAGAGTTTTTCGTATTCCGGACAGCATTCTCATATAGGTTAGCAGTCATTATTTTGGTAGGATTTTAGAAAAAGGCTGTCGAGGGTTTTCTCGACAGCCTTAGATGCTCCGGCGGAAGAAACGGAAGCCGTTCTAAATTGAAGCTTGGGAAGATTGGGAAGATCTTCATGGCGGGTTTTGCTCTGTTTAAACGCCGAATAAACCTGAAACTATCAACCTCATAATTTGTCTCGTATTCTTCGGGCTAAGCTGTTTTCTCAATTCAACCAGGTCATACGTCGCGAAGGCACATTATTATCGCTCTATTTTGTTAATCGGATGTTTTTCAAAGGGAACAAGACAAACTTGCTTTTTCCGATAATCCTGTCTCTCTCAATGAAGCCGAGAGAATAGCCGAGCCTGCTCCGGCTGTCAATACTGTTGAAGCGGTTGTCCCCCATGACAAAAAAATTATGTTCGGGAACGATGATCGGCCCAAAGTCCTCTGTTAGATTTTTTCCTTTTTCTTGGGCAACTTTCAAATTTTTCTTGAGATAGGGCTCTTTTATTGGCTTTTCATTTATAAATAGCTGGTCATCTTTCATCTCAATCGTGTCACCAGGCAGCCCGATGATTCTTTTTACATAATTTGTTTTTGGATCTTCCCCTTTGATGATGACAATTTCGCTTCTGTTTACCTCTCCCGCCCAGGAAATCGTCTTACTGACAATGATTCTTTCATGATCATGGAGTGTCGGCTCCATTGACGCGCCATCCACAATCATGGGGGAAAAGAGGAAAGATCTGATGGCAATCACCAATCCTAATGCAAGAAGGAGTGGGGGAATCCAGCTGACAATACTTTTTGTAGTGCGTTTATGACTATTCATGTTCCTTCTTCTCCATTCTCTCTTTATATCATTATTTTCTCTAAAAGCTGCCTTTCTTGCAACAGATAGCCGGAATGTATTTTTTCTTGTGAAATTTCAATTCTTATGTAAAATATGAAAGAGACATATTTTTTGAAAGGTTGATGGGAATGTGGGAAGAATTTAAGAAGTTTGCGAGTCAGGGCAATATATTGGATTTGGCTGTAGCCGTTGTGATTGGGGGAGCCTTCGGAAAAATTGTGTCCTCATTGGTTGAGAATGTTATTATGCCCTTAGTCGGGGTTCTTCTTGGCGGGCACAGTTTTGAAAAACTTTCCATAACGGTTGGGGATTCTGTGATTAAATATGGCATATTTATTCAAAGTATTGTCGATTTCTTTATCATTGCAGTTTCCATCTTCCTGTTTATCAAGCTTCTAGTTAAACTAAAAATCCAGAAAGAAGAAGAAGAGCCGGAACCGGAAGTGGAACCGGAAGTGGAACCGGATATTGAACTATTAACTGAAATTAGGGATCTCCTAAAAGAACAAAAAAGAATGGGAGAAACTGAATAATAAAAACACCCGCGCGGATTTTCATTTCCGCGTGGGTGTTTTACTTAATGGCGCGTGTCCAGGGGCCTAGACAATAAAGAAGCCGCTCTGAACATGGTGCTGAAAGCTTTCCTATATTATTACGCTTGTGAAGCTTGAACTTCCATGCTGATTTTTACATCATCACTGACAAGCACTCCGCCTGTTTCCAATGGAGCATTCCATGTTAAGCCATAATCGCTTCTTTTAATAGTTCCTGTTACGCTGAAACCGGCTTTTTGTGCACCGCTCATTGGATCTTTCACTACTCCGCCTGAAGTTACGATGAATGTTTCAGATTTTGTCACACCATGCAAGGAAACATCCCCTGTAACGGCATAATCATTACCTTGTTTTTTAATATCGCTTGAAGTGAAAGTGAGTTTTGGGTATTTCTCTACTTCAAAAAAGTCAGCGGAACGGAGATGATTATCGCGGTCCTCATTGGCAGTGTCGATGCTTGCAATATCAATAGTAAATTGAATTTTTGCAGATGTTAGATCTGTAGGATCTGCCTCGATTTCAGCTTCGAAATCTCTGAATCCTCCCTTAACTCTAGAAATCATCATGTGTCGGATTGAAAATTCAACTTCACTGTGTGCTTTGTCAAGTGTCCATGTAGAATTAGCCATTATTATAATTCCTCCTGTTTAGGTTACTTTTTGTAAGTTTATAAATTTATTATAGTAGGTATTCCTTTGTTTGTAAAGAGTCTTTTTGACAATGAGCGCTATTCAACTGATAATCACATTAATGAATATTTTGCCAAAGGAGTGGTCAGTTTATGCGCATGGTAGATATTATTGAAAAAAAAAGAGAGGGATTGGCCCTCGCACCCACGGAAATTCGTTTTGTAATTGACGGCTATAGTAAGGATGAAATCCCTGATTATCAGATATCTGCTTTTTTGATGGCTGTTTATTTTCAAGGGATGACAGCGGAAGAAACAGCAGAGTTGACGATGGCTATGGCGGAATCGGGAGAGCAAATTGATTTATCCAAAATCGACGGGATTAAAGTCGACAAACATTCTACAGGTGGAGTGGGAGATACAACCACTTTGATTTTAGCTCCGCTTGTGGCTGCGGTCGGAGTTCCAGTAGCGAAAATGTCAGGGAGGGGACTCGGCCACACAGGAGGAACTATTGATAAACTTGAGGCTGTTCCAGGATTCCATGTGGAAGTGTCAGAGGAACAATTCATCGATCTGGTGAATATAAATAAACTGGCCGTTGTTGGTCAATCAGGGAATCTGGCACCGGCAGATAAAAAAATTTACAGTCTTCGTGATGTAACTGCAACTGTCAATTCAATCCCTCTCATCGCAAGCTCCATTATGAGCAAAAAAATTGCAGCTGGTGCGGATGCTATTGTTTTGGATGTAAAAGTAGGCTCTGGAGCTTTTATGAAAAAGATAGAAGATGCCCAGGCCCTTGCTTCAACAATGGTTGAAATTGGAGAGAAGGTTGGCAGGAAGACAGCCGCTGTGATTTCCGATATGAATCAACCACTAGGATTTGCAGTCGGAAATTCATTAGAAGTGAAAGAAGCGATCGATACTTTGAAAGGGAGGGGCCCTGCTGATTTGCATGAGCTATGTCTTGTTCTTGGCAGCAAGATGGTTGTTCTTGCAGGAAAAGCGCAAACAGAAACTGAAGCGCATGCCATGCTTGAAGAAGTGATCGAAAACGGTAAAGCAGTGGAGGCTTTCAAAACCTTTTTATCGGCGCAGGGTGGAGATTCTTCAGTGGTCGACCATCCGGAGAAGCTTCCTAATGCCAAGTACAAGATTCCAGTTTTGTCTGAGGAGGCAGGTTTCGTGAAAGGCATTGCAGCTGATGAAATCGGCACAGCCGCCATGCTGCTTGGTGCGGGGCGTGTTACGAAGGATTCGGTGATCGATTTGAGTGTCGGTGTTGTTCTACATAAAAAAATTGGGGATAAAGTGAGAAAGGATGAACCGATAGCGACTATCCACAGTAACATAGAAGTTATAGAGATACCGAAAATGAGAATTTTACAGGCATATACGCTTTCAGGTGAATGTACTTCTGCATTGTCACTAATTAAAGGATGAAAACCTTTTGAAATTAAAGACGTTCATGATAAGATGAATGATAGAGATTCTCAATTAAGACTTGGGGGTAATGTTAAAGTGCTTGCAACAAACTCGATTGCGGATGTTATTCGTAATAGAACGACTGTAAAAACAGGTTTTGTTGATAAAGAAGTAAGCCAGGAGCTCGTTTTATCTTTATTGGAGGATGCTGTTTGGGCGCCCAATCATAAAAATCGGGAACCATGGCGGTTCATTTTCGTTTCTGGAAACAGGAAGGAAGCTTTTGTCGATGCGGTTTTGGAATGTCAAGAGCCTACAAAGCATGCTGCAACAAAAAGGAAATTCGAAGAAGTGCCTGCTATTTTAATCGCGGTGATGAATGATGACCCGCGTCAAAAAATTTGGGAAGAAGATTTTGCTGCAACAAGCTGTCTATTGCAGAATTTTCAGCTTCTTGCTTGGGAAAAAGAATTAGGGGTCTGCTGGAAAACGCCTGCGCACATCCATGACCCAAAATTTCGTTCTGCAATTGGGGTAGAAAAGGGTGAAAAAATCGTCGGTGTTCTGCATTTTGGATACTTTGACGAAGAAATCGTTGGGCGCAGAAAACGGGAAAGAACCAATCCTGTTGAAAAGATGACAACTTTTTAATCATGAATAACAATTCCTGCCTGATGTCCGGGCAGGTTTTTGTCTGCAAAAATAATGTCTGCTAGTGCAGCATATAATCTATTATTCTGCCATTTTCTTGATTGACACATAACTCTTTTTTTTATATAGTTTATGGGGTCAACTATTGAAGGGGAGAACTAAATTGGACAATAATCAATTAATCTTCGAACGTTTCATGAGTATTATGCTGCATGGGAGAAAAGGAATATCGACCCTTGTATCGGAACAGCTTTTACAGGAGTTGTCGCTTGAGCAATTCACACTCATTCGCATGGTTTACATAAATGGACCGATCCGCGCCTCTGAATTAGCTGATCAGCTTTTTGTACATAGAAGCGCCATCACAGTACGAGTCGATAAGCTTGTGAAAAAAGGTTTACTGGAGAGGGAAAGGGATGAAGAGGACCGCAGGAATGTTTATTTGAGGCTCTCTGAAAAGGGAGTGAAGTCTTATCAGGTCCTTGAAAGTAAAATCAACGAGTTTATTGAAGCGATTATCCGCGATATTTCAAAGGATGAGATGGAAAATTTCGTGAGAGTTTTTGAGAAAATTGCCGGCTATATTGAGGGATACGAAGGAGAAAGATCATGAGAAGCATTTTACGTTTCAGATGGTTGGTTTTAGTCTTATGGATTATTGCTGCTGTTGTTTTGGCCATGAATTCGCCTGACATGAATCAGCTTGTCAGGGATAAGGGACAATTAACAATCGCGGATGGATATCCTTCTTCAGTTGCATCCGATATCATTGACAAGCATTCAACGAAGGAAAAAGGGACAGAAGCGTTCATTATTGTCTTTCATGATGATAAAAAACTATCCAAGTCACAGCTTAAAAATATCCAGGCAACGACCAAGAAATTGGAGAAGAAAAAGTCAGAGCTGGGTATTGAAGAAATTACGACTCACTTTGATGACAAGGAGTTGGAGAGTCAGCTTGTTTCAAAAGATGGGGATACAGTGATTGCGATAGCCGATGTTAAGATGGCTGGCAAGGAAGTGAAAGATGTCCGTGATCCTTTGGGAAAGGAAATGAAAACAGAAAACGTTGACACATACATGACGGGGAATTCGCTAATCAATGAAGACGTGATTATCAGTTCTGAAAAAGGTCTTAAAAAAACAGAAGTGATCACAGTTATTTTTATCATGGTTGTTTTACTTCTTGTCTTTAGGTCAGCGGTGGCTCCATTCGTTCCATTGTTGACTGTTGGAATGACGTACTTAGTAAGTTCAACAATTGTAGCATTTTTGATTGATGGTCTTAATTTTCCGGTTTCCAATTTTACACAAACCTTCATGGTGGCTGTACTTTTTGGCGTTGGAACAGACTACTGCATTTTACTGCTAAGCCGGTATAAAGAAGAGTTGTCGACAGGTCAGGATATCCCTTCGGCAATTGTCGCGACTTATAAAACAGCTGGAAAAACGGTGATTTACAGTGCGGTTGCTGTAATGATCGGTTTTGCTTCGATTGGCTTTGCGACATTTAATCTGTATCAATCGGCAGTCGGTGTTGCAGTCGGTGTTTTCGTACTAATTCTCGCATTGTTTACGATTGTTCCATTTTTTATGATGACATTGAAAAAATCTCTGTTTTGGCCGGTAAAGAAAGATATTTCTCATAAAGAGAGCAGACTTTGGGGATGGATGGGCAAGCTTGCGATTACTCGTCCTTTGATTGCTTTAGGGATTGTCGCGATTTTCACTGTACCTCTTTTAGTTAGTTATGACGGTGAATTGTCTTTTAACTCACTGGATGAAATCGGTGATGAATATGAATCTGTCGAGGGGTTCAATATTGTAGCTGACAGCTTCGGTCCTGGAGAAATCATGCCGATAGAAGTTGTATTCGAAAATGACGATTCAATGAAGTCGAAAGAGTATTTGACACTGATCGAGTCAATCGGAAATGATCTTGAGAAACTGGATCACGTTGAAAAAGTCCGGAGTGTCATGCGTCCTACAGGTGACAAAATAGAAGAGATTTACGTGAAAAAACAAGTGGATGAACTTGGTAAGGGAATGGGCGAAGGAACGGAAGGTATTTCAAAGATCAAGGACGGGCTGAATGATGCGGCTTCCTCCATCAAAGATTCCAAGCCAGAAATGGATAAAGCAACTGCGGGCATTAGTGATTTGACAGCTGGAACAAAAGAATTGCAATCAGGCGTCGGTCAATTACAAACTGCATTAAGTGAAATTGAGAATGGAATACAACAAGGAACAGCCGGTGCTGTCGAACTGAAAAAAGGGGTAGCCCAGGCAAGCAACCAAGCTTCAGAGCTTCAGTCGGGAACCCGAGAATTGCTAAACGGTTATAAGGAAGCGCAGACTGGGTTGGAACAGCTAATCACGGAATATGGAAAAGTACCTGGAGGTCTGGAGGAAGCCCAGCAGCAGTTAATGGGCCTTGGAGAGCCGCTTGGCAATCTGGTCCAAAACCATCCTGAGATTGCAGGCGATCCGAATTTTGCAGATATCCAGTCGCGAATCGAGGAGGCAACAAAACAAGTAGCCATTGCAGGAGGAACTGTTACAGCGTTAAATGGCGAATTGAGCAAGGTTCAATCTGGTTTGGCAACAGCTAATGGGCATCTGTCTGAAGTTGTTGAAGGTTTGGGCCAATTTTCGTCGGGACTGAAAGAAGTGGAAAATGGTTTAGGAGAATTGGAGTCAGGTTTAGGGCAAGCGGCATCAGGCCAGCATCAGGTCGTTGAAAAAGTTCCTGGTATTGCAGCTGGAATGGGGGAAATTGCAAGCGGTCAGGAAAAACTTCAATCAGGCTTCGGCGAGATGGGCAGTCAGCTTGATCAATTGGGCGACGGCTTATCTGAAAGCAGTGACGGGCTTGACAAAATAGAAGATGGTTTCGGGAAAGCGAAAAAACATCTGGACGACATAGCGGAAGATACAGATTTGCAGCAATCGGGTATTTATATTCCGGACGAATTGTTGACAGATAAAGATTTTCAAAGAGTGTATGATATTTACATGTCTGCTGATGGAAAAATGACAACAATGGATATCGTGCTTGATTCCAATCCATATGAGAAAAAATCAATGGATATGGTTGCAAGCATTGAAGATACGATAGCCAAAGCAACGAAAGATACAAAGCTTGAGCAGGCTAACGTCGGAGTTGGTGGCGTCACAAGCATGAACCGTGATTTGGAGTCGATGTCCGATTCGGATTATACGAAAACAGTCACCTTCATGATGATTGGAATCGTCCTGATTTTGGTTATTTTATTGCGATCACTTGTAATGCCAGTTTATATTATTGCATCACTTCTTTTAACCTATTATTCTTCCATCGCTTTAACTGAAGTGATTTTTGTTAATATACTTGGATATCCGGGAATCAACTGGGCTACACCGTTTTTCGGATTTGTCATCTTGATTGCCCTTGGCGTCGACTACTCTATCTTCCTGATGGATCGCTTTTCAGAGTATAAGGAGTTAGATGTAAAAACAGGCATCATCCTTGCAATGAAAAACATGGGCACTGTCATTATAAGTGCCGCCGTTATATTGGCAGGAACCTTTGCGGCTATGCTGCCTTCGGGCGTTCTATCGATGCTGCAAATAGCTACTTTAGTATTGTCTGGTCTACTATTCTATGCATTGGTCATCTTGCCGCTATTCGTTCCAGTGCTGATCAATATGTTGGGTAAAGCGAATTGGTGGCCATTTATCGCCAGAAAGAGTGATGGGTAGGTAAGGATGCGGGCGTTCGCACGATAAAATCGATTTTCGCACAATAAATGCGGATTTCGCACGATTAATCAGAATACCGCACGATTGTTTCTTTTTTCGCACGATTAATCGAAATATCGCACAATCATCCTTTTTTTTGCCAATGTTCAATGGAGATTTGCAAAAAAAAAGCGGGAATCACTCCGCAGTTTTTTACCTTTGCTTGAGTGATTCCCTTACATTTGATTCAATCGTTTCTTGTTTTCGGAAGAAGGATTCTCTTGCGCTTGCTTCATCTGGAAAAAAAGAGGAAGCGCCGATCTTTTCATATAGGCCGCTTTTCTTGAACAACTCAATGCCCCAGTCCGGCAGTCCTGACACAAGTACAGTGCTGCCGGCTTTTTTGATACTATCGATTACCAGCGCCAGCTTATCTTCACCGGTTGCATCAATCATCGTTACATACTGCATGTCGAGCAGGATGACACGAGGCATCCTCCTTATGGAAGCCATAAGAGAATGTTCGAAGCTCTGCGCGGTTCCGAAAAATAACGGTCCCCTAATGGTGAACTTCTTAATTTGAAAATGGGCTGTCAAATCCAAGGATTCCTGTCGTTGTCTGTGGATGTCGACGGGATCGTCGATTTGCAGCTGCTCGCTTTTCTTTTTTACAAAAGACAAGACTGCAAGCAAGAGACCGACTTGAACCGCAACCGTTAGGTTGATGAACACAGTCAGAAGAAACGTTACTGCAAGGACCAACGAGTCACCTGTCCTCAACTGCAATACTTGTTTAAATGATTTGTACCCGCTCATATTCCACGCAACAAGCATGAGAAGCGGCGCCATGGCTGCAAGTGGAATATAGGATGCAAAAGGTGCAAATAAAAGCAATGTCAAAAGCACAAAAACACTGTGAATGACCCCAGATAATGGGCTTACCGCACCGGATTTGATGTTTGTTGCTGTACGTGCGATTGCTCCTGTAGCAGGAATTCCTCCGAACAATGGTGTAACGATGTTGGCGATCCCTTGTCCAAACAATTCACGATTGGATTTGTGCCTATCCCCTGTCATTCCATCCGCAACAACCGCAGATAGCAATGATTCTATCGCTCCCAGAGCAGCGATGATCAACGCGGGAGTGAATAATGTAGCAATTTTTGCCAACGTGATTTCTGGAAACTGAAGCTTCGGTAAAGATTGTGGGATACCTCCATAAGCCGTTCCAACTGTTTCAACCTGTCCTGGAAAAAGCAGAGCCGCGCATATGGTGGGAATGATCAACCCTACAAGCAAAACGGGAACACGCGGGAAAAATCTTGGCACGAAAATTATGACGAGTAGACCAATAACAGCTGTTAAAATGCTGTATCCGTTTGTGTCTCCAAAATGGCTGATAAACTCCATCATATTTTGGTGGAAATACTCATGACTTTCCAACTCTAAACCGAAAAAGTTTCCAAGCTGTCCGGTGAAAATAATCACGGCAATCCCCGTTGTAAAGCCGATTGTAACAGACCTTGGAATGAAATGAACCAGATTTCCGAGTTTTAAAAAACTCATAGCAACAAGCATGACCCCGGCCATTAAGCCAGCGATCAACAGATCTTCGTAACCATATTGAAGTACTACGGCAAGCAAAATCGGAATGAAAGCTCCCGTAGGACCCGCGATTTGATAGCGGGAGCCACCGAGTAAAGATACGATCAATCCGGCAATAATTGTCGTGTAAATGCCGTATTCAGGCTTGACGCCGGAAGCCATGGCAAAAGCCATCCCAAGAGGAATGGCCACGATACCGACAGTGATTCCGGAAATGAAATCTTTTCGGAGGCTTGCAGGCTGGTAATCGCGAAATCGATCATCAGCAAACAAACAGCAACACCTCTATTGATATTTTCCTTAAAACGTAAAGAAAAAGTGAATGGAATTTGTATATCTATCTTTACTATACTCCTATATAATAGGGAAATCAATGGGGCTTTTTTATAAACATACAGTTTGCTGAATAAGCTCTTGGACGGAATAGCGATAAAAAATCTGGAAGCGAAATGGCTCGCTTCCAGATTTTCACTGATTTTTCTTTCTTTTTTTGTTGTTGAGTCTTTGTGCCGCAGTTAATGGTTCAGTTGAATCCATCTTCGCTCCAAAATTTTGCTTCTTTTCTGGATTCATGCCTTCTATATTGCTTTGAGTTCTTTTTGCCACTCCATTCACCTCCAGGTAATATTTTGTCTTATTTAGCCTTTGAATATTCAGTTCATAGGAAAACCGTTAATGATTCATTTTTGTACACGTTAATCATAAAATTGTAAAATAATAGTATGTAAGCGTTTAGATTGATATAATTGATGCATAAATGGCAAGACCCCTTTGATTCAAAAAGAATGAAAGAATGGAGGAGTCAGATAACATGGAACGATATGTGAACTATATTAATGGGGAGTGGGTTCCTTCCGAATCCGGTGAATTTATCAAGAATACGAATCCAGTGAACGGTGAGGTACTAGGCGAAGTGACTGTTTCCACTGCCAAAGATGTGGACCTTGCGGTTCAGGCGGCAAAGGAGGCGCAAAAGAAATGGGCACTGGTACCGGCTCCCGAACGTGCAGATGTTCTATATAAAGTGGCGTATTTGCTTAAAGAACGCAAGGAGTCATTGGCTCAGGTTTTAACAAAAGAAATGGGAAAGGTTATTTCTGAGGCACGAGGCGAGGTACAGGAAGCAATCGATATGGCTTTTTATATGGCTGGGGAAGGGCGCCGACTGTTTGGGGAAACAGTTCCATCCGAGCTGAGAAACAAATTTGCCATGAGTATCCGCGTACCTGTCGGGGTCGCAGGGCTGATTACGCCTTGGAACTTCCCAATCGCTATTGCTTCATGGAAGTCGCTTCCTGCATTAGTTGCAGGCAATGCTGTTGTTTGGAAACCAGCATCTGAAACGCCATTTTTGGCAGCTGAATTTGTGAAAATCTATGAAAAAGCCGGTCTTCCGAAAGGGCTCCTCAATCTTGTATACGGTTCTGGAAGCGTTGTAGGGAACGCGATTGTAGAGCATCCGGGGATTGACCTCGTTTCGTTTACGGGTTCTAATGAAGTTGGGGCCAAAATCAATGGCCGCGCTGGTGAACTGCTAAAGCGTACGTCACTTGAAATGGGCGGGAAAAATGCTGTAACGGTATTAGAGGATGCTGATTTGGACCTAGCTGCGGATGGGATTGTATGGAGTGCCTTTGGCACGTCTGGGCAAAGATGTACAGCTTGCAGTCGTGTCATTGTGCAGGAATCTGTCAAAGAGGCACTTGAGCAAAAGGTTCTAGAAAAAATGAAGACCCTCAAGCTAGGTGATGGCTTGGATGAGTCGGTTGATGTGGGACCTGTCATTAACCGTTCCGCTTTGGAAAAAATTCACGACTACGTAAAAATCGGAAAAGAAGAGGGCGCGAAACTTCTGGCAGGCGGCGATATCGCAACGGAAAGTGAATTGAATAAAGGGAATTTTTATCAGCCGACCCTTTTCACGGATGTTAAATCTGATATGCGAATTGGCCAAGAAGAAATTTTCGGTCCAGTTGTATCATTTATTCCGGTAAAAGATTTGGATGAAGCGATTGAAGTGAACAATAGTGTGAAATTTGGACTCTCCAGTTCTATTTTTACAGCCGATGTAAACAAAGTTTTCCGCGCTATGCGCGATTTTGATACTGGTATTGTTTATGTGAATGCAGGTACCACAGGGGCAGAAATTCACCTGCCGTTTGGAGGAACGAAAGGAACAGGTAATGGTCACCGTGATTCCGGAGTTGCCTCGCTTGATGTGTTCACCGAATGGAGATCCATCTACGTGGATTACAGCGGAAAAATTCAGCGAGCGCAAATTGATAATTATTGATTAAAAAAGCAAAGGCGGCTGCAACAATTTCACATAATGAACTAACGATTTATTTTAAGCAAGGGTAATTAGTGTGCAGAATTGAAAAAAACATTAGGAAAAGAGAGGCCGTTGGGAGAATCAATGAAGAACGATTCTTTCAACGGCCATTAAAATCTGTAATACGGGGCGAAACTCTGTGAACATACGGGAACAAGGACCATTTTTCCGTTTTTGAAACAGATGCCCTATTAATGCCCATTTTTTGAAGAGACTTTGATAACCTGGCTTGGAAAAGCATTTGCAGGAAGGCGTACCAATCCGGTCATCTATTTCTATTATTTAACCAGGAGTAGTCTAGCATCGCTCACCTTCAATCTAGTTTTGCAATTTTCATTAATCGACCGAAAAACATTTAGATTGCTGTTCGATCAAGCCGAAAATTTTTCAGCCAGCCTAGGATCAATTTAGGGATTTAAATTTTTAATGATCAATAAGACAACAATTGGACAATTGATTCTTTTATTCTTTGATGATTCGGTAACCAGTCATCTTCGATTGTTCCAACAGGATAAGGTGTATCAAAACCAGTTACTCTTAATATAGGAGCAGTAAGTGAAAAAACGGCTTTTTCAGAAACTAATGCAGCTATTTCTGCACCAATACCATTTGTTTTAACTGCTTCATGTACAATCAATAGCCGCTCTGTTTTTTCAACAGATTGCAGGATCGTTTGAATATCTATGGGAGCGACGGTTCTTAAATCAATTAACTCCAGGTGGATGTCCTCTTGTTCAAACTCTTCTACAATGTTTCTTAGTAATGGTACAGGTGGTCCCCAGGTGACGACGGTAGCGTGAAACCCTTTTTTTATTATTTTTGCTTGACCAATTGGTACTTCATAATCATCTTCAGGTACTTCTTGTGGGGCAGCGCGATACAATTTCATTGGTTCCAAGAAAAGAACCGGGTCTTCATCACGGATTGCTGAAATCAACAAACCTTTCGCGTCATACGGATTTGACGGCATTACAATTTTTAATCCAGGTGTGTGGCTAAATAGTGCTTCCAAACTATCAGAATGTAACTCAGGTGTTTTTACACCGCCGCCATATGGGCAACGAATCACCATCGGAACTGAAAATCTTCCGGCTGACTTAAACCGCATTCGTGCAGCCTGACTCGCCATTTGATCCATTGCTTCATAGATAAAACCGAGGAATTGTATTTCTGCAATAGGACGCAATCCATTTAAGCTCATCCCGACAGCAGTTCCGATTATGGCAGATTCAGCCAATGGAGTATCGATCACTCTATCTTCTCCGAATTGTTCTAGTAAACCATCTGTTACTCGAAACACTCCACCGTTTCGTCCTATATCTTCACCAAGCATTACAATGCTCGGATCTCTCTTCATTTCCGATTCCAGTGTATGATTGATCGCCTGTAATATTGTCATTTTAGCCATGAAGATCACCGGCCTTTTCTTGCTGTAGCGATTTGATCATCTTTTGCTGCTCTACTAATTGAGGATTCATCTTGGAATAGACATAATGGAAAGATTCTTCGATTTTAGGTGGATCATGTTGCTCGATTTCTTGTATCTGATTATCTAATTCAAGTTGAAAATCATTGATTAATTTCTCTTCATTTCCCCAAGTCCAAAGTGCTTTCCCTTCTAGAAGTTTCCGTAATCGAAGGATTGGATCTTTCTGCCGAATCCACTCTAGCTCCTCTTCCTTAGGGCGATATTTGTTTGGATCGTCTGATGTTGTGTGAGGTCCAAGACGATAAGTGTCCGCTTCAATTAATGTTGGACCTTGTCCACTTCGTGCCCGATCTACTGCCTCTTTCATAACCTCATAAACACCAATGACATCATTCCCATCAACTTGAACTCCCTTCATGCCGTAGGCGATGGCTTTCTGAGCAATAGTGCGGCTAGCCATCTGTTGTTTAAGCGGTACACTAATCGCGTATTTATTATTTTGGCAAAAAAATACGACTGGAAGTTGATAAACCGAGGCAAAATTCAAAGCTTCATGAAAATCACCTTCAGAGGTTGCTCCGTCACCAAAGTAGCTAACGGAAACGCTTTGTTCCTTTTTTAACTTGGAAGCAAAAGCAATTCCAACTGCGTGCAATGTTTGTGCAGCTATAATAATTTGAATCGGTATGATATTGATTCCATCGGGAGTTTTTCCGCCGTGTAAATGCCCTTTTACATACTGCATTACTTGTTCAAATGGCATTCCATGCACCATACATGCTGCGAGATCGCGGTAACTAGGGCAAATCCAATCATGTTTCTCAAGTGCGAGCGCGCTTCCAATTTGTGCTGCTTCTTGCCCGCTAAAGGGAGCATAAGTACCTATTCTTCCTTGTCTTTGCAGCCTTAGTAGCTTTTCATCAATTAATCTAGCTTTTAGCATCCATCTATACATTTCTAGTAATGTATCATCACTTATTGTGCTCTTACTTTTCATATGTCCTTGTTCATCTAATAATTGAATTTGTTCAAAATTTAATTGATTTTCCTCGTACATGTAAATAACCCCTATCTCATTTTTAATAATAAGGTTTCAGGTTTTTCAAAGTATTGTTTCAGGTTATTCAAAAATCTTCCGGCAGGTTCTCCATCAATGATCCGATGATCAAATGACAGGCTCATCCCCATCACATTCCCAATACCAATGTCCCTATTTGGTAAAATTACCGGCTTCTCTTTTATAGAATGAATACCGAGAATGGCAACTTCAGGATGATTAATAATGGGAGTGGCATAAAATCCACCATGAACACCTGTATTGGAAATAGTAAACGTGCCACCTTGCAGTTCATGCAGTGATAATTTTTCATTCCTTGCTTTATTGGAAAGATCATGAATATCAGTGGCTAACTCCTCGATACTTTTTTTATCTGCATGATGAATTACAGGTACGATTAAACCTTTTTCAGTAGCGGTTGCTATACCTATATGATATTGCTTTTTTAGAATCATCTCTTGGCTGTCTTCATTTATCGTTGCATTCAATATTGGGTTTTTCTTTAATGCTTCAACAACCATTTTTACAATGATCGGTAAAAAAGTAATTTTTAAAGCGGTGGAATGATTCAGTTTGTTCTTTAATTGAATGAGTTTATCAACATTTACTTCATCCATTCCTGTAGTATGTGGAATGGTGAAAGCAGATTTCACCATATTTCGATAAATCGTTTTCCGGAGTCCTTTAATAGGAACTACTTCATCTTCCTGATCCAGATCTATGTGACTAGGTATCTTTTTCTCTTGAATCGTACTATTATTAAGGAACAGGTTGTTTCCATTTCCTTGACTATTTAAATAGTTTGAAATATCTTGCTTTACTATTCTTCCATTTTTCGCTGTCCCCTGGATACTACTGATATCTACACCGTGGCTGCGGGCAAATTTTCTAACACTCGGTGCCGCTAGAATTCTATTGTCATTGGGTGACTTTTTTAAATTAGGAAATCTCTCTTGCTTTGCTTCAAAATTTCCCTTCCGGCTAATTTCTATTTCAGCGTTGCTTGCCACAGTGCTATCAAATTCGGTTTGAATCTCAACTAGTGTTTTTCCGACCTTTACTAAATCGCCTTCTTCACCATTTCTGGCATGAATGATTCCACTTCTTGGCGAGGTAATTTCAACGGCGGCCTTATCGGTTTGCACTTCCGCAATTGGTTGATCAATCTCAACTTTATCACCGATTTCGACAAACCATTTTAGTATTTCAGCTTCATGAAGACCTTCTCCGATATCTGTAAAAGTTAGGTTGTACATACTTGAATCTACACCCCCTGTTTTGTTTGTTGCTCTAATCGATCAACTAGTTGCTTTGCTGCAATACGAGGTGAAAGCTGATCCTTCTTTGCGATATCTAAGATCCTTTTCGTTGTTTCCGACATTTGCTCTCTTAAAAATGTGAAAATCTCAGATGCTTCACCTTTCACATCACCGTATAGGATTGATACAAAGAGACCTGCACCACCACTATTTGCAATAAAATCTGGAATCACCATTATGTCGTGTTCAAACAGCAATTGTTCTGCTTCACTCGTTACTGGAAGATTAGCCCCTTCAATGATTAATTTCACATTTAGATCACCGGCGTTATCAGCATGGATCACATCAGCAACGGCTGCTGGGATTAATACATCTGAATGAACAGTTAACCAGGCGTTCCCTGGTAATTGTTCATACTCTGGAGGGAGGCCATTTCTTGATATCATCCCTGTATTATCTTTTAAACCGGAAAGAAGAGGGATGTCTAGTCCATCTTTGCAATAAATAGTTCCTTTCCAATCTGCGATTGCCACTATTTTCACGCCATTTTCAAAAAGAAATTTTGCGGCGCTGGCTCCTACACTACCAAAGCCCTGTATCGAGACCTTTGCGTGATTTCTTTTTATTTCTAAATGGTTTAATCCCTCCAACGTCACAACCGCTACCCCATAACCAGTTACGAGATCGGTTAACTTCATTCCGTCATAATTAGCTGACATTGCCCTTTGTAATTTCTCTGTTAAAATTGCACTGTTTTCCTGTTTATTAATAAAAGCGTGAACAGAAGACTTTAATCCTAGATCTCTTAAAATGGTTAGTATATCTTCTTCTTTTGTACCTAAATCTTCACTCGTTAACCAATATTCCCGAATATATGGGATATGTGCTTTAAGATATCGTTTTAAAACCTCTTTACTTTTTGGATGATCAGAAGGGAAATCTATGCCGCCTTTTGCGCCACCCAGTGGCACTCCCAATCCAGCCATTTTGATCGTCATGATTCGTGCTAACCTCTCGACTTCTTTTTTTGTGACCCCTTTTCTCATCCGAATTCCACCTGCGCAGAAATCGTTTTTCATTTCGTCAATCACAAAATATCCCTTCGCACCTGTTGCTTGATCAACCCATTCAGTCGCCAAATACGGATCTTTCATTTGTATTCCTCCATTACTTCGTTTTGAACATCATCGATCGCCTCATTAAAGCCGAACCTATTATTATTAATATCTTTTACCTTGCAATAGACGATGGCGATTACTGCGATACCCAGCACCAATGCCCCGACAATGGGTACATCAAGAATAGCCAGCAATGCAAATAATAAACTGCTGATTATTCCGAAAATACTCAGCAGGATTAGCAATGGCTTAGGAATCTTTACAGCTGAGTTCTCATAAAGCTTCGGAGCTTTTTTGAAAATCTTTAAAGCTGAAAACCCCATCAAAACACCGCCTAGGAGCAATCCAACAATCGTCATTGTCGCAAACGTTGTTTCACTCAGTCCTGTTATTAGTAAAAACATTGTAATGAAACCAATCGCAATGAGGGAGATATAAGGAGATTGAAACCTGCGATGTTGTTTTGTAAATTGCTGAGAAAAAACGCCTTCTTTCCCCATCACATACAACTCTTGTGGAATCACCAATAAAATGGCATTTAAGGTTGTAAAGATTGCCAGCAATCCACCTAGTGCAATAAAATTAACAATCCAATTTGGCAGAAAGAGTTCCGCTGTCATTGGAATAGATGCACTGAATCCGATAAATTCATCGATTGGAATAATCGTTGTGGAAACATAGCTTACGCCCATATAAATCAACGTAACAAGTATTAAGCTAATCACGATAGCTCTTGGTGTATTCTTTTGCGGATTCTGTATTTCTCCGCCTATTTCAGTGATGATGCCATAACCAGCATAAGAATAAAAAGAAAGAACCGCTGCCATAAACAATCCGGTAATCCCGCCTCTCATAAAAGGTCCATTATCCACAGCTGTCAAATCTCCACTAAGTTGACCGAACAATCCGACGAAAATGTAAATAGCCAGTGCTAATAGCATCCAAATGACCATTCCAACTTGCAGTAGACTTGAAAATCGTATTCCAAAAAAGTTAATGAGCAGAAAAACAAAGACAGTTACAAGCGCAGTAGTTAACACGGGTAAACTTGAAAAATAAAAACCTAGATAATTTACAAAACCCAGTGCGAGCATCCCAATTGCCCCAATACCGGCAAATATCATGCATAATCCTGCCAGCACTCCGAATGTTGGACTTAATAATCGACTTGCATAAATGTAACTGCCACCTGAGCTCGGGAACATGGAACCTAGTTGAATGTAGTAAGCGCTTCCAAAAAATGCTGGAATTGCCCCTAATAAAAAGGCTAGAACAAGCGATGGGCCAGTCTGATTAACTAATGGACCTAACAATACAAAGACAGCTGCTCCCACCATTGTTCCTACAAGTGTCGAAATGGCTCCAATCAATCCAATTTTCCGGTTCAATAACAACACCCCTTTCTTAATAATCTGAATATTCGACAGAGCGTCAAATTGTTGAGGTTATGATATTATATTAAGCAGTACATGTCAAGGTAATCAAAAAAATAACGAGGTGCATTATGAGAAGGGATAGACGACTTCAACGCTCTTATCGGACGAGAAAAAAACTCATTGAATCAGCTAAAAAGGTTTTTTTGGAGTCAGGATATCATGATACTACGATACAAAAAATAAATGAGGAGGCGAGTACAGGGCGCGGTACAATATATTCCCACTTTCCAGGGGGCAAGGATGAATTATTATCTGATCTAATGCATGAAATAATGAATGAATTTTACGCGGTTGCGGATATAGACTTTAAACCTAAAACAACTGAAGAAGCATTCCGAATTATTAGAACACAGGTGTTTGATTTTATTTCTTTAGCCAATAAGCATAAAGAACTTTTAGTCGCTTTGTATGAAGCGATTAGTGTATCTAAGTTACTTAGAGAAAGATGGGAAGAAATTTTAAATGAATTTATTAATCGAATTAGTTCAGATATTCAATTTTCTAAAGATACCAACCTTGCAAAACTGAATATTGATAATGAAATTGTGGCAAGGATACTTTTATTTTCTGGTGAAAGATTTTTATGGGAGATTGTTACTGATCGTAATACGAAATCAATTTCCGAAATCGCCGATAACATTACTAAAATTTATATGTTTGGGCTATATTTGTAAAAAGATAGAGCTTTTGCAGTACCTTGTTTTTGTGAATTGAGCCAAGTTTTGTCGGCAGGTTATTCACTGAAGGAAGTTCGACAACTCCAAATCGTTCTATCGATCTTATTGCCAAATAAAGTCGAATTTAGTAATATGTAAGTTATAGTTTTTTCAGAATAGAGATTTTGTTATGGGTAGTTTTTCATATTTTCAAAAAGGGCGAAGGCGAATTTGGGCAATAAAGCAGGACAGCATTAGGAGTATACTTTCGGATATAGAAGTGATGGTGCTTTATGATTATTAAAGCTTAGTTTTTGTGGTCTTTATATTCAGAAGATTTATTCTTAAACGGTGATTCTGATTCTCGTTTCATGGGTTAATATTCTATCAATATGTCTAATTTGTCAGAAAAATTAACCAATATTCTCGTCTTAGTAATCGTATATTTGAGAAAGTAGTTTGGTAGAAAAGATCCCCATGAAAGGTCTCTATACATCTGGAAGATTCTGAAAATTTTATGTAAAGTCAACAGGAGGTATCTTTTCGGTGAAAAAGACATGGAAAATTTTAGTTCTATTAACTGCTGCATTTACATTGGTGATGGCCGGATGTGGCAACGGTTCGTCAGATAAAGATAAAAAGAAAAAGGAAACAGCATCGGAAATGCGCGTGGCTCTTACTGGTCAACCGCCTACGATTGATCCAATGATGACACCGGGAGCATCGACCAAACAGGTAGCAAGACATATATTCGAACAGCTCTTAACATTAAATTCTAATTTTGAGCCTGTCCCTATGCTTGCAGATTCCGTAGATAAAAGTGACGATGGAAAAACATATACTTTTAATCTGCGTAAGGGCGTCAAATTCCATAATGGGGAAGAAATGACTGCAGATGACGTCGTGGCATCTATGAATCGCTGGATTGAACAATCCTCAGTTGCCAAAGCGACTTTTGGAGATTCGCAATTTGAAAAAGCTGATGATTATACAGTTGAATTGAAACTGAGTGAACCGACATTAGATACACTAGAAGTTATTGCTTCACCAAAACAATTTTCTGCTATTATGCCTAAAGAGATCATTGAAAAAGCAGATAAAGATGGAGTGAAGGAATACATAGGCACTGGACCTTTTAAATTTTCAGAATGGTCGCAAGACCAATTCATTCATTTGACTAAATTTGAAGGTTACAGTTCTTTGGATACTGAGGCTGACGGCCTTTCTGGAAAAAAAGAAGCACTTGTTGATGACCTATATTTTGATATTGTGACAGATCCGGCAACTAGATTAGCTGGTTTACAAACCGGTCAATATGACGTTTCGCTTTCGGTATCAAATGATAACTATGAGCAAGTACTTGATGATAAATCTTTAAAAACTTATAAAGATCTATACGGAAATATAACGCTTGTATACAACAAAGAAAAAGGTCCTTTCACAGATTTTAAATTGAGGGAAGCTGTAAATACAGCGATCAATTCAGAAGAGGTTATGCTAGCGGTATTTGGTCACTCCGACCTTTACGAAATTGATGCAGGCTATATGAATAAAGCACAAACAAACTGGTACAACGATAGCGGTAAGGACGTCTACAACCAAGGCGATACAGCCAAAGCTAAAGAAATGTTGAAGAAAGCAGGCTATAACGGCGAAGAAGTCAAGCTGATGGTTACACGTGATTATGATTACCAATATAACGCAGCGGTTGTATTGCAGGACCAATTGAAAGCGATTGGAGTAAATGTAAAACTAGAAGTCTATGACTGGGGGACTTTGTTAGACCGTGAAAATGATCCAAACAATTGGGATTTACTTGTCATCGGTTTCTCAACAGTTACCACACCTTCACAAGTTTTATATTTGACCAATAACCAACATGGATTTACAAATGATAAAAAAATAGCAGGGCTGCTTGATGACATCAAAACATCCAACGACCAGGAGAAAGCTAAAGCCTTATTTAAGGAACTGCAAGATTATGGATGGCATAAATATCTTCCTGTCTCCAATATCGGTTTCCATTATGATTTTATTACCACATCAGATAAGGTTGACGGCTTCTCAGTCTTTGATGGCCCAGTTCTCTGGAATACAAGTGTATCGAAATAACTCATCACAAGAGTTGTCTTTCTTCGAGAGACAACTCTTTCAAGTTAATTTTTCAACGAAGGAGAGTCAAAATGGCATATAAACTGATAAAGAACGGAAATTTGATAGACGTCAATGGTGAAGTAACGGTTGAAAATGCGGCTGTATTATTGCAAGACAATACAATTGTGGATGCAGGAGCAATTAATCAAATTAAACAAGTCGATGATGCTGAAGTGATTGATGCTGATGGGGGATATATTCTTCCAGGATTCTTCGATTCGCATCTTCATTTGACCTTTCAAGTGGGAAGCACGCAGGAGAAGATCCTGACACCATTTTCAATGAAATTTTATAAGTCCATCTCATTTATGCGTAAAACATTGGACGCTGGTATTACCTCTGTTCGTGATGCAGGAGGAGCTGATGCTGGTCTTAAAGCGGCTGTTGAACAGGGGCTTGTGGCAGGGCCGCGTATGCAAATTAGTATCAATGCTCTGACAACAACAAGTGGGCATGGCGACTCATGGAACTTATCCGGGATTGACACGACTACCCCTAGTTACCCTGGAATGCCAAGCGGTATTTGCGACGGTACGGAAGAGGTTCGCAAAAAAGTCCGTGAAATCTTCCGTGCAGGGGCCGAGGTTGTGAAAGTGCACGCGTCCGGCGGAGTGCTAAGTCCAACGGATCATCCTGAATTCACACAGTTTTCTCAAGAGGAACTGGAAGTCATTGTTCAAGAAGCACGCTTTAGAAAGAATTTGAAGGTCATGGCACATGCACAAGGTGCAGAATCTATTAAAAATGCGGTTAAGGCAGGTATACATTCAATAGAACATGGTATCTTCTTGGATGATGAAACGATTGAATTGATGCTTGAAAATGGTACCTACTTGGTTCCGACCTTACTGGCGCCTGTTTCAGTTTTGGAAACACCTAACTTGCCGGACTATGTAATGAAGAAAGCTAGTGAAGTAGCGGATGTTCACCGAGAAAGCATAGCGAAGGCACATAAAGCAGGAGTTAAGATTGCGATGGGAACTGATGCGGGATGCTTCCCACATGGTACAAATCTAAGAGAGTTGGAATTGATGTGTGACATTGGAATGACTCCTATGGAGGCTATTCTCTCAGCTACAAAAGTGAGTTCGGAGCTTTTGGGATGGGAAGATCGCCTAGGATCAATAGAAGCAGGAAAATTGGCTGATGTCATAATTGTAAAAGAAAATCCACTTACAAATATTAAAGCTTTACAAGATACAGACAACATACAGGTTGTTATCAAAGATGGCATTGTACAAAAGGATATAAGAGTTGGTTCTGCTATTGTAACTTCAAATTAAAAATGAAAGCCGTTTGTTGATAGTCAGGAACTTCTTAGAATTGAAAGGGGTCCTGACTTTTGGCTTGTTTGTAAACAGAAAATTTTTTATAGAAAAAATACAAAAAATGGAGGAGGGATGGCTTTGAGACTTTATATCTTACAAAGGCTATTGTCACTTATCCCCGTCATGCTTGTCGTGGCAATTGTCGTTTTTTTCTTAATTCACCTTACCCCAGGGGATCCAGCATCCATTATTCTGGGACCGGAGGCGCTTCCTGAAGATGTTGATAAGCTTCGAGAGGAAATGGGCCTTGATCTTCCCATTTTAGAGCAGTTCCTTATTTGGTTTGGAGGCATTTTTAAGGGTGACTTGGGGTGGTCTCCATTTATGGATATGCCAGTTATGGAGGCATTTTTAAGCCATCTTGGCCCAACCCTTTCTCTGGCAATACTAGCACAGATTATCTCTATTGTTATTGCAATTCCATTTGGAATCATTGCCGCAACAAAAAGAGGGACAGCTATTGATCAATTTTTCATGGTCTTTGCCCTGTTGGGGATTTCCATTCCGAGCTTTCTTTTGGGGCTTTTGCTGATCCTATTGTTTGCTGTCAAATTGCAATGGCTTCCTGTGGCGGGATACCAGCCCTTGGGTACAGGCTTTTGGAACCATTTGAAGTTTCTTATTCTGCCGGCTATTACGCTGGGAGCAATCCAGGCAGCATTGATTGCACGGATGACTCGTTCCTCCATGCTTGATATTTTGAATATGAACTATATTAAAACAGCTCACGCCAAAGGGCTGAAAGAACGCGTGGTCATCTTCAAGCATGCTTTCAGAAATGCGTTTATCCCAATCTTAACGGTGATCGGCCAATCCTTTGGTACATTGATTGCGGGAGCCGTTGTGACAGAAGTGGTTTTCAATATACCAGGTATCGGTCAACTAATTGTCAACTCAATCCAGCGCCGGGATTACGTAGTTATCCAAGGAGCTGTATTGTTAATCGCCGGGGCATATGTTCTGATCAATCTGATTGTCGACTTGTTATACGGCGTCGTTGACCCTAGGGTTCGACTGAACAAAAAATAGGGGGTGAAGGAATGCTAACAGAAACAAAGACTGTTGAGGTTGAACCAACCTTACAGCAACAGAAAAAAGAAGTAGCCAAGGAAAAACGGGCGCTGCTGCTGAGAAGGATTTGGGCGAATAAGCTTTTGGTCATTGGAGGAGCTATTATTATCCTAATCACCCTTGTAGCCTTGGCCGCACCTGTGATTACTCAGTTCACGCCGTATGATTTGGAGGCGACTAACCGACTGAAGCCGCCAAGTGCAGAGCATTGGTTTGGAACGGATAATTTTGGACGGGATATTTTCAGTCGTGTGGTGTATGGAGCCAGGGTGTCCTTGGCTGTGGGTCTTTCAGTGGCTTTCATTACAGGCTTTTTAGGCTTGTTTATCGGGATGTACTCTTCGTATTATCGGATTTTGGACCATGTTCTCATGAGAGTTGCTGACGGACTGATGGCTTTTCCTTCAATCCTATTGGCAATCGCAATCATGGCTGTGATGGGTCCTAAGCCGGCCAATGTAGTTCTGGCTATTGTCATTGTAGAGACACCTGTTGTTGCCCGAATCGTTCGTTCGTCAGCGCTGGTTGTGAAAGAACAGACATTTATTGAAGCGGCAAAAGCTCAAGGTGCCAGCTCGTGGAGAATTATTTGGCAGCATATGGCTCCAAATGTTCTGACTCCACTGATTGTACAAGTGACGTATGTTTTTTCTGTTTCCATGATAATTGAAGCAGCTTTGAGCTTTTTGGGTGCAGGAATACCTGCTCCTGAGCCGAGTTGGGGGAACATTTTGTATGACGGAAAAAGCGTTATTCAAACGGCTTGGTGGATGACTGTATTCCCGGGATTGTTCCTCTTACTTGCTGTATTAGGATCCAATCTGCTTGGTGATGGAATCCGTGATTTAATCGACCCGCATTCGAATAAAGCTAAAAAATAGTACTGAAAACCAAAGAAAATTTTTGAACGAGGAGGACTTGAAATGTCTGAACAGCCTCTTTTGGAAGTGAAAGACCTAAAAACGACATTCTCTACGGAAACTGGATCTGTCACGGCTGTGGATGGAGTTTCGTTTTCTATAGACAAAGGAGAAACAATCGGAGTGGTAGGGGAGTCTGGATGCGGAAAAAGTGTGACAGCTGAGTCGATCATGCGTCTCTTGAATGAAAGCTCAACAAAATATGGCGGTAAAGTCCTTCTTGAAGGGGAAAATCTGCTGAAATTGAGTAAAGAAAAAATGCGTGATATACGTGGTAATCAAATATCCATGATATTTCAAGATCCCATGACATCATTGAATCCATTACAGACAATTGGCAGTCAAATAGCTGAAGCAATTATTGTCCACCAGAAGGTGAAAAAGGCTGCAGCTTATCAAAAAGCGGTAGAAATGCTGCGGTTGACAGGGATTCCGGCACCGGAAAAGAGGGTAAACGAGTATCCGCATGAAATTTCCGGAGGAATGCGTCAACGAGTAGTCATCGCGATGGCTCTAGCATGCCAGCCTAAAGTCATTATCGCGGATGAACCGACTACGGCTTTGGATGTTACCATCCAAGCTCAGATCCTGGATCTCATGAATGATCTGAAGAAAGAGCTGGATATGGGTATCATGATGATTACCCATGATTTAGGTGTAGTCGCAGAAGTTTGCCAGAGAGTAGTCGTTATGTATCTTGGACAGGTAATAGAAGAGGGGGGAGTGGGGGAACTGTTCGAACGGCCACTGCATCCATATACGAAGGGGCTGCTCCAATCTATCCCGCAGTTGGATGGGGATCGCTCGAAGAAGCTGCATGTTATTACAGGAGTCGTTCCGCCATTAACAGCCGTTCCGAAAGGATGCCGCTTTGCGCCAAGATGTGCTTTTGCCGATGAGACATGTACAAATAAAGCACCTGAACTAAATGATGCAGGTAACGGGCAAAAGGTAAGATGCTGGCATTTTGAGAAGATTTTAAAAGAGGAGGAACAGCATGTTGCCACAGTATAAGGAAAAAGAACCTCTTCTGCAGATTAAGCAATTACAGAAATATTTTCCGATTAACAATCCATTAGGAAAAACAGTCAGCCATGTGAAAGCGGTAAATGATGTTACTTTTAATTTATATGAGAAAGAAACATTAGGACTGGTAGGGGAATCGGGATGCGGAAAAAGCACGACTGGCCGAACGATATTGCGGTTAACGGAGCCGACCTCGGGAGAGGCATGGTACAAGGGAAAAGATATTTTCAAGATGAAACCTAAAGAGTTTCTATCCATTAGAAAAGAGATGCAAATGGTTTTCCAAGATCCACATTCTTCTCTTAATCCTAAGAAGAGGATCGGCTACAGTGTCGAGGAGCCGATGAAGATTCAGGGAATCGGTACGAAGGCAGAACGGATGGAAAAAGCGATGGAATTGCTGAATAAAGTAGGCCTTCGCAGGGATCAATATTATCGATATCCCCACGAGTTTTCAGGAGGACAAAGGCAAAGAATTGGCCTTGCACGGGCACTGGCCGTCAACCCGCAGATGATTATCTGTGACGAGCCAGTTTCGGCTCTGGATGTATCTATCCAGTCGCAAGTGATTAATCTGTTGCAAGAGCTTCAGGAGGAATATGGACAATCCTATCTGTTTATTGCTCATGACTTGAGTGTTGTTCGTCATATTTCAGACCGAATTGGTGTCATGTATTTGGGGAGCATTGTTGAGTTGGCCCCAACAGACGAGTTATTTTCCAACCCGATGCACCCTTATACCCAAGCCCTATTATCGGCCATCCCGGTTGCTGATCCAAAGAACAAAAGAGACCGGATTGTCATTAAAGGGGATGTCCCATCACCGTCAAACTTGCCGGAGGGATGTGTCTTCCATACAAGATGTCCGTATGCAATGGAACGCTGCAAGACAGAGGTCCCTATTTTAAAAGAGGGAACTAATGGGCATCAAATAGCCTGTCATTTGTATGAGTAGAGTGCCTGCAGTGATGAGAAAGAGTTCTTAATCATTTTTGAATTTAAGAACTCTTTTTTATATGAGTAAATGTAAGCGTTGACAATAAGAAAACTACAGTTTATTATACTAGTAATACCGGTACTACCAGTTGGACGGATGAAATTACAGTAGTTTATTAATTAGAGAGGAGCACCCTATGAGTTTTCTTATATATATACCTCAGGATATTGAAGATGAAGGAAAAAGGTATTTATCGGAAAAAGGATATGACTATAAAATCGGTACTGACATTTCCGAGGATTCTTTAATTAAAGAGGTAGTCGATTGTGATGCCATTCTTACCAGGTCTAACGCAATGATAAATAAGAACGTAATTAATGCCGCAAAGAAACTTAAAGTGATAGCTAAATATGGTGTAGGTTTAGACAACATCGATATTGAAGAGGCTACAAAAAGACGCATTTTCGTAACCAACACGCCTGAGGCAAATGCAAATGTTGTTGCAGAACATGTAATGGCTTTTATTCTTGCCCTTTCCAAGAATTTATTACCAATGGATAAAGAATTGAGAAAAGGAAACTTCGCTTTTAGAAATAAGTGCTTTAGTGTGGATTTGGAGCATAAGACCTTAGGAATTATTGGACTAGGAAGAATTGGACGCCTTGTTGCTAAAAAAGCGTATTATGGTTTTGACATGGAAGTCATTGGATTCGATCCTTACATAAAATCCTCTATACCTGATGTAAAGAAAGTAGACAATATCGATCGTATATTTACAGACTCGGATTTTATCAGTCTTCACTTGCCTTTGACTGAAAGGACAAAAGGGGTCATAGGTAAAAGAGAATTTGCCATGATGAAGCCATCAGCTTATTTTGTCAATGCTGCTAGAGGTGGAGTCGTAAATGAGGGCGATTTAACAGAAGCTCTGAAACAAGAACAAATTGCTGGAGCAGGGATTGATGTGTTTGAACAGGAGCCGCCTAAGGGAAACAATCCTCTGTTTTCATTGGAAAATGTAATTTTAACTCCTCATAGTGCTGCGCTGTCAATCGAAGGGGCTCAACGGATGTCACTGCATGCTGCAATGCAGGTGGATCAAGTTCTTAGCGGCGAAAAGCCGAAGTGGGCTGTAAATGAGAGGGAACTTATTAGGAATATTAGGTAGTGAAAAATCGGAATCTTAAGATTAAATGATTGATTTTTCCATAAAAGGTCATTAATTAAGAAGGAGAAACAAATGAATAATTTACTATACAGTGACATTGTTGGAGAAATAGAAAAAAAGATTATGACTGACGAATTGAAAGAAGACAGTAAACTGCCTTCTGAAAGGGAATTGGCAGTCCATTACGATGTCAGCCGAAATGTTGTTAGAGAAGCCCTAACTGAATTGCGTGTAAAGGGGCTGGTTACAATCAAACCTGGCAAAGGTGTTTACGTGACAAAGCCAAACGAAGACATCGTAACTGAATCCCTTCACAGGGTATTACATTCCAATGATGTCACTCTTGAAAATATTTTAGATGTGCGTGAAAAACTGGAAATATTGATCATTGAGCAAGCTGTTGAAAAAGCAAGTCCATCATGTCTGAGTGAACTGAAAAAAATATATGAACAAATGGAAAAAAATAAATATTTGGTTCACAAGTATATTGAAAGTGATGCTGAGTTTCATTTAAATATTGCCAAAGCGACTCAAAATAAAGCATTGTATGTACTTATACATTCTTTTTTCGATTTAACCGAAAGGGAGCTTTTTAGAATTACCACATATACACCAACAAGTGTGCATGATGCTCAGAGACATCATTCTTTGTTAGTCGATGCCATTGAAACTAGAAATAAAGCTTTAGCTATTTCGGTCATTAAAGAACATATGGGGTTGTTAAGAGAAGAAATAAAAATGTTAAGAGAACAAGGGGTTTTGAAAGAGGAGTGAGGTTAAGCTTTGGACAGTAAATGGAAAACTAGCCGTCATTCGGATCGGATGACATGATTGGTGTAAAAGGCCAGCTTCTATCTGTCACTCAAGCCTGTTTGGTGGAGTGAAAGAAGCGGCCGTCACGGTACAGCAGGTTATTTGAATAAGATATTGGTTTCAATTAAGTCCAAGAGGTGAATCATTTGATCTGGGATACTATTAAAATTGCAAAAGAGATGGAGAGTCTGACTGTTGATCTGGTCAAGGTGCAAAGTGTAAACGGTACCGAGGGAGAAGTGCATATAGCTGAAAAAATAGAAAATATTTTAAGAGGTTTCTCCTATTTTAAAGCAAACGCTGATCAAGTATGGACAAAAACGGTTGATCATGATTTTTTGGGAAGAAAAAGTGTATTCGCGCTATTGAAAAGTGAAAGTCCATCCAAAAAAACAGTCCTGCTTCATGCACACTCTGATACCGTTACAATCGACGACTTTGGTGACATAAAAGATCTCGCTGTGCAACCGTACAAACTCATGGAGAAGTTGAAAGATGTAAATTTATTACCTGATGTCAAAGCTGATTTGGAGTCCGGTGACTGGGTTTTCGGTCGAGGGACGGTCGATATGAAGAGCGGGATCGCTGCGCATCTACTTGTTTTAAAGTATCTATCTGAAAACAGGAACGTCTTTTCGGGAAACATTTTATTCATGGCAAATCCTATTGAGGAAACTACTCATGGTGGAATCATCGATGCTCTTCCCGAGTTGGAATATCTCCAGTCAGAGGAAGAATTGGAATTTGAATGTGCCATAAATACTGATTTTGTTGGTCCTTTATACAGTGGAGATAATACAAGGTATATTTATTTGGGTTCTGTAGGAAAGCTTTTGCCTGCTTTTTATATTAAAGGAAAGGAGACGCATGTAGGGCAAGCTTATGAAGGGCTAGATCCAAATCTAATCGCTTCTGAAATAACAAGTAGAATAGATTTAAATGCCGATTTGGCCGACGAAGCAGAAGGGGAAGTGACACAGCCTCCGGTCACATTAAAACAAAAAGATTTAAAGCCTACATACAATGTGCAAACTCCAATTTCGAGTTTCCTATATTTCAATTATTATGTCCATCAAATCACGCCTGATAGAGTATTGGACCAGTTGTCTCGGATAGCCGAAAATTCCTTTGATGATGTTATCAACAAATTGAATTCTGAGTACAGAAAATATTGTGAAAGATCAGGCGTGGAGTTCAAACAGCTACCGTGGAAGAGAAGAGTAATGACCTATTCAGCACTTTTTGAAAAAGTTTACGGATTGCACGGAGAAGAAGTGAATAAGCGTTTAGGAGGAATTTTGGATCAACATGCAGCACATATGGATCCAAGGGAAGTGGGACGCTTGATGGTGGAGGAATTGTTGCTTCTTGATGACGACCAGTCACCAGTGATTGTTTTATTTTTTGCTACACCTTATGTCCCAAGAAACTTTGTGAAGGGTCAGACGGAAAAGGAAAAGGATCTGCTGGAAAAATTGCATTCACTTATTAGAGAAACAGCTTCCGAGACTGGTGACACATTCGCCATCCATAAATTTTTTCCATCTCTTACTGACAGTAGCTATTTATGCCTCGATGATACCGATACAGAGATTGAAATACTTAAGAAAAACTACCCAGGAATGGATAGTTTATATCCTGTCCCAATTGAAAAAATAAGGAAGCTGAATGTTCCAGCCTTAAACTTTGGCACATGGGGTAAAGATGCCCATAAAAAAACGGAGCGTGTTTATAAACCATATACGTTTGGTGTACTGCCTTCCTTAATAAAGAATTATTGCTTGAAGGTATTGAATGAATAACTTCTTGGGGAAAGGGTGTTACTTATGGTACTGATCACAGTCTTTGATATGCCTGATGAACATGTTTCACGAATAAAAGAAATCACTGGTATGCCGGTCTATGTTGATCCGAATCTGAAAAAACAAAATGTGCCATTAGATAAAATAGAAATCTTAATCACCTATGGTTTAGAGATTATCAATGCTGATTTACTCGACCGCATGCCGGCTTTAAAATGGATCCAGGTATTTCAGACAGGAGTGGAGCATATTCCACTGTCTGAGATCCATAATCGGGGAATATTGCTTACGAATGTAAAAGGATTATATGGTAAGCCGATGTCGGAATATGTCATGAGCATTTTGTTATACATAACACGCGATATACCGCGTTTTGTACGTAATCAAAAATTCCATCGTTATGATAGAGAAGAATTAGTGGACGAAGTGAACGGCAAGACGATAGGGATCTTTGGAACTGGCATGATTGGCCAGGAAGTAGCCAAAAAAGCGAAAGCTTTTGACATGAAAGTGCTTGGATTCAATACATCGGGCCGCCCAGTGCCTTCTTTTGATGTGGTATACACATGGGACAGCAAAGAAGAGATGCTACAGCAGTGTGATTTCATCGTGTTACTGCTTCCTGAAACGGAGCAGACACGAAAATTCATCAGTGAAAAAGAATTAAAACTAATGAAAAATGATGCTTATCTGATCAACATCGGGCGCGGGCCGCTTATTGATGAAAACGCTTTAATTTATAGCGTTAATAACGGAGAGATTAGAGGTGCGGCTTTGGACGTATTTGATATAGAGCCTCTTCCGGAGAAGAGTCCTCTTTGGGATGTTGACAATATACTTATTACACCGCATTTATCAGGGAAGTCAGTCCGTTTTTTTGGACGCTGCATTGATATTTTTGAAACAAATTTCCGGGCTTATCAGGAAGAAAAAGAAATGAAATTTCAGGTAGATCCTGTTCGCGGTTATTGATGATTACTATAAAAACTGATTAGTTGGAGGGAAAAAATGTTGAAAACTTTAAAGAAAAAGCCTTTTATGTTGGTCCTGACTCTATTGATTTTGTTGTCCATGCTGGCTGCTTGTTCATCTGGATCTGATAAGGCAAGTGGAGACAAAGGAAAGAGCGGCTCTGGAGATCAATATACAATCAGGGTTGCCTATTCTGTACCCGAAGATCACGCATCTCATATTGCTGGATTGGCATTTAAGGAAGATATTGAAGCAAAGTCTGACGGGAAAATTAAAGTAGAACTATTTCCAAACGGTCAGCTTTACGCATCTGACAGGGAAGCAGTTGAAGCGGTTCAGCTGGGAAATATTGAAATGACAGTTATAGCAACACCGACAATGGCAACATTTGCACCCGAATTTTCCATTTTTGACTTGCCGTTCTTGTTTGACTCTAGAGAAGCAGCTTATAAAGCGATGGATGGAGAGCTTGGTAATGCTCTAAATGAAAAAGTAGATGAAATCGGCTTGGTCAGTCTTGGATATGGAGAAAATGGCTTTAGACATTTAGTTAATAACAAGCATAAGATTGAAAAGCCTGAGGATATGAAAGGCCTTAAAATGAGAGTTATGGAAAACAAAGTGTATGAGGATATGTTTAATGCACTGGGAGCGAATTCATCACCGTTAGCGTTTGGTGAATTATACTCCGCACTTCAGCAAGGTGTCTTTGACGGAATGGACAATCCGATCTCTTTGATCTCTTCTATGAAGTTCTATGAAGTGCAAAAGTATTTGACATTGAGCAGCCATACATTTGCTCCAATTATTTCGGTAATTAATAAAGATTATTTTGAGGGTATGCCTGAAGACCTTCAAGCAACTTTGAAAGAATCTATGACTGATGTCTATAACAAAACACAGCGTGAAACAACTCAACAGCAGGATGAAGAAAAACTAAAAGAGTTGGAAAAAGATATGGAAATCAACGAATTAACTGCGAAGCAGAAAAAGGCATTTGCTGATGCATTGCAGCCAATCTTTGATAAATACTCCGGGGAAATTGGAGAGGACCTTATCGAAATGGCAAAAGCAGCTAACGAATAAAGTATTGCTGTGTTTTCTCAAAAGAAGAGGGAGTTTGATCAATGAAACTCAAAAAGATTTTAAATGAGAAGCTTGAAGAATGGGTATTGGTGGCAAGTATGGTGTTTTTGGTCATTTTAGTGGTTGGACAAGTATTTGCCAGGTATGTAATGAACTTTTCAATAGGCTGGAGCGAGGAGTTGGCACGCTATCTATTAATTTGGATAGCGTGGATTGCTGCTAGTTATGCCGTAACTCAGAGCGCTCATATACGGGTTGAAATTATCAAGGACCGCTTCTCTAGGCGAATCAAACAAATGATAGAGTTGGTAGTTCTAATTATATGGTTCGGATTTGCTGCGTTTTTGGCGATTGAAGGAACAAATTTTATCTTACAGGTCCAGGCTACAAACCAGGTAAGTCCGTCTCTTGGGGTTGATATGTGGATCGTGTATCTGGCAGTTCCTGTCGGTGGAGTATTAATGGGCATCCGCTTGATTCAGCAGGCGATCCTGATTTTTAAAGATCCGAAGCAATTAGAAAACGCATCACCACACGATTTAAACCAATAATCCACATGGATTATGATAAGCGAGGAGGATCCCCTTGACGATAGCGGTTTTATTTGGAACTTTGTTTCTTCTAATCTTTTTAAGTGTACCGATTGGTATTTCGATTGGTGTGGCAACTCTGATTACCATTATATTTGCAGCGGATAATATTAGTCTCGGTACGATTGCACAGAAATCATTTACATCATTGGATTCATTTCCGCTAATGGCCATTCCGTTTTTTACTCTAGCGGGGATTCTTATGGGGAAAGGCGGAATCTCCAAAAGGCTACTGGACTTTGCCGGTTCCCTAGTGGGATTTATGACAGGCGGTTTGGCAATGGTGACGGTATTGGCCTGCATGTTTTTTGCTGCGATTTCAGGGTCTGGTCCGGCAACAGTTGCCGCAATCGGTTCCTTCATGATCCCTGCCATGCAGGCGAAGAAATACGGCGATGGTTTTTCACCGGCCCTAACCGCTACGGCGGGCTCCATTGGTGTTGTTATTCCGCCTAGTATTCCATTTGTATTGTTAGGTGTTACCGGAAGCCTATCTATCAGCGATTTGTTTATGGCGGGTGTTTTTCCGGGAGTATTAATTGGTATTCTACTTATGGTCGCTTCCTTTATCATTATTACACTAAGAAAAGTAGATAATGAAAAAGAAAAGATGCAATTGAAACGCGTATGGGAGACTTTTTACAAGGCCATCTGGGCCTTGCTGACACCGGTTATTGTACTAGGCGGAATTTATGCGGGAATCTTTACTCCAACCGAAGCTGCTGCAATTGCCATTGTCTACGGGCTTATCGTGGGGGCATTCATTTACCGTGAATTAAAATGGAAGGATATTTATGACAGTGTCATAGAAACAATCAAAATTACCGGTGCCACATTATATATGGTTGGATTGTCCATAGCTTTTGCCTACTTGCTAACAATTGAACGGATACCGTCTAAGATTGCGGAAAGTATCATGGGGGCTTCTGACAACCCAATTATTATTTTACTATTAATCAACCTCTTCTTATTAATAGTTGGAGCATTCGTCGATACGATTGCTGCCATCGTTATTTTGACGCCTATACTATTACCTGTCGCTGTACAGATAGGGGTGGATCCTATTCACTTTGGCGTCATTATGGTGGTGAACTTGGCGATTGGGTTTATCACTCCCCCAGTAGGAGTCAACCTGTTCGTAGCATCTGCGGTGGGAAAAGTGCCGTTTGATACTGTGGCTAGAGGAATTTTACCTTTGTTTCTCACAATGCTTGTTGCATTGGCAATCATCACTTATGTACCACAATTGTCGTTGTGGCTCCCTAACCTGATGAAATAGAGATTGAAGGAGTGTACAGAACATTGAAACCGGATCTGATTTTGCATCATGGGACAGTTGTTACAATGAACCAGAATTTTGAAATTGCGGAAGCTGTGGCAGTGAAAGGCGGAAAAATTTTGGCGATCGGTTCCAATGATGTGATCTTGCAATACAGCACCCCTCAAACGCAAGTTATTGACCTAAAGGAAAAAACGGTGACGCCGGGTTTTATCGATGCGCATCAGCATATGATTAACTTTGGCTTTAACTTGGCAAATGTAAATTGCAGAAAAGCTTCGATCGAAGAAGTCGTTTCTGTAATAAAGGAAAGGGCTGAAGCGAGCCGGCCTGAAGAATGGATTATCGGCTGGGGGTATGATGAAGCCGGCTTTAAGGAAAATAGAAGCCTTCATAAAGACGACTTTGAAGGAATCCCGAACCCTGTTTATATCATGAGATACTGCCATCATGCAGCAACAGTGAACGACAAGGCATTGAAGCTGGCAGGCATAACGAATGAAACAACTGTAGATAACGGGATTATTGAAAAAGATGACTCCGGGGAAGTAACAGGTGTGCTCGTAGAACAAGGAAAGTCACTCGTTGAAAATGTCATGCCGCCTTATACAAAACACCAGATGAAAAATGCAGTTAAACTGGCCAACGACCAATATATAAAGGATGGCATTACAAGCGTTCACGAAGCAGGGCTTGGCTTTTTCTCAGATGCGTTTCAAGAATTCGATGTTCTTAAGGAAATGAAGGAAGAAGGAACATTGAATGTACGTATGTACGTTATGGTCCTGCAAGAAGTTTTCGAGGAGTTCCTGAAAACCTATTCTTCTTACGAATGGGACTATTTTATAAAAATAGGGTCTATGAAATTCTTCGGAGATGGAACGCTTAGCGGAAAAACCGCTGCTGTGTCCCAGGATTTTAAAAGCTCTCCAGGAGAAAAAGGAATGCTTCTATACTCCTTTGCGGACTTACTAGAAAGGGCAAAGATTGCCCATAGTCAGAACAAACAAATTGCAGTCCATGCAATTGGAGACCGTGCGATCAATCAAGTGTTGGATGTATATGAAAAATTGTATAAAGATGATCCAAAGCCTAATCTTCGCCACCGGGTAGAGCATTCAACGGTTACGGATGAGGCCATTTTGGCCCGTATGAAAAAATTAGAGGCTATCCCGGTTCCTCAGCCATCTCTTGTATACTTCGCAGGAGACGTATACCTGGAAAATTTGAACGAGCCGGCTGTGCAAAATGTTTTTGCCAATAAAAACTTTATTGATGCTGGCTTGAAACCTGCAGGAAGCTCAGATTGTCCGATTATTCCAAGTTCTCCCCTATTAGGAATGGCTGTAGCGATGGACAGAATGACCGTCAACAATCATGTGTTTATTCCTGATCAAAGAGTTAGTCTCAGCGAAGCTTTGAGTATGTATACAATCAATGCTGCATATGCATCGTTTGAGGAAGATTTGAAAGGATCTCTGGAAGAGGGCAAGCTAGCAGATATGGTTGTCCTGCCAGAAGGTTTCTTACATTTTAAACCGGAAAAAATTAAAGAGACCGAGGTTGATATGACCATTATTGGGGGAGAAATTGTCTACAGTAAAGGTACATTAAAAACCTAAGGAATATGCCTCTTATGAAAAGGCTATCAGACGGTAAAATGCCGGAGAAAAAGGGAGCTGGAAAAGCTTTTAGCATGCCTGGGCAAAGCTAACTTGGTGTTATGGATGGTTGTACGACCTCCACTGTTAAAATCATTCCCATCCGTCATGGCGGTACTTCTTTCATGGAGGAGGCTTACGCATAGGCTGCTAGGAAAGTCGGCGTATGTAGGTAACACGGAGCCCCGATACAACGAGTCTCTCAATTGGACTTCATATGGCTATGAGGGTTTCATGCTGCTTATTGGATTGATTGTACTAAGGCGGGAACTGGTATTAGGAATTAAATATAGGCAATAAAAACAGTTTTTAATAGAGTCTAAAACGTGGGTTAGAATTTTAAAAGACAGAATTTTTCACTGAGCAGGAGGGATTATTAAAATGGGATCTACTGTTGCATCGAATCATACGATTGAAAAAGAGAGACGATATAGAAAAGAACGTCTGGCTGCTACTTTTAGGTTATTTTCCAAATTTGGTTTTGATCATGGAGAAGCCGGTCACATTACTGTTAGAGATCCGGAATACCCTGATCATTACTGGGTGAATCCATATCGAGTGCATTTCAGCCAAATCAAGGTATCCAATTTAGTTTTAGCGAATGATCAAGGTGAAGTAGTAGAAGGAGATTATGATGTCAATGCCGCGGCTTTGGTTATCCATTCAGCTGTACATAGGGCGAGACCAGATGTCATCGCTGCTGCTCATGCCCATACGACATACGGACAAATATGGTCTACTACCGGTAAGCTGCTTCAGCCGCTTACTCAAGACTCTTGTGCTTTTTACAAAGATCATAGTATTTTCGACGATTATACAGGGGTCGTTTTAAAGAAAAACGAAGGCGATCGAATTGCTGATGCGTTGGGAAATAATAAAGCTGTAATATTAAGAAATCATGGCTTACTGTCTGTCGGCAAAAGCGTTGAAGAAGCAGTATGGTGGTTTATTTTAATGGAAAGAGCCTGCAGAGAACATGTATACGCGCATTCTATTGGAAACCCGATAGAAATCGATGAGAAATACGCAGATATCACTTACCAGCAGGAAGGTACTCCTGAGGCTGCTAAAGGCATGTTCCAGCCTCTTTGGGACCGCATTGTGGCTGAACAGCCTGATTTTCTAAACTAATAAACCGTCAATTTCCCTTCACTTCTTGAAACTGTATGGTTTACACTTTTTATTCGACGGCTATTTAAATCAAAATATAGATTACTCAGTATGTTCTTCCAGCAGTTGAGTGAGTATTGATGCAATTGCTGATCGTGTCATGCAAAAGCCTCTAGAAAGGTCGGCGTATACGTGCCGTCTTGAGCAGGGTGCTACGAATCTATCAATCGAATTTCATAACGCTATATAGGACCCAACGCTACTTGGCGCGTGCGCTGAAAGAGTAGGTAGAGAGGTCATTCAATAGGCATTTCAGGAAGAGTTAAGCCATTTGTGCAAGCGGGGGGCGAAAGGCAGCTTTGTAAAAAAGATTAATGAAAATCACCCCTTTATTTTTGGGGGTGATTATTTAATAGTTACTAATGTTATGATTTAAAATTGTCTTGTAAAAAATTCACTTAAACCCAAGGGAGCAGGAAAATGGAATAAGAAATTTATTAATTCGATTTTGATGGAATTTTTAAAATTATATAGAATAGTTAAACGTAGATATTTTCAAAAAGGTGGGGACAATCGGTCTCATCAAGTTCACATCTATCAGATTGGGAGTCATGAAATAAAAAGGCATCTGGCTTTTCGAGATTATTTAAAAACACACCCAGATGAAATGAAGGATTATGGGAATTAAAAGAAAAATTTGCACGACAATTTCCTAATGATATTAGATCGTACATAAATGGTAAAGATGATTTTGTTAAAGAAATCGAACTAAAAGCACTGGAATGGTATAAAGATAATCAAAATAAATTATAAAATAAGGGCTACCTGTGCGCACTAAGAAAGCGATATTCCGAACTGTGTGATGAGGCCCTCTCTCACTAACGGAACGGTGAGAAGACCCTATTTTCAAACGAGCACTTCAAAGCGACGAGCTGTTGTAATCGAGGACCAGACAACTCCTAATGATTCTATCTGTGGAACAAGGTGAAAAATAGACGTTATTTAAGGCCCAACTCCTCGGAGTGGGCCTTGTTAAATTAAGGACTGGGACTGGAAGCTAATGCTTCTAAAGTTTAAACTTAAGGTATCTGAAAAAGGGGAGATTCCTTTGATTAACATAAAACTTATTGTGCCTCGCAAAGGTTATATAAAGCATGCTATGAAAAGGTTTGAGGAGTTCATTTACCAAGAAGCGAAGGATGCGCCAGAGGAAAACATAGCGTTTCAATTGGAGGAAGTTGTGATTCCTACTGATAAAATTCATCAGGCAAAGGTTGACGCGGACGTCATTATTTCAAGAGGATTGGTGACCAAACTTTTAAAAGAACACAATGAATCGATCCCCATCGTGGATATACCAGTCCAAGGAATTGATTTAATCCGCAGTCTTGTGGAATGCAAGGAACGTTTCGGGAGAAAAAAGGTTGCTGTCGTTGGGGCTGCCAATATGATCTATGGTGTTGAGAATCTAGAGTCCATCATAGACTTGCCGATACAAAAATATATTTTGAATGATATCACAGCATCGAACCGGACAGTCGATGAGGCGGTAAGTGATGGATGTGAAATTGTGTTGAGCGGCCTAAATACGAATAAATATGCTGAACGAATAGGTCTGCAGACGATGCTGATTGAAACTGGGAAAGAATCCTTCCGCCAGGCGCTAGTTGAAGCGAAGCGTCTAGCTATTGTCAGCAGAATAGAACAAGAGAAGGCCAAACGCTATCAGACGATTCTTGACCATGCGTATGAAGGTGTGATTGCTGTTGATTTAAAAAAGAGGGTTTCTGTATTTAATTCTTCTGCGCAAAAAATTTTATCTATCTATGACAAGAGTTTGATCGGGGCTCCTGTGACTGTCATTTTAAATAAGGGGAAGCTTCTGGAACTTCTCATCAGTCAAAATGATTTTCAAGAAGAAATTGTGAGTTATGGGACGATACAATTATCTGTAAAAAAAGCAGGAATCTTTTTAAAAGGTAAAAAGACCGGTGATATGGTTGCCTTTCAAGATGTTACTGGGATTCAGGAAATGGAAGGGAAGATTCGTAAAAAGATTCATTCGAGAGGGCATATAGCCAAATATAGCTTTTGCGATATCGTTTTTGAAAGCGAATTGATCAAACAGACGATTGAAACTGCAAAGCTCTATAGTGAGGCGGATTCTAATATTTTAATTGTCGGCGAGACTGGGACGGGGAAGGAAATGTTCGCCCAAAGTATTCATAATAACAGCGATCGCAAGAATAATCCTTTTGTTGCAATCAACTGTGCGGCTCTTCCTGAAAGCCTGCTTGAGAGCGAGCTGTTTGGATATGCGGAAGGTGCTTTCACAGGGGCAATGAAAGGCGGAAAACAGGGGTTTTTTGAATTGGCCCATAGAGGAACCCTTTTTTTGGATGAGATTGGAGAAATTTCTCCCAATCTTCAAAGCCGCCTGCTCCGTGTACTGCAGGAACGGGAGATTATGCGGATTGGTGACGACAGAATCATCCCTGTCGATGTAAGGATAATTGCTGCCACCAATAAAAATTTGATGGATATGGTTAAAAACAATGAATTCAGAGCTGATCTCTTTTACCGATTGAGTGTACTGGATCTTCAATTGCCTCCCCTACGTGAACATCGCGAGGATATTCCTGTTTTGGCAGAAGTATTTATGAAAAAAAGCCAATTGACCGATGAAGCGAAGGAAAGGTTAAAGGAAGAGGAATGGGAAGGCAATGTCCGACAACTTCAAAACTTTTGTGAGCGGTTGACGGTCCTTTGTAAGGATCAAAAAATTAATGTGTCGGAAGTGGAAAAACACCTTCCAAAAAAGACTGTAACAGACCGGTTGTATGTTTCAGAAAAAGAGCGGATTCTTATGGCTCTTGAAAAACATCATTTTCATAGGGGAAAAGCTGCATCTGAATTGGGGATGAGTCGCACTACATTCTGGAGGAAATTGAAAAAATGGAGCATTGAAACAGATTAAAACAAAAAGGAAACAATATGTTTCAAAATGTTTCGGTGAGAAATAATATATACACAAGAAAGCCCGTTTTCACATTGGAATAATAATTGCATGAATAACTAGTGAAGAATTCACTTTTCTATAGATGGAGTGACCCCATATGGAAACAGAACAATTATGTAAGTTAGTCGAATCCATTTTTCCCCAAAAGCGTATTTTAACCAATCTGGCTGATCGCTATTCGTACAGCTTTGATGCATCATTCGGGGAATATTTGCCGGACTTGGTTGTCCAGCCCGAAAATAAAGAAGAGATTGCTTCACTTATCAAAGTGGCCAATGAATATAAAATTCCGGTTTATCCGAGAGGAGCAGCTACGTCTTTAAGCGGAGGTTCATTGGCTGTGAAAGGCGGCATCGTTTTGGATATGTCGCAATTTAAAAAACATCTTGTCATCGACCGTGAAAATTTACTGGCTATTGTTTCTCCAAGTGTGATTACTAGTGATATTCATAAACAGGCAGAGGCTGTCGGTCTATTTTACCCACCTGATCCAAGCAGTTCCCATGTCTCCACAATCGGTGGTAACCTCCTTGAAAACTCCAGTGGTCCTAAAGGGTTGAAATATGGTACGACAAAAGAGTATGTGATTGGTTTAGAGGTCGTCACACCGACAGGAGAAATAATCCGAACCGGCGGCAAGACGGTCAAGAATGTAACCGGATATGATTTAACGCGCCTGATCGTAGGGTCTGAAGGCACGCTAGGAATCGTGACGGAAGCGATTTTGAGACTGATACCAAAGCCGCAGGCAAGAAAAACCTTGTTGGCCTCTTTTGATCGATTGATCGATTCAGGGCATGCCATCACGAATATTTTATCTGCGGGCATTTTACCGAGTGCGATGGAATTGATGGATAATGCCTGTATTCGTGCAGTTGAAAATTATACTCCGAGTGGATTGCCTGTTGATGCGGAAGCGATTATCATTGTTGAAATCGACGGACATAAAGCGGCCATTGAAGAAGAGATTAAGCGGTGTGAGGAAATATGCTTCAAACAACATGCTACAAAAGTAAAAGTGGCCCAGGATGAGGCTTCAAGGGCGAGCATCTGGAAAGCGAGAAAAATGGTGTCTCCTGCTATTACCCAAATGGGTCCGACAAAAATTTCCGAGGACGCCACTGTTCCAAGGAGCGAAATACCGAAAATGATGGAACGGCTGCATGCCATCCGGGATAAATATCAACTGAACCTTGTTGTATTTGGTCATGCTGGAGATGGAAATCTTCATCCGAATATTATTACGGATAAACGAAAGGTCAAAGAAATGAAGCGGGTAGAAGAGGCGGTCAGTGAGATTTTTGAAGCAGCTGTTGAACTTGGCGGAACCCTTTCCGGCGAGCATGGAATTGGCACGTTGAAGGCGCCTTATATGGAAATGGAATTAGGCCAAGACGGTCTTATGATGATGAAAAAGATTAAAGAAGCTTGGGATCCGAATGGAATTTTGAATCCAGGTAAAATTTTTCCACAGACAGGTCAGACAAAGGTGACATTACTATGAGTAAATCAATCTGCCATCAAGAAGATAAATATCTTTCATTACTCCGTGACCTATCATATGAAGCCGCCAATATGTGTGTTCAATGTGGATATTGTTTACCTGCATGCCCAACCTACGAATCAATGGGCAATGAAGCACAGTCCCCGCGAGGACGGATTAATCTTGTGAAAATGGCTGCTGAAGGAAAAATAGATTTGCAGCAGGATCTTGCGGAACCAATCGATTTATGTCTTGGATGCCGTGCATGTGAAGTCGCGTGCCCAGTCAATGTTCCATACGGTCAAATCTACGAATCTGCAAGGGAAGTTATTGCCCTGCAGCAAAAAGAGGAACGGAGAAAGCTCTCTTCAGGAGCAAAAGTTAGAGTCCAAGTATTAAACAACCTTTTTCCGCATCAAAGCCGTCTTCGTTTTTTGGGTAATGCGACTTGGCTTTACCAAAAAACTGGTATAAACAAGGTGGCACAAAAGCTGAAGCTTGTCAGTAAAATATCGGAACCGATGGGGCAGTTTGAAAAAATCCTCCCTTCCGTGGAGTCCCCTTCAAAACGCTATAGATTCGGAGATGTCTTTCCTTCCCGCGGTCCTAAAAAAATGACTGTTGCATTTTTTTCAGGATGCATTATGGATGCGGTAATGTCAAAGATTAACAGATTGACGATTGAATTGCTCCAAAGCGTTGGTTGTGAAGTGGTCATCCCAAAAGGTCAAAATTGCTGTGGAGCTCTTCATTCTCATCAAGGGAACATGGAGGAAGCTAAGGAGCTTGCTAAAGCAAATATTTACGCATTCGAAACCTCGTCCGCTGACTTTTTTATCAACAATGCTGGCGGGTGCGGAGCAATGCTTCGTGAATACGACCACTTGTTCAAGGACGATGCCGAATGGCAAGCGCGTGCGAAATCCTTTGTGGAAAAAACACGGGATATAACTGAAGTCCTTGTAGAACTTGGACCGTTACCCTTTAAAAAAGAATGGGACGGAATCATTACTTACCAGGATTCCTGCCATTTGCGAAATGTCCAGGGGGTATCGGAGCAGCCGAGAGAGCTCCTTCGTTCAGTTCCGGGTGCGACGATTGTTGAAATGGAAGGAAGCGATCGTTGCTGTGCGTCAGGAGGAATCTATAATCTCGTCCATTTTGAAGAATCTATGAAAATATTGGATGAAAAAATGGAGAACGTAAAGGCAACGACTGCCCAGACAATTGTCACAACGAATCCCGGCTGCTTACTGCAAATGAAGCTGGGAGTGGAAAGGAGCGGTCTAAAACATGCTAGGGCTCTTCATATAGTAGAAGTTCTGGCGGAAGCCTGCGATATTCAATAAAGAATGAAATGTGACCAGAACCCGGCACCATGAGTGCCGGGTTTGTTCATGTTGAAAGAATGGCTAAATATTAGTGGGAATTTCCTAGCCAGTCCTTTCGCAAAACAATCGCGGTTTTATATCAGTACACAATCATTTGAATAACATTTGTTATAAAAATTCGAAAATTATGTGAACAAATACAGAATTGTTTCTAAAGTACCTATTATTAATTTTATATTACCGTATAATCCAACTATATTAAATAGAAGGAGTGATTGTATGAAAAAGGGGACAATCAAGTATATGGCCTTTTGGCTAGTGTTGCTGATGCTGCTGAGTACAGTGCATCCGCTTGCTACTCAAGCCAATCCAACAACTGCAGATGAAGCGGTTCAGTTGGGAAAAGGTCAGCCTTTGGAAGCGGGATTCAATGAACCAGGGGAGGCTCATTGGTATAAGCTAGAACCGACGGACAAAGAAATTCAACAAGATTCACATATGAAAATAGAAGTCTCTGGAACTTTTGAAGGGAGCATTTCGGTTTATCCGGATGGAGATAGAGCGGAAAGAGACTTTACATTTGATGACTATAGATCCGAAATCACCGAAGGGGCCCCAGCGGTCATTTATATGCCGCATGCTTGGAAAGGCCCTTACTTTATTAAAGTGGAATATTACGGAACCTTTGAAGAGATAGAAGACGGTGAAGAAGAAATTGAAGAGCCGGAGGGAGCCGAATATCACATTAGTTATGAAGGAGAAACAATTTCCCCAGCTGATATGCCAGAGGAAGCCTGCCCTGTTGAATTAAGTGTAAATAAACGATCATCGGGTGTGGAAATTTTAAAAGAACTCCGGACAGTGAGAGACGAATTGTTGTCAAAAACAGAGAAAGGACAACAATTAACGTCTTTATATTACAAAATGGCTCCTTTCCTTGTCACAAAAATGGTGGTAGACAAAAAGATAAAAGATCGAGTTTATAATGACCTGGTCAAATTAAAGCCAATTTTTAGTGAACTAGTGGAAAAAGGCGATAGCAGTAATTATCGTTTGACTAAAGAAGATCAAATTGCCATCAAAGATTTGTATGATATGATCATCCAAAATGTCCCTGGCTGGCTAAGGGTGGAGATTGAGAAAATTGCAAAGGAAGTCGGCATCGATCATCTAGTAGGAAAAGAAATTTCTACTATTTTAAAAGATAATGGATTAGCTATTACGGGGGCGAATCCAAATAGGGTCATCGTTAAACTGAAGAGTGGGAAAGCAGCTTCTGCATTCCAAAAGAAAGCTATAGGAATAACTAAATCTGCATCAATCAAAACGATTAAAGGAAACACTACGACTCTGAATAATATGTTCGTTCTCGATGCAGGAAAAGATACAAAGTCAGTTGCTGAAGCTTTAGCGGAATTACCGGAAGTGCAATATGCAGAGCCAGTTTATAAATATCATAAAAATACTTCGGATATTCAATTCAACTCTCAATGGGGATTGAAAAATACAGGACAGGACTATGGAAAGGTCAATGCCGATATCCAATTTTCGAAACTTTATGAGCGGTACAAGAATGAGCAATTGGGTGAAGTTGTTATTGCAGTCGTGGATACTGGAGTTGATCATACATTAGCAGACTTGGAGGAAAAAGTTATTCCGGGGTATGATTTTGCGAACCGGGATAACGATGCATACGATGATGAAGGGCATGGCACTCATGTTTCAGGTATCATTGCAGCAGAAATGGATAATCATTATTCTATGGCAGGCATCCATCCGAAAGCGAAGATCTTGCCAGTCAAGGTGCTTGATGCCAGTGGTAGTGGGGATACTGATAAAATTGCTCTTGGTATTAAATATGCTGTAGATAATGGCGCTGATGTTATTAATCTCAGTTTGGGAGGACCTTATAGTAGGGTCATAGAGGAAATGCTGAAGTACGCGGCATCTAAAAATGTGACTATTGTTGCTGCCAGCGGGAACGATGGTGCAGACATGGTGGATTATCCTGCGGTGTCAAAGTATTCTATAGCTGTAGGAGCATCAAACAGACTTGATATTGTTTCTGATTTTTCGAGTTATGGAGAGGGGCTTGACCTCGTGGCTCCTGGTGCAGATATACCAAGCTTGCTTCCGAACGGAAATGTCACTTATCTCAGCGGTACATCAATGGCAGCTCCTCATGTTTCTGCAGCTGCCGGATTATTGCTTTCAAAAAATGGGGACATAAATCGGGAAGAAATCAGAAAGATTTTGACGGAAACTGCTGACGATATTGCAGTTGAAGAGCCAGAGTTTGAACCGGATTATGATGATGACGATGATTTTCCGGCTCGAGTCTTGGAGCCGGGGTATGACGAAGTATCCGGATGGGGCAGGCTGAATATTTGGAGCGCTTTTAATGCCTATGGCCTAAGAATTGAAGTCAATGCGCTTACAGATAATGATACAAAGATTTCAGGGAAAGCAATAAGCGGAACGAAGCTTCAATTAAAAGATGGAGAAACCTTAATAGCAGAAGGAAAAGCAGAGAAAAACGGGACATTTTCCATTCCGATCCGCCCGCAGCAAGGAAACAAAATTCTGCAATTGGTGGCAAATGATGGTGCAGTTTCTGTCAGGGTAGTTGTCAAGGAAACACCGATCCCTAATATTCCCAAAGTGAATCCGGTAAGTGACCGGGATACGGTTGTGACAGGTAAGGCGGTAAAAGGAACGACTGTTGTTGTGAAAACAAATAAACAATCGCTAGGGAAGGCTAAAGTCGATAGCAAAGGCGGATTCAAGGTAAATATTAAGAAACAAAAGGCTGGAACGAAGCTTTCAGTTACTGCCGAGAGTGTTTCCAAAAAAGTGAGTAAAGAAGCTAGGATTTCTGTTATTGATAAAACCCCGCCGGCTAAACCGAAGGTGAATTCAGTAGGCGATTCGGATAAGGTAGTTAAAGGAAAAACGGAATCCGGTGCTACGGTTTTTGTGAAGCATAAAGGGAAGGCACTAGGAAAGAAAAAAGCTGATGGAAAGGGTAATTTTAAGGTTGCCATTAAGAAGCAAAAAGCTGGTACAGTTCTTCATGTGACAGCAAAAGATGCTGCAGGAAATGAAAGTAAGGCAGTTAAAGTAACAGTTAAGGATACAACACCTCCAGCAGTACCAAAAGTTAATCAGGTGACTGATCGGGACAAATTAGTTTCCGGTAAAACAGAAGCGAATGCAGTTGTTGATGTAAAACATAAAGGAAAATCGCTTGGAAAGAAAAAGGCCGATTCAAAAGGGAAATTCAAGGTAAAGATCAAAAAACAAAAAGCTGGTACTACGTTGTCCGTAACAGCAAAGGATACAGCCGGAAATACAAGCAAAGCTGCAAAAGTCAAGGTGAAAAAATCTAAATAGCAAACGGTAAAACTAAAACCCTCGACCAGCCGAGGGTTTTAGTTTTACCTTTTCACAACAAAAATCGATTCAGGCAGAACATGGATGTTAGTGAGGCGGAAGCCTGGAGGTTATGCTAAGCTGAACCAGAAGAATAAACAGATTTAGGAGGAGGCGGCTGACATAAAAATAGTGATTGCGCCTGATTCATTCAAAGGAAGTATTTCTGCCTTTGAGGCATCATTGGCTATTGAAAAAGGAATAAAAAGATCCTTTCCCACTGCTGAAACTATCACTGTTCCTTTAGCTGATGGGGGAGAAGGAACAATGGATACTCTTGTGACTACTACAAACGGAGTGAAAGTAGCTGTTACAGTAACGGGACCACTAGGGAATCCAGTTGAAGCTTTTTATGGCATTCTTGGAGATGGAAAAACATGTGTCATTGAAATGGCAAGTGCTTCAGGGTTGCACCTAGTTCCTGAACAGGAGCAGAATCCACTTATAACAACTACATATGGAATGGGAGAATTAATTCAACATGCGCTTGAGAAAGGATTTAGGAGTTTTATTTTAGCGCTTGGAGGATCCGCAACAAATGATGGTGGAGCAGGAATGCTACAGGCGCTAGGAATGAACATTTTAGATAAAAAGAAACAAAAAATCGGTTTCGGCGGTGGAGAATTGAGTCGGGTTGACCAAATCTCTTTAGAACATTTTGATTCGCGCATAAACGAGAGTGATTTTATCATAGCTTCGGATGTTGAGAATCCACTTGTCGGCAAAAATGGAGCATCTTTTGTTTTCGGTCCGCAAAAAGGAGCAACAGAAGAAATAGGCCGAATATTGGACCAAAATCTGGTGCATTGGGCGGATAAGATAGAAGAATTAACAGGTGTAAAACTCCACAAAATGCCAGGTGCCGGAGCGGCGGGGGGAATCGGAGGAGCTTTCCAGGCGTTTTTTCCATCCGTAACGGAAAAAGGTGCGGAAGTCGTAATGGATTATACAAAGCTGAGGGAACGGTTGGCAGGTGCGGATTTATTAATTACCGGTGAAGGGCAGGTAGACTTCCAGACAGCCTTCGGCAAGACACCAATGAGGGCTGCGGAGACAGCAAAGGATATGGGAATACCGACCATCATCATCGCAGGGTCTGTTGGAAGAGATATCGAAAGTCTTTATCCATATGGAGTGGTCAGTGTACACAGTATTATGACAAGGCCGATGACACTCACTGAAGCGATGAGGTCAGCTTCCGAGCTTCTTGAGCATACTTCCGAACAAGTCTGCCGCACATTTTTTATGAAGCTGTAGCCGTGATGCAACCAGGATGTTCGGTTAAAATCATCGTTTCCATCATCCATCCCATATCATCATAAAAGGAAAAAGGAGGGGCGTCTTGAAGATATACACAATAGAGAACAGCCTGACGATAAAAGCGCCAATAGAAGATATGTGGGAGTTTTTTTCCAATCCGAAAAATTTGTCTGTACTGACGCCTCCTAAACTGAGACTTCGCTTCATGCAGGAACCGTCTCGTTCCATGTTCAAAGGCCAAAGAGTTTTATATTGCCTTTCTCCCCTCCCGGGCTTACGTTTCAGGTGGGAAGGGGAAATAATTGAGGTCGCTCAACTTGAACGTTTCATAGATGAGCAGCGTAAAGGACCGTTTGCTTATTGGCGCCATGAGCATCTGTTTTTTCGAAAAGAGGAAGGGACGGACATCCGGGATTATTTGCAGTATGCTTTGCCGTTTGGCTTGATAGGGACTGCTATTCAACCGATTGTGAATAGAGAAATGAAGGAAATGTTTAAGTATCGAAATGAAAAAGTGGAAGAAGTATTTTCATTATAAGGGAGAGTGGTCTACGTGCATGTCGTTCTTGCTGGCGGAAGTGGGTTTCTTGGACAAGTTTTACAGAAAAAGCTGTTGGCTGCTGGGGATCACGTGACGATTTTAACAAGGAACGCTGGAGAAATCCTAAAGACAAATCAGCTACAAGCCGTAGAGTGGCTCAAGGAAGGTGCTTGTCCGGAAGAGCGATTAAGGCATGTAGATGCCTTCGTTAATCTAGCTGGAGAATCAATTAGTGGATTTCGCTGGACAAAGCAAAAGAAGGACCAGATTATAAAAAGTCGTATGAAAACCACTGAGGAAATCATCCGTCTGATTGACACAATGGAGAGTAAGCCTCAAGTTCTTATCAACGCTTCTGCTGTGGGATATTATGGTATGTCTGATGTGGACACTTTTACCGAAAAGAGTATAAGCAATGCCAATGACTTTCTTGCTGAAACGGTACAGAAATGGGAAGAAAAAGCGGCTGAAGCCAACCGTCTTGGCGTCAGAACAGTCTTTGCACGCTTCGGGATTATTCTTGGCAGAGGAGGAGCGCTTCCGCTCATGGCGCTCCCATATAAATTTGGCATTGGCGGCAATATAGGATCTGGAAGGCAATGGGTGTCATGGATTCATGTTGAAGATGCTGCTCAGATGATCAAGTTCATCATTGACACTCCAACTATCGAAGGTCCATTCAATGTCACTGCTCCGAATCCTGTGCGGATGGAGGAGTTTGGGAAAACGATTGCTTCTGTTTTAAGAAGACCGCATTGGCTTCCTGTTCCTAAAATAGTTTTAAAATTCGTGTTAGGTGAAATGAGCAGTATGCTTGTGAACGGCCAGCCTGTGATTCCAGGAAAAGCCCTCGCCCAGCATTATGACTATCTGTATCCGGATTTAAAAGAGGCATTGGAAACTAGTTTATTATTGTCAAAGATTACAAGTTCATGAAAAAATTAGACTTATTATCCAAATTGTGCTACTATTTATCTATATAAGTAGGATGTCCAGAGGATGAAGAAATGAATTTGGAGAAAATGAATATCGGCGCAATGATCAAGTACCATCGCCAATTACGAAATATGACACAATCTGAACTATGCAATGGCATATGTTCTGTCACACATTTAAGCAAGTTTGAGAACTACAACAAAGAAGTGAATCAAGAAACGATTATGCTCTTGCTCGACCGTTTGGGCATATCATTAGACTCGATTCAAAAAGCATCAGAATCTATTGCTGCCGACCTCTCTGATTTGTTAGATGCCGTCCTTTCATATGATAAGAAGCGTGCGGAAGAATGCTTTCATCGTGTGCAAGAGCAGCGTGAATACATTACTTTCTCCAATTACATAGCGAGATATCATTTATACCTATATCGATATTTTCTTCTTATCAATGATTATTCCAGTGCTGAAAAGGAACAGGAAACCATCAAGCAAATTGTTAATTCATTTGCAGCACAGGAAAAAGAAATTTACGAGTACCTGCAAGCAATTTTTCTAATCATCAAGGGGGAGTATAAGCCTTCCTTGGATATTTTGCTGAAGGCTGAAGCCAATGACTTGCTTCCTTCACCTTGGAAAGCAGAGCTCTATTATTTCATCGCTTTCGATTTCGGCTCCTTGAAAGACAGCAGCAGTTGTGTTGCTTATGGACTCAAAGCTTTGGAGGAGTATTCTAAATCCTTCAACTATTTAAGGATTTTGCATACGCAATTCCTTCTTGGAATTGCTTACACGGATTTGGGACTGTATGATAATGCCGAAGAACAGTATCGTTATATTTTTAAAAATATGAATCTTCTCAATGCAAAAGAGCTATCTTCTGCTATGTATAACAACTATGCTTTACTTCTGGAAAAGACAGGAAAGATGGAAGAAGCATTTAAATTCTATTTGTTTTCCATGGAGCATGCCAAAAATGATATCGAGCATTTAATGAGTCTTTGCAGTTATACGGAATTACTTATCACTCAAGGGAAGAAGGAAGAAGCCCTTCGGAATATATCTAAAATATTGCGTGAGACGAAAACAAGTGCACTGAGGAAACAACAGCTTATTTTTCGGCACTATCAATATTTATTGAAGGACCAAGAGGAAAAAGCCATGAGCTATCTCGAGGAAAAAGTACTGCCTTATTTAGAAAGATTCTTTTTTATTGAGGATTATAATAAGTTTGCTTTATCTCTTGCAAAGTATTATTCAACAAAAGATACGGATAAGGCACTCTATTATTATAAAAAAATAGCAGAAAGGTGATGGAAAATGAAAAAGCTGATTGTAACTGCAAGCATTGCATGGGTATTTTACATTGCTCCAATCATTGGAGGCGGAATCACTCCGCAGTCACCGCCAATTTTCCCTCCAATTTAATATGTAAGGCAAGGGAAAAGCTGCTCTTTTTTAGAGCAGTTTTTTTCATTATATAGCGTACAATGTCAAATACTTTTTTCAAGTTTTAGAGTAACTCAAACACGCTTACTGTAATTTCTTTTTTTTACAAGTAACAATTAACCAAGTTTTTATGGTTCTATACTGAATGTGGTGGTCTCCCTTACTGCTAAGCAGTTGGGAGCACATCTGAAAAAACAAAAAAATACACC
>NZ_JACSPV010000022.1:0-15336 GCF_014836955.1 Bacillus norwichensis
CATTTGGAAGCCCGCATACATATGGATTCGGCGTTTTGAAGAGAAAACTTAGCTATTGGTTGTCGTCGTCTAATTTGTCTAATTGTATAATTTTACCAAATGGACAGTGCCACCTCTGATTAAGGCTTTGCTTTTTTTAGCGTTTTTCAGGAAGGTATACTTACAGAATATTAAAACATCGTTTATGCAACGCTAGTGAATTAAAAATTTAAAAGGATTTCTTGATTAATTGCAACGATCATGTATATTTTCATGCGGCTTAAAGCCTCTTCATTTTGTTCGGGCTACAGACGGTAGAAGAATGAAGCCGGCCTCGTACAAACAAAACCGGCTTATCCTTAATTATATCTAATCATGTAATATTTCTTCTTGCCTCTGCGGATGATAGTAAAGGCTCCACCTAGTTTATCTTCCTCGCCCATTGTATAGTCAATGTCTGTGATGCGCTCTCCATTGATTAAGACTGCTCCATTTTGGATATCTTCACGAGCTTGGCGGCGAGATTGAGATATCTTTGCTTCTACAAGCACGCTGACAAGCCCATTGTCTTCTCCTCTGTGCACATGCGTAGGTACATCCTTAAAGCCCTGCTCTACTTCTTCAACAGATAATTCTTTTACATTTCCGCTGAATAGAGCTTCTGTAATCCGTATCGCCTGCTGAAGAGCTTCTTCCCCATGTATTAAACGGGTCATTTCTTCAGCAAGTGCCTTTTGTGCTTTACGAAGATGTGGCTCTTCCTGTAATGATTTTTCGAGTTCCTCAATCTCCTCTTTTGTAAGGAATGTGAAATACTTGAGGTATTTCACCGTATCGGCATCAGCTGTATTGATCCAGAATTGGTAAAACTCATATGGAGTTGTTTTTTCAGGATCAAGCCAAATGGCTCCGCCTTCGGTTTTACCGAATTTCGTTCCATCCGCTTTTGTAACAAGCGGAATCGTCAGGCCGTATGCCTTGGCATCTTCGCCAGCCATTTTCCGGATAAACTCTAGACCTGTTGTGATATTTCCCCATTGGTCGCTTCCGCCAATCTGCATTTTGCAGTCGTGGTTTTTATATAGATGAAGAAAATCGATTGCTTGTAAAAGTGTGTACGCAAACTCAGTAAATGAAATGCCGCTTTCTAAACGAGTGGACACTATTTCTTTTCCTAACATATAATTAACACCAATATGTTTTCCGTAATCACGTAAAAATGTGATCAAATCCATTTTACCCTGCCACTCAAAGTTGTTAGTCATTACTGCGCCATTTTCACCTTCGAAGTCGAAGATCCTCATTAGCTGTGCTTTGATCCCTTGCACATTCTTATCAACCTGCTCAAGTGTTTGCAGCTTTCTTTCTTCTTTCTTGCCACTTGGATCACCAATCAAGCCAGTCGCTCCGCCAACTAAAACAATCGGACGATGACCGTGCATTTGAAAACGACGCATTGTCAAAAATGGAATCAAATGCCCAATATGCATGCTGTCCGCCGTCGGATCCACTCCACAGTATAATGATATTTTTTCATTTTCCAATACGTCCTTGATTCCTGCTGCATCTGTCTGCTGGTAAATAACTCCCCGCCATTCCAGCTCCTGAAGTAATGTGTCCAAAATATTTCCCTGCTTTCTTTTTTTAAATAAAAAAAGCCCCTTCGTAAAAACGAAGGGACGATTTGATTATCGCGTTACCACCCAACTTGGGAAAATACTATATTTTCCCCACTCTGAAAAATAACGGTTCATCACCGTTCGCCGCTACTGACATTTCACGACAAAAGCTCCCGGAAGTAATTCGCCGAATACTGTTTGTACCGGTTTGCACCAACCACCGGCTCTCTGACATACAGGGACAAATCGACTACTCAGCCCGTTCTTTGCTTAGTATTGTTTAAGATTATAAAAAGTATTGTAACCATTTAAATTGAGATTGTCAAATTCCTCCGAAAAAAGAACTTCCTTATGCTATAATAGTGATGATTTCCAGGAGGTATTTTTTATTATGCATAATTTTTTCAGTAAACTGCGGGAGCGCGCGAGGCAATTTTCTAACGAGGTAGACACTTTAGACACTAAAGATATTAGAAAAAAAGCTAGAATCACTTATGGAGTTGTATGGAATATTATTCTTCTGACAGTGATTCTCTTTTTCCTTGGAGGCATTTTTGCCGGAGGAGTAGGCGCTGGATATTTTGCCTCCCTTGTAAAAGAGGAAAAAGTTCGCCCTGCTGCAGACATGAAAGACGATATTTTTCAATATGAGGAAACATCCAAGCTTTATTTCGCCAATAATGTTTACCTTGGAAAGCTCCAGTCAGACATTGACAGAGAAGAAGTCAAGATTAAGGATGTTTCTGATTATGTGAAAAAAGCTGTGATTGCCACAGAAGATGAGTATTTTTATGAACATGGCGGTGTTGTCCCAAAAGCTTTGATGAGGGCTGTTTATCAGGAAATGACCAACTCAGCTGTACAATCTGGCGGAAGTACACTGACACAGCAATTGATCAAAAATCAGATTTTAACGAATGAAGTTTCATTTGATCGTAAAGCTAAGGAAATTTTACTTGCATTAAGGCTTGAAAAACTGCTTGAAAAAGATGAAATTCTAGAAGCGTATTTGAATGTAACAACGTTTGGGCGTAACTCATCTGGTCAAAACATCGGAGGAGTCCAAGCTGCTGCCAGAGGCATCTTTGGAGTTGATGCGAAAGATCTTAACTTACCTCAAGCCGCTTTTATAGCAGGCTTGCCGCAAAGTCCTTTCATGTACACTCCATTTGCCCAAGGTGGTGGAATCAAAGAAGAAAGTCAGCTGGAACCAGGGCTAAACCGAATGAAGACTGTCTTATATAGGATGTATAACGAAGATTATATTACCAAAGAGGAATATGACAAAGCTTTAAAGTATGATATTGTGACCGATTTTATCAAACCGCAGCCAAGACTGTTTGAAAAATATCCATACCTTACAACTGAAATTGAAGAACGTGGTATTGAGGTCTTGACAGAAGTTCTTGCCAAAAAAGACGGTCACAGCAAAAAAGATCTCGAGAAAAACGGTGGCAGGCTTAAGGAAAAGTATGACAAACTCGCAAGACGGGATATCAGACAAAGTGGCTATCACATTCACTCAACCATCAATAAAGAGATATACGACAAATTTCAAAAAGTAAAAGATGAGTATCAAAATTACGGTTATACAAAGGTTACACAAGTAAAAAATAGAGAAACAGGCAAAATGGAAGAAAAAATTGAGCCTGTTCAAATTGGCGCCATTCTAATTGAAAATAAAACCGGAAAGATTTTAAGCTTTGTTGGTGGCCGCGATTATAAATTGGAAGCACAAAACCATGCAACACAGGCTAAGCGTCAAAATGGGTCAACGATGAAGCCACTGCTCGTCTATGCTCCAGCGATGGAAATGGGCTTAAGTGCACCAGGTGCTGTTGTGGCGGATATTCCAATTTCTGCTGGCGGGAAAACGTTCAGAAACTATAGTGGCCGCTTTTATGGACTTGTCTCTTCCAGAGAAGCACTAGCTAAATCACATAATGCGTCAGCAATCTATACGTATTTAAAAACAATTGATAAAAAGCCTTATAAATATGTGGAGAAGATGGGCATCACCACTTTAACAGATACCGATAGGACCACCTATGCAGCTGCGCTTGGTGGTGTTCAGAAGGGGATCTCTGTCGAAGAAAACACAAATGCTTTTACTACATTCGCTAACGGCGGTAAATTTGTTGATGCTTACATGATCGACAAAATTACGGATGCTGACGGAAAAATCGTCTATGAACATAAAGCGAAGCCAGTCGATGTCTTCAGCCCTCAGACAGCTTATTTGATGACCGATATGATGAGGGACGTGTTCCGATACGGAACAGCGTCTGCCGTTCCAGGAATGCTGAAGTTTTCTTCTGACTGGGCAGGAAAAACAGGTACGACAAACGGACCGAATGATTCTTGGCTGATCGGTTCGAATCCTAAAGTAACCTTCGGTACTTGGATTGGTTATGATGAGCCTGCACCTCTTTCCGGCGACGGAAGCGAAAGCATGCGGAATTATGGAATTTGGGCCAGACTGATCAACGGTGCCTATGATGTGGCCCCTGATTTGATTAAGACAGATGACAGATTCAAAATGCCAGGAGGCATTGTCAGCCGTTCTTACTGTGCAATATCAGGACTGCTTCCATCAAAAGCATGTTCGAATCTCGGTCTTGTAAAATCCGATATATATAACGCAAAATATGTACCAACAGCAGTAGATGATAGTCTGGGCAACGGCCGCTACGTTACAGCGGGAGGCAGAAAGTATATGGCCCTTCCGGAAACGCCTGATGAGTTTACCAAACCAGGTGGAATGCTCAGTCCAAACTTCATCAAGCGGATCTCACTTGGAAGGTCGATTGATCCATCCTATCTGATTCCACCGAATGACGAACGATGGAAAAACCTGCTTGCTGCCGGCGCTGTTCTCCATGATGACGGAAAGGCACCAGCAGGCGTAAAGGTATCCGTTTCAGGTGGCACAATCTCATGGACGCCTTCTCCAAGCTACGATGTAGTCGGATATCGTGTGTATTCTCACTCCGGCAAGAAGATTGCCTCCGTCGCATCGGACGGAGCACTCTCCAGGAATGTTGGAAAAGGATCGTACTACGTTGTTGCGGTAGATATTGCCGGCCGGGAATCGGCTCACTCAAATAATACTGTTGCAAAAAAAGATACGAAGAAAGATAAAGAAGTGATGGAAACATCCGCTGCTGCCGATAAAAAGAAAAAAGAAAAGAAACAACAGGAAGAAAAAGTAAACGCTGAAAAAGAAAAAGCCGCAGCGGAGAGAAAGAAACAGGAAGAGCAGAAGAAAAAGCAAGAGGAAGAAAAGAAACGTCAAGAAGAGAAACAGAAGATGCAAGAAGAGCAAAAGAGGAAACAAGAAGAACAGAAGCAATTGGAAGAACAAAGGAAAAAACAAGAAGAAGAACAAAAACGCCTTAAGGAAGAAAAGAAACGTCAGGAAGAGGAAAAGAAAAAAGAGCAAGAGAAACAAAACAACGAAAATGAAGGGAATTAAATCGCCTTTCCCCCTTCTTTTGGAAAAAGCGCTGAAGACTTTTTAGATAAGTCTTCAGCGCTTTTGATATTTGGATAAAACCAGCGATTCGGCGTAAGGACATTTCAAGGGTTCTCTACATTGCTGCTTGAGTTTTCATTTGTTGCTGGACAAGCTTTTGGTACAAAGCGTGTGATTCCATTAATTGTCTATGTGTTCCGCCGCCAGAAACAGCTCCATCTTCGATAACAATAATTTGATCTGCCTCCAATATTGTGGATAGACGATGAGCAATAATAAGTGTTGTCCGACCAGCCATTAAATGCTGTAAAGCGCTCTGAACAAGTCCTTCTGATTCACTATCCAAATTCGAAGTCGCTTCATCCAGCAGCAGAATTTTGGGATTGCGCAGCAATGCGCGAGCAATCGCAATTCTTTGCCTTTGACCGCCTGATAATTTCAATCCGCGTTCTCCAACCTCTGTCTCATATTGATTCGGCAGATTTTCTATGAACCCTGCAGCATTAGCCAACTCGGCCGCTCGACGAATTTCTGCATCATCAACGGATTTTTGGAGGCCATAGCAAATATTATCTTTAATGGTTCCCGACATAATTGGACTTTCTTGTGATACGTAACCGATTTTCTCACGCCAATTTGTTAGCTGAAGATTTTGTATATCTATATCCCCAATTTTAATCCTTCCTAGTTGAGGTTTATAGAACCGCTCAATCAAGGAAAAGATCGTTGTTTTTCCTGAACCGCTCGGCCCCACAAAAGCAACGGTTTGCCCAGGCTCGATCTGGAAGCTCAGATCCTTCAATATTGTTTTCCCACTTTCATATCCGAAGCTTACCCGATCAAATATAATGGTTTCTTCATGACTTGTTTTCCCTTGGCTATATTCACTTTCAATTGATAAATTCAAAAGAGCTTGGATTCGCTCCGTTGCTCCCATAGCTTTTTGATAGTTTGTAAAAAACGTGGCAAGCTGGCTAAACGGAATAACGATCTGAAACATGTAGATAATGATCGCAACAAGAGAGCCGGCAGTCAGATCTCCTGATGCCACACGTGCGCCCCCATACCCAATTAGAATAACCAGTACAACCATTAAAATGGTTGTCATAAAGGGGGAAACAACCGCCTGAATCTTCGCTTCCTTTAGACCAAAACGGAATAACTCCTGAATACCTTTATAGCCCTTTTTTCTTTCTTGCAATTGTCCATTATACGATTTCACTAATCTGATATCACTGAGGACGCGCCCAAGATGTCCATTGAATGAAGCCAACTCATCCTGGGTCTGTTTCGAAATTGAATAAACCTTCCTTCCTAAAGGAAACAAAACAATCATTGATATAGGAATGGAGCAAAGCATAATCAAGGTCATTTTCCAATCAATCAAAATTAAAATGATTAAAGCCCCAATGATTGAAACAATTCCTGAAACAGATGAAACAAGGTGATTGGTAATAAGCATTTTAACTGTATTCGTATCTTGAGTCACGCGGCTCATGGTTTCCCCTGATTGATGTTTATCAAAGTATGGTATTGGCAATTCGAGTATATGATCCCAAAGTCTCTTTCTTATATTGGAAACGAACTGTTCCCCAATATAAGACATTAAATAAAAAGAAACACCTCCGGAAATCGTTTGAATAATAAATGCCCCCAATAAGAGAAGAATTAAACTCATTTCTATCCCAGATTTAGCGACCTGGTCCACTAAGTTTTTGGTGAATAACGGTACAATTAAACTGGCGCCCGTTTCAAGAAGACTTAATACAATGGCAAAGCCAAGTACCCCAATCGCCGGTTTACCAATTTTTATGAGTTGAATAAAGCTAGATCCTGATTTTTTATGAATTGTCTTCATCTAATTCATCCTTTGCTCAAAATATATCTCCATGGCCTTTTGAAGATATCGTTCTTCTTGTTCGGTAAATGGTGATGTGAAGAAGGGTAGGTGATCCTCGACGGGAATTGACTCAAGTTTCTCGTAATCAAAATCTTTTCCGAGTAAATCAAAGACAATAGTAACCAGTTCGTGGATATTCGCTTGCAGCTCTGGGTCATCTAGCTCGCAAGTATGAATTAAATTTTTGATCTTTTGAATGGCCATTGTAGATCGTTTGTTAAATTCAAGCCCATTTTCTTCGTACACTTCCATTACATGATCGACTATTTGATTTGGTAAATAATCTCTCAGCCAATCGAATTGTTCTCTTTCATTCAAAATACTATGGATGAGAAAATGTAAAACCGGCGAACTCATTTCATCTTCTTCAGTAATTTCAATCGCATGATCCAATGCTTTGATGACTTGGTTCAGATGCTCTTGCTTTTCGAGCATAAGCTTTTTTTGAAACTTTAATGAATCCTGTAAATTTCCTTTTTCATCCTTTAATAAAGGTTCAATGTCCTCAAGAGTAAACCCTAAATATTTTAACGAAATAATTTGTTGAAGTGGTACCATGTCTTTGTCTTCATAATACCGTCTACCTGTTTCGGAAATTCTACTTGGTTTTAATAAATTTTTTTCTTCATAAAATCTAAGCGCCCTTTGCGTAACTCCAGTTAGCTTAGAAAATTCACCAATGGAATAATACTTTTTCAATCCGATTACCCCCGTTCCATTTACTACTTTCACCTTACATCTTAACGTAGCGTTAGAATCAAGTGTTTTTTTAATTTCATTTTGCTGAATTCCCACATTCAGTGGGAGTGGCCCCCTCTGAATCAAGTTAGGTGGATGCCACATATTTTTAGAGGAAATACACATTGGGAGAAGTTCGTTACAATCTGGTATCAAATACGCCGAGGTGTATTTGATAAAGATAAAAAAAGAAGAACAAGCTGTCTATCATCGTGATAAACGCTAGTTCTTCTTTATAAAAAATCCGGACAGCTGAAAAGCCTGTCCGGATTTTATTTATTATTTGGTTGAGCCTCGAAGCTCAATCCGATGAGGAAGAACGACAACGTTCTCCTGAACCTTTTCTTTGTTCATATATTTAGTTAACAGCCTCATTGAAACCGCTCCAATATCATAAAGCGGCTGAACAATTGAACTTAACTGTGGGCGTACCATAAGCGCCAGCTTCGTGTTATCTGATGTGATGACTTCAATGTCACCCGGAACTGATAAACCGTCATCTTGCGCACCATGCATGACACCAAGCGCCATTTCATCATCACCTGATACGATGGCTGTTGGCTGATCATCAAGTTCTTTGAGTTTTTTCCAGCCTTCAATACCTGATTCGTACGTGTATTCACCTTCAATAACGTACTCTTCTCGGAATTCTATGCCTGCTTCTTCCAGTGCCTGCTTATAGCCGATAAGTTTTTCTCCATGGTTGATTAAGTCGCGCATTGGCCCCATCGCAAAAGCGATTTTTTTATGGCCTTTTTCAATGAAGTAGCTAGTTGCATCAAATGTTGCCTGGCGATAATCGATATTGACAGATGGAATGGTGGCAGAAGCTTCCATTGAGCCTGCCAAAACAATCGGTACAGGGGAACGCTTCAGTTCCTGTACAAAATCCTCTGTAATATTTTGGCTCATGACGATAAGGCCGTCCACCTGTTTGCCGAGCATCGTGTTCAAGAGATGAAGCTCTTTATTCACGTTTTGGTCGGAGTTGCTCAAAATGATATTGTATTTATACATCGTAGCAATATCTTCGATTCCACGGGCAAGCTCCGCATAGAAAATATTCGCAATATCAGGTATGATTACCCCTACAGTTGTTGTTTTTTTGCTGGCGAGACCCCGTGCAACCGCATTTGGTCGATATTCCAGCCTTTCAATTACTTCAAGTACTTTTTTTCGAGTAGCCGGTTTAACGTTTGGATTGCCGTTTACCACTCTCGATACAGTGGCCATAGATACATTCGCTTCGCGTGCCACATCATATATCGTAATATTCATCCTTATCACTCTCCTGTATACAACTACGCCCATATGGTCATTTTAGTTTCACTATATTATTTATAATTTTCCATTCTCTCATAATCATACGCCAGAGTACCACTTTCTTGCAAACCTATTGTCACTCTCGTCAAGAAAATTTCATAAAAAACGGGCGGCCTTGAAGTTAGCCGCCCATTTTTTATAGATTCATTGGATTATTCACTTGATCCGCCATTACTCCACTTTTTGAGATGCTTCTTCATCTGCTTGCGAAGTTTCTGACTGGGCTGTATTTGTTTGGTCTGCAGTCAAGTCAACCGACCTCTGTACGGTATCTTGTACATTATCTGTACTTGTCTTTCCGTCCTCAGCTACTTCATCAATCGCTGCTTTAGTCGTACTGCGGAATTGCCCCGCTTTATCTTTGACTGTTTCAGCCAAGTTAGTTCCCTTCTCCATTGCAGTTTGGCGAATTTGGCTTGTTTTTTCCATTGCGGTGGATGTAAAATCTGAACCTTTTTCCATGACGGTTTCTTTCCATTCACCGGATTTCTCTCTTAGAATATCCACCTGATCGCTTAAATCACTACGCAGTTCCCTGCCGGATTTCGGAGCGACCAATAAAGCTGTAGCGGCTCCTACAATGCTTCCCACTAATATTCCCGTCAGAAAATTACCAGTACCATTATCTTGATTGCTCATACTTTTTTCATCCTCCTTAATAGATTCAACTAGCCTTAACCTCTTCCGCCTTCCAACTGCTGATTATGAATAACAACCTCTGATTGGTTGCCCTTCTTTTTGTCTGTCGCTTTCTTCTTATCTGACCATTTGTCTTTCAGCTCTTTCAAAGCAGTACCCCATTGAACAATTTGAATGATTTTATCTTCGTTTTTGACAACGGCGGAAGACACGGATCTTGTTACTTTTTGTAAAGAAGTATTTAAATCTGAAACTGTATTTCCTACACCTTGAACGGCATGTCCGACACCCTGTATGCCGTCAACAACCGTTTCAACCTTCTCCGCTTTTTTCTGAATATCTTCCGCAAGAGCGTTGGTTTTATGTAGAAGTTCCGTTGTTTCACTTGTAACCCCTTTTAGTTGACCTTCAAGACCAACCAGAGTTTCAGATACACTTTCCAATGTTCCTTTTACTGCTTTTAATGTTTTTGTCAAGCTGATTACGAGAATCAGGAATGCAATTGCTATTAAAGCAACACTTAAATAAAGAATAATTTTCATCAGTTCCACACCTCCTGTATACAACAACTCTACCCTGTTTATTATAAAATAAACAGCCAATAAACATCTTCTTTCCTCTACTCTATTTTCCCTTTATTTTTCCTAAAAAAACACAAAATCTTCATTTTTTCGATTTAAAAAAGAAGATGCAGGAAATACACCTTCTTTTTTCTCTACATCCATGACAAAAACCTGTTTATTATTGCGCTTTTTTCAGTTGTTGCCGCAACAGATTTTCGTAAGCGACTTGAAATTTCTGTATATCTCCTGCTCCCATGAAAATTAGAACTGAATTATCGGCCATCAACAGTGGGGATGTGTCTTCTTCCTTCAGGATTTCGGCTCCCTCAATTTTGTCTTTTAAATCCTTAATCGTCAGCTCTCCATGATTTTCGCGGGCTGAACCGAAAATATCACATAAGTATACCTTATTCGCTTCGCCTAAACTTTCACCAAATTCTTGTAAGAACGTGCGCGTCCTTGTAAAAGTATGTGGCTGGAATACAGCAACAACTGGGCGATCTGGATATTTCTGCCTTGCAGCATTTATTGTCGCTTTGATTTCAACAGGATGATGAGCATAGTCATCTATAAGAATTTGGTTACCGAGACGCTTCTCAGTAAAACGACGCTTCACACCATTGAATGTCAATAATTGCTGCTGCAAAATTTTTGTATCTACTTCTTCATAGTGACATAGCGCAATCACTGAGAGCGCGTTTAAAATATTATGATCTCCGTAGGTTGGAATTTCAAAAGAGGCGTAAAAATGATTACGAACAAAAACATCAAATTTCGTTCCTGACGTTGATTTTTCAATATTACGGGCTTGAAAGTCATTTCCTTCACCAAATCCGTAGAAAAGAACAGGAACTCCCGCCTGGATTTTTTGAAGCTGTTCATCATCACCAAAAGCAATGATCGCTTTATTGACTTGCAGTGCCATTTCCTGAAATGCTTGGAACACATCATCCACATTAGCAAAGTAATCAGGATGATCGAAGTCAATATTTGTCATAATGGCGTAGTCCGGGTGGTACGATAAAAAGTGCCTGCGGTATTCGCATGCTTCAAATACGAAGTAAGACGCATCCTTTTCCCCTCTCCCTGTACCATCGCCAATTAGGAATGAAGTGGGCTTAGCCCCTTTCATAACATGCGCAAGCAGTCCGGTTGTCGACGTTTTTCCATGCGACCCCGTAACTCCGATGCTTGTAAATTTTTTCATATGCTCGCCTAAAAATGTGTGATAGCGAATGACTTCAATTCCCTGCTTTAATGCTTCATCGATTTCTTCATGAGCATCCGAAAAAGCATTACCGGCAATTACAGTCATTCCGGGCTTTATATTTTCACGATTAAAAGGTAAAATTTTTATTTTCAAATCATCAAGCGCTTCTTGAGTGAAGAAATATTTTTCCACGTCGGAACCCTGCACCTTATATCCAGAATTATGAAGAATTTGTGCGAGAGCGCTCATTCCGGTGCCTTTAATACCGACGAAATGGTATACAGTCATAACAGAACCTCCAGCGATCGTCTATCTGTATGTATTATATGAAAAAAAATGAATTTTGCTCAAACGCCAATAAGCCTTAGTCCTCTTATTATGAACTTCCGGCTGTGTTCATATGTAAGCATTACAGATAGTTTTTTTATTATGCCATTATATCATTGATCAGAAACAGTGACTATTCATTCATCATCTTACAAAAACGATTCTTCAATCCACCTTTTCAAGACGCGGGTTAGGGCGATATCTTCTCCCCGCTTTGGCAGAATGCTCTCCGTTCAATAATACACAATCTCCAGTAAAACCGATATTGATTTTCAGCAAACTGCTTCCAATCCCATACATATCTACCGGTACACCCATATTTTCAAATTCAGTAATTCTTTCCACATTAAATCCACCTGAAACAACAATTTTGACATGTTGGAAACCTTCGCGATCCAAAGCTTCTCTCAAGGCAAAGATGAGCGTTGCATTCACTCCGCGGGGATCAAAGGTGCCAAGCAAATGTTGATTTCTAAGAAAGTACTTATCAATCATAGTTTTTGATGTATCGATCCGGACCGCCTTCAATTCTAAGCCGAATTCGCGAGCCAGCTTCAAAGAATCAGTGATTACATCATTATTATAATCGACCAAAGATACCAGTTCATCTTCAGGAAAAGTCATATGGTAAGCTTTAGTCGCTTCCACAATATCACCGTTGAACAGTTGTATCATCGCATGAGGCATTGTCCCGATACCCTTTTTCCCCCACCATTCATTCATTGCTGGGGTTGCCTGGGCTGTTGAACCTCCAATATACGCTGCATACCCGTCACCGGCTTGTTGTGTGAAGTGATCATCACGGTCCCCCATAAAAATCACGGGCTTCTGTTCCCCAGATATTGCTGCCGCTTTCGAGACATTATAAACATTCGTCGCAACGGATGTACGCCTTGACAGAATTCCATCAATGATTCCTTCAAGGTATCCAAAGTTCTGATAGGGACCCGTAACGGTTAGAACTGTTTCAAATGGGGTAATTTTCTCCCCGTCTTTCAACGAGTAGATTTCCAGTGCATCCGGATCTTTTGCAAAATTTTTCAAAAGGGCTATCGCCTCATCTGTACCACAGAGAACTGCATCTTTTCTTTGAAAAAATTGCATGGTCACGATGTTATCTTCTTTATAACGCTCTGCGATTTCTCTTGTTTTCAAAAAATATACAGCTGAAAACCAGCCGTCCTTTACACGCTCATCGAATTTAAATGTTTTATTAGTCAACCTCTTTATTTTGCCCTGAAGCTTCAGTTCAATTTCCTTCATGTCGGATACTCCTTGTGCTACATTAATCTCCATAAAAAAAGGGGAAGCCTTCGTTCCCCATTAACAAATAGAATAACATTTTATCATCTAATGTACTAGGGAATCTTTTAATAAATCAAGTTCTGCCTCTTTTATGAGCACGTCTCGGGGCTTGCTTCCCTTTGATCCAGAAATGACTCCCTGATCTTCCATCATCTCCATCAATCTTGCAGCACGGTTATATCCAATTCTAAATTGTCTTTGTAATAAGGATGTGGAGGCATTCCCTTGTTTTACCACAAATTGGCATGCATCCAATAAAAGCTCATCTTCGTTTTCCTGAATTTCAGCCTTCTTCAAAAGCTCTTCCTGTTGGAAGATGTAATTCGGCTTTCCTTGATCGCGGACATGATCGATAACCTGATCAATCTCTTCATCTGACACAAAAGTTCCTTGGAGCCTTACAGGTTTGACAGATCCGTTATTTAAAAATAGCATATCTCCGCGTCCGAGCAATTTTTCAGCACCGCTCACATCAATTACTGTCCGTGAGTCCACTTGCGATGAAACCGCAAAGGCAATTCGTGTCGGTACGTTCGCTTTGATCAGACCGGTGATGACATCTACAGAAGGTCTTTGTGTCGCAATAAGTAGATGGATACCGCATGCCCTTGCTTTTTGGGCAATCCTGCAAATGGATTCCTCTACTTCAGCAGGTGCTACCATCATCAAGTCAGCAAGTTCATCAATAATGATCACGATATAAGGGAGATGTTCGCCTTTCTGCCCCTCTCTTTTAGCAAGCTCGTTGAAACGTCCTATATCGCGGACACCGGCATGAACAAAGAGTTCGTAACGTCGCTCCATTTCATCCACTGCCCATTTTAAAGCAGCTGTCGCCGCTTTTACATCCGTGATAACCGGACTGACTAGATGCGGAATATGATTGTATGGAGCAAGTTCAACCATTTTCGGGTCAATGAGCATTAGTTTCAGCTCATCAGGCCTTGCTTTGTAGAGCAAGCTGACAAGAATAGAATTAATGCAGACACTTTTTCCCGAACCTGTAGCTCCTGCAATCAAGCCATGAGGCATTTTCCGTAAATCCGTCACAACCGGTTCTCCTGAGATATCCAGCCCAAGAGCGGCAGTCAAAGGAGATTCTGCATTTGAAAAGGCTGGTTTCCCAATAATTTCACTAATTTGAACCGGGCGGCTTTCCTTATTTGGCAGCTCAATTCCAATGGAACGCGTTCCAGGAATCGGAGCTTCCATTCGAATATCGCGTGCTGCCATACTTAGTTTGATATCGTTGCTCAGATTAGTAATTTTATTGACCTTGACACCTTTATCAGGCTGCACTTCAAACCTTGTGACAGAAGGGCCCTGACTCGCATTAACAACCCGTGCTTTTACATTAAAGTTTTCCATTGTTTCATCAAGAAGGCTCGTTTGCTCATTTAGCCATTCTGTATTTTCCTCTTTAAAAACAGGCGGTTTAAGAAGCGAAAGGTCTGGAAATGTATAATGCACAGTTTCAGAGATGGATGTTTCTGACTCTTCAACTTCTTTAACTGGAGCCGAAACAGCTTCGATACTGTTTTTTTCCCTTTCACTTTGCTTTTTCCATTTTGTCTTGTCTTGCGTAAGCATAAGCACATTAAATGGTAAATTTGATCGTGGCTTACTATCAGAGCCTTCTTTAGCTGACTCTACCACATTTGATGATTCTTCCGATGATGACTCCTCTGCTTCGTCCTCTTGATCTAAAATCATTTCAACTGTGACCGCCATCTCTTCATAAGCTTCTGGGCTTGAAGACTCAGACTCAGACTCAGCTAACACTGTCTCCTCGAGCTTTTCATTCTCACCATCCAGTGGTAAATCATCAATTAATTCTCGCTCAACGTTAAGCTCAGATTGTTTTGAAGCCATTCCCTCTATTTCCAGTTCTTCTGAGGAAAGCTGGTCTTCCATTTCATGGATTTCTTCAACGAAAAATGGATTTGCTGATTCTGTTGCTTCATCGGATTCTTTGATAAAGACAGGGTCTGATGAGGCTTCTTTTATTTCTGATGAAAACTGAGTTTCCGGCTTAACGATTTCTCCGGTTGAAGCTGAGTTTACCAGTTCGGTTGGATCTTCGATAAGAACCGGAGCATCTGTTTCCTCACTTTCTTCGGAGGAAAGCGAGTTTTCCAGATCAACAATTTCCTCAGTCAAAGCCAAGTTTGTCGATGCTGTTGGTTCTTCGGTATAGACCGATTCTAATGTTTTTTCACTTTCTTTAGATAAGAGCTGATTTTCTGGTTCACTGATTG
>NZ_JACSPV010000022.1:15436-65422 GCF_014836955.1 Bacillus norwichensis
GGAGCTTCGATAAGAACCGGGGCATCTGTTTTCTCACTGTCTTCAGAGGAAAGCGAGTTTTCCGGCTCAACGATTTCCTCAGTCGAAGCCAAGTTTGCCGATACTGCTGGTTCTTCGGTATAGACCGATTCTAATGTTTTTTCACTTTCTTTAGATAAGAGCTGATTTTCTGGTTCACTGATTGCCTCTGCCGAAGCTGAGTTTGCTTGTTCGGTTGGAGCTTCGATAAGAACCGGGGCATCTGTTTTCTCACTGTCTTCAGAGGAAAGCGAGTTTTCCGGCTCAACGATTTCTCTGGTTAAACCCGGAGTTGCCGTCTCATCAATTTCTTCGATTGAAGCTGGGGTTGTATCCAGTTCTGTCCGCGTTTGAACAATCAAATTGTCCTCATCATGTGCCCCATCTTGTTCTTGAGAACCCTTTTGCAATATCTCTGATGTTTTTTCTTCAAATTCCTCGCTTGTCTCGCGATGTTGCCCCCATGTTTTTATTACTAAGTCATTATGTTGTGATCCAAGTTTGTTTTTTTCAATTTCATCTGTTTCGGTCTTCCAAGGTTGGTCTTTCAAAATAGCTTTTTCAGTAACGTTCTCAATTTTTTCTATTTCTTGTTCAGCCTTACCACCCCGTAATTTCGATTGGATATCGTTTAATTCAAATTCAGGAATATGTGGTTTTGGACTTACTTTTCTTTCGATTGGCCGATTAAATCCATAAATGGGAGAAGGAATGTGTGTCGGCTCAAATGGCTGACTATTTTTGGGCTCGACCTTCCTTCTTGTTTGTTCCGTAGGTCTTCTGTCAGCTTGCCTGTTCTGTTTCTTTTCGACGGTTCTTCTTTCTTCTTTTGGCTGCCTTTTAATCGTCTGCTTCTGTTTGCCTGAAATTGAATTGTCAGGCTGATCCTTAATTAAAGGAAAGCGAAACTCTCCTTTGGGATATTGGTAAATCATCCGTGTTTTCATCTCATGCTGTTCATTTTTATGATTATTTTTTTGGTTATTTTCTATATTCCATTCAGTTTGTTCATCAATTGTTTTATCTGAAAAAAAATTTGAAAGAAATTTTTTCCACCAGTGCATTATTTAATCACTCTTTCTTTCATTAAAGGTAATAACTGTCATCCATTTATTATAACAAAAAACGAATAATAAATAATCCGTTTGGAACATTAAAAAAGATTTTAGAAAAAAAGGAGGTTACTTAATTGATGAAATTTATAAAACCGTTTATTTATGCAGGTTTGGTATCTGTGGTATTGGCAGGCTGCGGCACTTCGAATAATAATGACCGCTTTACAAACGATGATAATCGTCCTCTTGGAGTCCGTTATAACCCTACGGATAACCGCGATGGGACTAATAACGTGAACAATGACCGCACTGTCAACGACAACAGAATGGATGGTTTTGGAACAAATGTCAACAATGATACAGCCAACAACAATAATGATCGCAATATTGATCTTGCAGATGATGTTGCAGATGATGTTGTCAGCCTGAAAGAAGTTGATGATGCGAGCGTACTTGTAACGAATCGAAACGCATACGTTGCAGTAAAGCTCAGCGGACAAGGTAATAAAGAGATGTCCAAAGATGTGCAGAAAAAGATTGCAGATAAAGTACGGGACACTAATCATAACTTTGACAATGTTTACATTTCAGAGAACCCGGACTTCTACGATCGAATGAGAGGATATGGCAACGATATTCGCAATGGCCGTCCGGTCGGCGGTTTCTTTGATGAATTCACAGATACCGTACAGCGCGTATTTCCTAATGCCAGGTAAATAAGAAAAGCACAAGACGATCCGATGAGGAAGTTTTTTAGTGCAGGGAAGCGGCTTAATCCTTGCTGGGCTAGTGGGACCGGCTGGATCAGGGCCGCTTCGCCTACACTAGCACGTCTATGCGTCGTAAGCTGGACAAAGATACATTTGATATATAAGGAAAAATGCATTGACGTCAAAGGTGCCGATACCTTGTAGCACTTTTGACACTCTAGGAGACTTCATTCCCTTTGGCTGAAAAACAAACCTTAAAAAGCCGAAATTCCAATGAGAAATTTCGGCTTTTCTTTTGTTGTATTATGAGTCAGATACCATGTCCCACTCATGGAGTTCATAAGTTCTTGCATCGTTTACTACATAAGGATCTTGCTTAACCCAAGATTCAACTTGTTCCAGATTCTCGCCCTGATAAATGACAAGACCACCTGCTCCATCCGTGAAACGGCCAAACATAGCCACTTTCTTTTCTTTTTTCATCCTTGCCAAAAATTCTAAGTGAGCCGGGCGGTGCTGCTGGCTTTTTTCTTCATCTTTCATTGGCAAAAAAACAGCAAAGTATTTCATTTTGTTCCCTCCATCTTTCCTTTTCTTGACGTATTATATCACGCTCACCAGTTGTAACAACAGCCGATGAATTTTTTAGTTTACTCTTTTTATACTGCCCACACCAAGAAGTGCATTATATAGATTATCTACAGCCAATTCGGCCATTTTCATTCTTGTTGCTATACTAGCACTCCCAATATGTGGCAAAGTAACAACATTCGGCAATGTTAATAATGGATGCTGTGGATGGATAGGCTCTTTCTCAAATACATCCAGTCCTGCCGCCCATATCACTTCATTTTTCAGTGCATCATACAGTGCGGCTTCATCTATGATTCCTCCACGCGCTGTATTGATCAGAATAGCAGTATTTTTCATAAGGCGGAGTTCTTTCTCTGAAATCAGGTGGTGAATCTCCTCACTATATGGCAGCAAAATGCTGATAAAATCTGATTTTCTTAAAACATCGTCAAGCGCTGTGTATTGCGCAGCCGTTTCCTTTTCAGCCTCAGGCTTCTGTGAGCGATTGTAATAGAGAATATTCATTCCGAACCCTGCCGCTCGTTTAGCCAACGCCTGTCCAATTCGTCCAAAACCAATGATCCCCAGAGTTGCCCCATGAATATCCATTCCCGTCAATTGCATAGGTGACCAGGTTTCCCATTTTCCAGTGCGAAGATAATCAGAAGCTTCGACTAATCTCCTTGCCGTAGCCATCATCAAGGCAAACGTCAAATCTGCTGTCGTTTCCGTTAAAACCCCTGGCGTATTCGTAACAATAATTTCTCTCTTAGTTGCGGCTTCCACATCAATATTGTTGTAACCAACAGCCATGTTGCTGATTATTTTTAAGTCAGGAGCGGCATCCAGTACCTCTTCATCAATCGTTTCAGTCAACATGCAAAGCACCGCTCGTGCATCTTTTACTTTTTCAAGCAACACTTCCCTTGGAACAGCTTCCTCTTCTTGATCCCACATTTCAATATGAAATTCACCCTCCAGCTTCTTTACAACACTAGCGGGAAGTTTACGAGTTATGTAGATCTTTTCTTTCAACATTCTTTCCCCTTTCTCCAAGCCTTTATATCCTCTTACAGTATTATTTCGACCACTTGCCGCAAATCTCCTTTTCAGCAGTATTCTGTAATAGCTATACTCAAATTTGAAAGGAGTTGAGGTAGTGAGGATCAATCTGAATATCAATCCTGCCACAAAAGAAGACGAAATCACTATAGCAATCAAAGAAATGAACGAAAAAGTGGAAAGGATATTATCCATCATAAATGAAAATGGTGCAAGTGGCGTTATCCCTTAGCAACAAGAAGATCGGATATTTCAGAAGATGATAAATGCTTTGCTTTTAGGAACAAGCAGAAATATCCTCGTGATAAATAATCATTTGGTTCTCAATCTTTTTTTACAAAAAGATTGGCTGACGAGCTGAATAAAAGGGATTAGATAGAGAGTTGGAGCGGTTATATGAGAGTTGGAGCGGTTATATGAGAGTTGGAGCGCACCATCGCCCAAAAAGGCTCGGCGCGCTACAACCGCTCAATAGCTTTCATATTTTTTAAAGGCAAATGAGGATAATATGACCAATCCTACTATTACAGCTATGCTTACGAATATCATTAAAGCAAAGGAGTCTTCCCACTTACCCGTCATGAGTATACTGACTGCCTGATTTTGAGCATTGGATGGGCTCCACTCCATAAATTTTGGAAAAAACGAGCCAATAACGGAAAATGCAGCCACAGTTATAATGCTCATACCAGCAATCCCGCCATTTTTCTTCATTATTGTCCCTAGAAGCAAAGTGATGGATAGTATAAATAAAATCCAAATACTGTAAATCCCCAAGCTTGAGATGAATCGATGAAATTCCACCTGATTGAACAAGAGGTTAGTATAATAATAGGAGAGTCCATAGCTGAGTGCAAACGAAATCAGAAAAATCAATGCCTGCGCTGTCCATTTGCTAGAAATATATTCAAAAGAGGAAACTGGTCGCGCCATTAGCAGCGATAGTGAACCACTGTTCCGTTCATTTGATACGACTCCCATTGCACTCAGTACAAAAATGACAGTGCCTACCATGCCAATTTGTGACAGCGTTCCCGCCAGGACTTCCTCGCCGGATGGAACCGGAAGCTCAATGACAGCCCCTTCTGGAAGATTACCTGCCATTTCCAAAATCTCTGGCATAAAATATGTACTGATTGGCTGGGAAATAGCTAATAAGCACAAAACGACAGGAAGCCAAATCAGTTTTTTATCACGCCATGCCTCTAGCCATTCTTTTCTAAAAAGAGTGAAAAATGTACTCATTGTTCCATCAACTCCAGATAAGCTTCTTCCAACGAACGTCCTTTTTCAGAAAAATGGGTAATCGTCAAGTCTTTTTCCATACAATCACTTAGCAATTGATTCCGGCTTTCCGCATTCTGCAATCTGAGTTCAACTGCTCTGGATGATGAAAAAGAACATTCGGCCACATAGCTTTTTTCTCCTAACCATTTTCCAATTTCTTCTTTCACCTCTAATATCACACGGTTTTCTCCTTGTCTCTTTCTCAAGTCCTTTAGATTCCCGAACCATTTCACTTTTCCGCTTCTTAGCATGACAATTTCATCACAGACTTGCTCAGCGTCATGTAGCACATGTGTTGAAAATAATATGGTCATCTTCTTTTTCAACTCATTCATCATTTTCAGTACATCCCTTCTTCCGGAAGGATCCAAAGCAGAAACTGGTTCATCAAGAATCAATAATTTCGGCTCATGAATCATTGCCTGTGCCAACCCAAGCCTTTGTTTCATCCCTCCCGAAAAACCGCCAATCCTTTTGTTTTTTGCATCTTCCAGTCCTGCAAAAGAAAGCATGTCTTCAATTTTTTCCTGCAATTCTTTTTTGGTGACTCCAGAAACCCTCCCTGAAAACTGCAAATACTCTTTTGCACTCATCCAAGGGAAAAAAGCAGGATATTGCGGTAAATATCCGATAAATCGCCGATCGATATTGTCTTTCCCCAAAAAACTAATTTTGCCCGAAGTTGGAGTTAATAACCCTGCCAGCATTTGCAGCGTCGTTGTTTTTCCCGCTCCATTCGGTCCCAACAAAGCAATACATTCATTATCTTTTATAGTTAAATCGAGCTGGTTGACTGCTGTATACATACCGAACTTTTTAGTTAAATTTTCTGCTGTTAATAACATGTAGCGTCTTCTCCCATCACTGTTTTTGCCGGCCGATGACAAAATATAGAACTGGTCCAATTAGATTAAGGAAAAGGATAATAAGAATCCACATCCATTTGGGTCCGTTTGTATTTTCTTCTTTTATGCAGCTGACAAGCGCCGCAATCACCAATATGAAATCTAAAATGACGATAGGGGCAATTAATCCCCAAGGAATATCCATTATCATCCCTCCAACACCTAAAGTTTCATTTTTTTCCTGTACGATCTAATAATGATGAAGTAGTAAAATATGGATGGACACGGAAGCTGTATCAATCCCCATAATCCCCAAAACCAAGCATATGCCCCTTTCTTCTTGGCATCTATAAAAAGCAGGATACTTTGTGTCAACAGAATCGGCGATAATAAAACAAGCGCAAGCAGGGTTTCAGAATCCATCATCCGACACCTCATTCAAGCCCTTGCGGCGCTTCCTTTCAGCAACATAAATAAATGGAGTCGTAATAATAGCCAATATTTGTACCCACAAGAAGACTGCCGGCATTTTTAGTGAGACAACGAAATATGTGGCCAAGATGGTCAGTGCTGTCAAAATAAAGATTGTCAACTCGCGTTTCCATGCTTTTTTACGCTGGTTTTTAAATTCAGTCAAAACATTCATCAGCTCGTGTTGATGGGGGACTTTGGTTTGATGAGCATTTTCTAGCTTTTTCATATCATTCAATAACCGCTTAACCCATTCCTTTTCATTGCCTTCCTTCAATCTGACCACTCCTTTCGTATTTTGTTCAGCCCGTTATGCACGCGTGACTTTACAGTCCCCTCCTTAATACGGAGCATTTTGGCAATCTCCGGATAAGAATACCCATAATAATGCCTAAGCAGGATTGGAGCTTTCAATTCCGGATCAAGACCTGCGAACAGTTCCAAGTCTTCTGTCCAATCCTCCCCCTTCCATGAGAGCTGCCACTTCATTTTTCGAACCGTTTCATTTCTTGCCTTTTCAAAAATCCGCCTATGTCTGATTTCTTTTCGTTGTTGATCTATATACAGCCTTGAAGCGATCGAAATCAGCCAAGTCGAAAACTTTGATTCCCCTTTGAAACTGCGCAAATGAGTGTATGCTTTGATCATCGTCTCTTGAATGAGATCTTCGGTAACATCCGGGTGAAGGCTCAGCTTAATTAAATATTTATATAAAAACGCATAATTATCTTGGAAAAGCCTTGTAAATGCTTCGTCTTTTCCCTTTATTGCTTCCTTGATAAGATCTCTTTCACTTTCCAACCAACGCCAGGCCCCCTTTCTTTTACCTTCAATGATAAGACGTAAGTTTTATAGTAACCGTTCATTTAATTTCAACATTTTTTATTCTTTTTGTTTATATTGGTGGGAACTCAAAAAAGCATGATGGAAAAAATTAAGTTTAATGATCCAAAAAAGATATTCCCCGGGCAATGAAGTATATACCTTGTTCCCAATAAATCATCTATCCTGCACACGCAAAAATAATCTCAAAATTCCAATAACAATTTCATTCAAAGAACTCCATGTGTGTTTTTTCCTTTTTGTAATAATTCATCCTGTCCTGTAGAAAACCTGTATGGAATTCGAACTTATGTCCATCTGGATCCGTAAAATATATAGACTTCTTATCCCTGACATTTCGGGAACGTCCCGGTAATATATGAACACCCACATTTTTTAACTTATCGAGTACTTTTTCATAATCCTCCTCATCAATTGAAAAAGCAATATGGGTATATGAATGGCTGATCTCGTTACGCGGAATATTTTTTTCCTCATTTAGCGCAAGCCACATTCCATTCAAATCAAAGTAGGCAGAACTCCTCCCCTTAACAAGTAATTTGGCATTAAATACCTTTTGATAAAACCGAATGGATTCTTCTAAATTTGAAACTGAAAAAAGAAAATGATTCAAACCCTTAATTGTCAAAGTGGATCACCTCATAGAGTAATATAATCAAGATGGAACAGTTCTTACCTATAGCGCTTTCTGATAGAATAGCAATATTAAAGACAATTTGAGGAGTGATTGATTTGAGTTCATTGAAACAATTTCAGCTTTTCCGCAGTTTAACCTTACACACTCTTGCTGAAGTAAACGATGAGAACTTGGATATTCAACCCAAAGGGCATCCTAATACAATTCGCTGGAATGCTGGTCATTTATACATAACTGCAGAATTCCTCCTAAAAAAAGCTGACAGCGACTATGAAATCAAACGACCGGAATGGGCAGCTTTTTTTGCACCGGGAACAAGACCTTCCGAATGGAAAACGGATCCTCCTGCTATCCAAGACATCCGTTCGGCATTGGAGGAACAAATTGACCGTATTCCTCAACATTTTTCTGAGAAACTCTCGAATCCAGCACCCGAAACCTTTGTCATCCAATCTTACGAAATGGACACGGTGGACTCTCTTTTGAATCTTGTCCTGTACCATGAAGGGGTCCATTCTGGCACTATAAAAACATTGAATAATATCATTAAATAAGAAACAGCAGGCTGAATTTATCACAGCCTGCTATCTTAATAAATCAAAAGGAGCCATATATAAAGGCCTGTCAAAGTAACGAGAAGCGTTGGAACCGTCAAGATAATGCCAACTTTAAAATAAAATCCCCATGAAATATGAACCCCTTTTCCTTTCAACACATGCAGCCATAGCAATGTAGCCAATGAACCAATCGGTGTAATCTTTGGCCCTAGATCTGTTCCAATAACATTGGCATAGATAAGCGCCTCCCTCACAACTCCTGTTGTATTCGTATCGGCAATCGCCAGAGCATCAATCATAACAGTTGGTAAATTATTCATGACGGAAGATAAAATCGCCGCAATAATGCCGGTTCCTATCGTCGCTGAAAAAAGCCCTTGATCAGCCGTTGTCTGAATCAAGCCGGCCAATACTTTAGTCAATCCCACATTTTTCAATCCATACACGACTACATACATGCCAATGGAAAAAAACACAATAGCCCATGGGGCACTTTTAACAACTGATTGAATATGAATCGCCGGGCTTCCTTTCGCAGCTATTAAAAATAGAATAGCTACTCCCCCCGCAATGAAAGATACAGGAATTTGAATTATTTCGCTTCCAAAATACCCAAGGAGCAATACTACTAAAACTCCCCATGAAATACGAAACAACTGTTTATCCCTAATCGCTTCCGAAGGCTTCTTTAGCTGATTCAAATGATAAGCGGCGGGAATGCTCTTCCGAAAATATATGTAAAGGACCACGATGCTTGCCGTAAGGCTAAACAGATTGGGAATAATCATGCGAATGGCATATTCGGCAAAACCAATGCCAAAAAAGTCAGCAGTAATAATATTCGTGAGATTACTTATGATGAAAGGGAGAGAAGTGGTATCCGCTATGAACCCCGAGGCCATGATAAATGGAAGGATCATCTTTTCTTGAAAGTCCAGAGCCCTGACCATAGCTAAAACAATAGGAGTCAAAATCAATGCAGCTCCATCGTTTGCAAACAAAGCAGATACAACTGCGCCCAATAAAGTAACGAGCAAAAACATTTTAACCCCATTTCCATTGGCAAAACGGGCCATGTGCAAAGCAGCCCATTCAAAAAATCCGAGCTCATCCAAAATCAAACTAATAATGATCAATGCAACAAATGTGAGTGTCGCATTCCAAACAATGGCAGTCACGTCTGCAACATCATGCCATGAAACAACTCCTGCAACAAGTGCCAGCAGTGCACCGGTACAGGCTGACCATCCGATAGACAATCCTTTTGGCTGCCAGATCACAAAAAACAAAGTAATAACGAAAATCGATACAGCTAAAAATACAGACACGGACTCGTCACGCTCCATTCTATGTATCTCCCCATAATTATAACGACTATTCTTCTTAAAGAGCGCATAACAAAAAAGATTCCCCGGCGATTGGGAAACCTTTTTTTGTTATGCATGTTCAAAAAGGTCTAGGCAACTTGTTATCTGCTACCAATGAAGAGACTTAAATTTGGCAATTATTTTGAACATCTTTTTATACACTATTTAACAATTAAAACCGGGCTGTCAACCCTTTTAGCCACTTTATGACTCACGCTTCCAAGCACCATTTCCTGAAGGGTATTTAATCCCCTGCTTCCAATAAGCAGCATATCACAAGAGCTCTTATTCACGTATTCCACAATAGCAGGACCAGGATCTCCATACAGTATCGTTACTTTGTAAGGAACCTCACTTTTAACGAAGACATCCTCAACAGGAACCAATTTTTTCCTACGCTCAGCTTCCAGCATTTCGCCGTCACGGCTTTGTAAAACCTCACCTTTGGATTTTGAATAATCCATAACATAAATGACTTCGACAACCGCACCTTCTGCCAACCGGGCAAGCTTTGCTGCCTCTTCTGCTGCTCGGACCGAGTTTTTTGAACCGTCAGCAGCAACTAACAATCGCTTGTACATTTCTTATCCCTGCCTTTTTGTTAAAATCCTAATCTTGCTTTCCCTAACCTTATATATTTTCTTGACGTTACACATAATAACATAATCTGTAAAAATTTACAGCAAGAAACAAGCATAAGCGACTGCTGCTTACAGGTATAGATTTGCTTATAGTAATTTTTCTAATTGCTTTAGTTATGAAAACAGAGGCACTCTATATAGAATTAAATTAGCTTACTTCTAACCTCTACAATTTTTCTGAGTACTTCTGCTCATATTTACTTCGGAATGATTGCTTGAAAACTAGTTCAAAATAAAAAACCCACCCTTTCAGATGAGTTTTCTACATAATCATAAAGGAAAAGCTTGTCCTGTTTCGTATTTTTCATCTTCCAACACAAGGATTCCTTTTTTCTCTGGAGTATTCGGCAATCCAAGTTCTTTTGCAGAACAGATCATTCCACTTGATGCTACCCCTCTTAATTCCGCATTCTTAATTACCATGCCGCTCGGCATAACGGCTCCCACTTTTGCCACAACCACTTTTTGCCCGGCGTCTACATTTGGTGCACCACAGACGATTTGCAACTCTTCAGTACCTACATCTACCTTGCATATGCTGAGTTTATCAGCATTCGGGTGCTTTTCCTTTTCTTTTACATATCCCACAACAAACTTCGGTGACAGATCTGCTTCAATTCCCTCATCGAAGCCATTTTTGGCAAGTGCCTCATTTATTTTTCCAACCAATGCTTCACTTAGTTCAACCTGTCCCTTCGCTGTAACATTAATGTAGTTCGAAGCATTAAAAAGATTAAAGCCGCCAGTCACATTCGACTTTTTATCAAAAATGCGAACCGCGTCACCTTTTCTTTCAAACGTGCGGTTGTTTTCATCAAATTCATCCAGAGAAATGATTAATACATCCCCAATACCATTAAGATTATAAAAAACATTCATTACCATTACTCCTTCCCCTCATCCACTCGTTGATTTTTTCCTAATATAAAGATAGGCTCCAACTTACCGTCTTCATAAATGAATGAAAGAGCCGTAATTGGAACAAGGCCTTTTGTAAAAAAGCTCATGGTCATCTGCGCCAATATATCATAACCTGTTTTATTGCGGATATCCGCAATAATTAATACATCCTGATGTGGTACTGCGACAGCCATGTCTCCCTTGATTACCTCTGCTTTATCCTCAAGAAACTTTTCATTTAAAATCCGGCTTGCATCGTAGCCATCATTCGTATTTAAAAAGTAAAAGTCATTATCCGCAACCGTATCCTTTTTCATGGCAGTAGAAAGAGAGCGGACATTAAATCGCGCAATTTCACGGATTTCCTTCGGATCCAGCCCTTCCTTTTCGATGAAGCGCTCGTCAATCAGGCGATACGTTTTTCCAAGATCAAGTGCGTAAAAGATCCTTGTTTCCGCCGTATGATCATCCGTTAAAAATTTATTCCCATCCTCGGATTCCACAGGAAAGGAAGTCGAGCGAATTACAGGATAAATTTTCTTCTCGCTTCCTGCAATAGTTTGCTCTTTGCCCATAACACCCAATGCTTCTTCCACATAATAAATGACTTCATCAATAGCCTTTTCCTTATGCTCATGCCACTTGGAAACAATACCAGATAAAGCAACGTCAATGCCTTTTCCTGTATTTTCGTTTTCAATACGCAGGCTTTCTTTTTCTCGGTCATATGTAAAAATCCGGCCTTCTTTTTGAAGACGGTTTTCCAGCTCTTTGCTCATCTTCCGCTCATTCATTTTCATGTTTAACCCTCCTTCGCAACATGGGCTATATCTCATATTACACGAAAACTCCAAATGCCAAAAGGAAGAGGCTTATTCTATCAAATGCGCCTTGGAGTATTTGCTCCCCTGAAAATCTGTGGCCATTCGTCAAAGGCTTTAACTTTACTTAGCCGGGGATTGCCCCCCATAGAATGGAATACCAATATGCTTCATCTCACCATATACAGAAGTAGGGGACTTTTGCAGAATAAAGCTAACAAGAATGTCCTGAGCACAAAGACCAAAAGACTGGGACAATCCTAACTCCTACATCAAGATAGATTTTGTGCAAAATCAGACATTTGACGCGACAATAAAATTTTTGCTTAAAAAAGAGCTGTTACAGGAAATCATTCCTGACAGCTCCATTCATTAGTTTGACAAACCATTAATGAAATCCTCAATTTCTTCAAGTGTTTTACGGTCTTTGCTGACAAACCTTCCGGCTTCTACACCGTCATGATAAACGATAAAGCTTGGAATGCCGAAAATATCAAGCTCCTGGCATAACTCTAAAAATTCATCACGGTCTACATGAATGAAATTATATTCTGGATAATCCGCTTCTAATCGTGGCAATACTGGTTCAAGCACTGTACAATCCGGGCACCAGTCCGCTGAAAACATAAAGATTGTCCGCTCTTCTTGTTTTAATTGTTCAAATTGTTCTTTTGACTGTAACTTTTCCATATCATTTACCTCCAGTGTTGATGAGCATTTGACCCGGCTTAATCCAGCCGCGCTTCCTCATATATTCTGATATGATTAAGCTTATCACAGCAGGACCAATAAAATGGAGTACAATGACTTGGATTAAGACACTTGCTGAGAAACCCATCGTCGTGAACGTCATAATTTGTCCAACAAATCCACTTGTTCCCATGCCCGCTCCAGCAGCATTACTCGTCATCCTCCAAACAGTTGCCCCAAATGGGGCTAATATTATTCCTGCAACAGTCGGGGGAATTAATATGAGCGGGTAGCGAATAATATTCGGGACCTGTAACATGGAAGTTCCGAGTCCGATAGCCAGCAAACCGCCAACTTTGTTTTCCCTGTAGCTTGCGACGGCAAAACCGATCATCTGCGCACTGCAGCCAATCGTAGCAACACCTGCAGCAAGACCATTTAAATCAAGCATCATAGCAATAGCTGCACTCGAAATAGGCGCCGTCAATGCCAGTCCCATTAATGTCGCCACTACAATTCCCATGACGATAGGCCGCTGATCGGTTGCCCACATGATCCAGCTTCCAAATACTGACATAAACTTTGAAATAGGTGCTCCAACAAACTTCCCAACAGCAAATCCAATCAAAATAGTGACAAATGGAGTCACAATAATGTCCACTTTCGTTTCTTTACTGACCATTTTCCCTATTTCCGTAGATATCAAAGCAGCCACATAGCTTCCAGCAGGACCACCGAAAGCTGCACCTGCCGCCCCAGTTGCGACTGCCGCAAAAATGACAAGTGGAGGAGCTCCAAGGCCAAATGCAATTGCGGCTCCGATAGCAGGCCCCATTAGCCCCATTGCCAGATCGCCCATCTCTACGAAGAATGACCAGCTTAGCTGCTGCCCGAGCGTTTTTATAATCAATCCGATAATTAATGATGAAAATAGTCCAAGCGCCATATAACTTAAAGCATCTATAAGATAGGCTTTAGCCGTAATATGGACCCCTTTGCGGTCTAAAAACTGTTTCATTCAAAATCCCCCAATAAATTTTCATATCCTTAACTAGTGTAAAGACATCTGTAATTTTTGTCCATCTCTTTTTTTATTATTTGAAATTCAAATAATTCAATGCAGACGAATAGGCTGTAGTGTCAGAAAATAAAGCATCCGTTCTTTATTGCTTCAATCAAATATGCCTTAGCATATTTGCGCCCATCCATGAAAGTAGCTGCTCAAAATGCAAAATCAGCTGAAGGAAAAAACGAACAAATCGTTTTTCCTTCAACTGATTTATTTTGGGGTTTCGCTACCCTATTCACTCAACAATATTAACAAATAGCTCTTTCTTATCAGGATCATTTTGGATATATTTAGTTTCTGCCAGCCACTGGATTACTTCTTCCCATAAAGTCTCAGACTGGCTACCAAACGCCTCATCCTCTGCTTCCATTCTCGGAAGTAGCTCAGCCAAGCTTTCCTTTTCCACTTCTTCATTTAATGGAAAATTCTCTTCATCCTGATTTTTCAATAGTATATTAAGTGCCTCATCCGGATTCTCCTTCATGAATTCATAGCCCTTTGAAGCAGCACGCCAAAATGCGCGAATCTCATCTTCCTTACTAGTCCATGTTTCATCATTGGTGACGAAAAGTAGTTCATAATAACTGGGAACTCCATAGTCGACTGGATTAAAATGATTTGTCTCAATGCCCTCGGAGGCAAGAACAGGCACTTCATGATTGATAAAAGCTCCACTTACTGCATCTACACGCTTACTGGCAATCGCTGTGTTGAGTTCAAAACCAATATCGGTCATTTTGACTTTACTCATGTCTCCACCGTCAGATTCCACTATCGTCTTAACAAGTGGTTCATTTACTGGAATTCCCGGCCAGCCTACAGTTTTTCCTTCAAGGTCTTTTGGACGTTTAATATCACTGTCTTTTAAGAAAACAATATGATTTAACGGATTTCTGACAATAGCGGCTACCGATTTGACTGGGACGCCTTCTGCTCTAGCGGAAATAACATCAGGTTGATAACTGATGCCTAAATCTATATCTCCGGTTGCAGCCAGGTTGATCGGATCAGTCGTATTAGCTGGAAAGCGGATATTTACCTTCAACCCTTCTTCTTCAAAATATCCTTTTTCAATAGCGGTGTACAAATAGCTATGTACGGCATTAGGATACCAATCAAGCATAATATCAAATGTCTGAAGATCATTGTCTGGTTTATTCGAATTAACTTCTTCTTTGTTTTTCCCACATGCCGCTAAGATCAAGCAAGTTAAAACAACGGCAATAAATACTATCTTTTTCTTCAATTCTCATTTCTCCATTTCATTGTAATTTTTTCTAGCAATCCTACCAGTAAGAATAGAGCAATTCCTAACAATGATAGAAGAACAATTGGTGCAAAAACACCTGCTCCGTCAAATTGTGTCATCATTCTCCTACTGAAATATCCAAGACCCGAATCAGCCCCGAGCCATTCGCCGATTGCTGCACCAATAACACTTAAAGTAACAGCGACCTTTAACCCCGAATAAAAGTGCGGCAATGCAGACGGCAATTCAACTTTGAGGAATATTTGTCGTTTGGTCGCTCCCATTGTCTGTAGCACTTCTTTTAAATGGGGATCAGTCGCTCGTAATCCATCAAACGTATTAACTGTAATCGGAAAAAATGTAATCAAAACAGTAACAACCACTTTACTCCAAATAGAATACCCGAACCAAAGGACGAAAATTGGAGCGAGTGCAATCACCGGAATAGTCTGTGAGGCGATAAGCAATGGAAAAAATGCCTTCCTTACAATTTCACTTTCATGCATCCATATTGAAAGTCCAATTCCCAATACAAGTGACATCAACAGGCCGATTAAAATTACAGCCAATGTTGCTGGCAAATGATTAATGAATAATACAGATCTCAATTCCCATAGTCTGGCAAAAATATTTATTGGCGATGGTAAAATAAACGGTTTTCCATACAGACGGGCTCCAATTTCCCACACAATCAATAAAAGGAGAACTAGCCCAATAGACAATCCGTATCTTCTAAAAATCTTCATATACTCACCATTTTTTTCAAATCCATTAGCAGCCTTTCTTTTAACTCTGTAAATGCTGGAGCTTTTAAATCCGCGACAGTCCGCGGACGAGTCAGCGGGACTACTATTTCTTCTAGATGGTTCACTGGACTTTCGCTGAAAACAAGAATGCGATCTGATAAAAACAGTGCTTCTTCCACATCATGAGTAATAAAAAGAATTGTTTTTTTCATTGCTGCCCATTGCTCCAAAAGCCATTCCTGCATGACCATTCTAGTTACTGCATCCAAAGCGCTGAACGGCTCATCCAGCAGCAGCAGCTCCGACCCACTTAACAGCGCCCTTAAAAAAGACACCCGCTGGCGCATCCCTCCCGAAAGCTCATGAGGGTAGCTCCTTTCAAAACCTTTTAATCCAAACCTTTCCAGTTGTTCTAAAACGCCCTTTTGTGCTTTTTTTCCATACAAACGTTTTAATGTAAGCGGCAATGCAGCATTTTCCAAGACTGTGAGCCAAGGAAGTAAACCATCCTTTTGGGACATGTAGCCAATATGTCCCAGCCTGTTCTGAACAACCTCGCCATTCATAAAAATTTTTCCTTCATCTTGCGTTTCCAGTCCTGAAATAAGCCGAAATAATGTACTCTTTCCAGATCCGCTCGGACCGATCACGCTGACAAATTCACCGTCCTTAATCGCAAAACTTAATTGACTTAATATCTCTGCTTTTTTTCCTCCACTTCCCCTGTATGCAAAAGTAACATCTTTAAATACAAGATTGTCTGTCATCTTCCATCCCCTTTCCCTGCGAGAGTACCAGGTGCCTTTGTCCTCAATAAAAAAGAGCCGCTTCATACTAGAAGTGGCCCTGAATCATAGACATACGTATACAATTTTCTGTTCAATTGCATACAACCACTTCCCTGCGCTGGCATTATCCAGATCAGGTTCAAGGGTTGAGGATCAATCCTCTCTCAGCTTTTGGCACCCCTAGTGTTTCTCAAATATTTAATTTTTGCTTACATTTAACTTATAACCTATTAATCAAGTAAAATCAAATGAATGATATGTACTAATTCTTTCATTTAACAGATCCTTACGAGATTATTCTGACTATTAATGTTAAAATAGATGAAGTTGAATCATTTTTAGGAGGAATTTTGATGAGATTAACTGTCTATCTTGCCGGAGAAATTCACAGCAGTTGGCGGGAGGAAATCAAAGAGAAAGCCCAAGCGCTTCAGCTTCCGGTTGATTTTGTTGGTCCAATGGAAAACCATGACCGCTCCGATGCCATAGGAGAAGAAATTTTAGGAGAGCAGCCCGATGCAATTTTCAGAGATGAAGCCGCTTCAAGCTTCAACAATTTGAGAACTCAAGTTTTGATGCAAAAAGCTGATTTGGTCATCGCTTTGTTTGGCGAAAAATACCGACAATGGAATACAGCCATGGATGCCAGCGCTGCTCTTTCATTAGGTAAGCCGCTCATTTTGATTCGCCCCAAAGAACTTCATCATCCATTGAAAGAACTCTCCAGTAAAGCAAATGCCACCGTGGAAACGGTCAACCAGGCAATAAAGGCTTTGGCGTACATTTTTGAATAGGAAGTACTAAGGCTGAAACTGCAGCACCTCGTTCCAGAATTTCCTTTGCGCGGACGCCGCAAAAGGGGCAGAATCCTAGTTGGATTCGCCCCTCATATTCACCTACTGCTCCATGACTGTCAAACTTTTTATCAAATGTGCCTTGACGTATTTACGCCCAGATTTTACCGAACTCCGCTCGATAACTTTCTTTTAAAAACCTGTGGCATCTGCTAATGACTTTAAGTCGGGGGTTGAACCTAAAATACGTGTTCAAAAAGGTGCCAACTCAAAAACAACAGGAGCAAGGGCGGAGAAGTGACGAGCAGCTTTTTGACACTTGAGCATTCAGGGGCAAGCCTACAAAGAGATTGACCACTTATTGATTTACTGAGTTTTTAAGCTCACCTCGAAAAGAAACGCGCCATCCCCAGCAATAGATGACGCAAAAGTATATCAACTTTTAACTACCAGCAGTCTGAGCCAGAGCCTGAAATTGGTTTACAATTTGGTTTGTTAACATATGCTCCGCAATTGTAATTTTCTTCAACTGTTTCATTAACGTTTTTTTGAGATACTGGAAAATAGTATTCGTTTCTTATAACGGTTCTATTGACATTAGTAACTTCAGTAGGTTGAATGTGTTTTCTAACTCGTCTTGTAGTGTTTGTATTTACAACCCTTCTCGTTGGACTAGTGATGACTTCAGGACTGGTATATATTTGGCCTTGGCTTAAGTTTTGATTAATGTATATATCTTCTTGTCTTCCCTTTGATCCCATTAAGCTCACCTCCTTTTCTCTTTGTTAATACAATCTATGAAAAAAGGAGAGTCTTGTACAGGACGACAATACTAAAATTCTACATTATTCTATAAATAGACATGCTGATCATGTCAATTGACATAGTCTTCATCTATTACGCTCCTCAGACGCAAAAACCATTTCAAGTAGATGATTCGATGCTATAATATTGTCTTTCTAATAACTCCCTCAATGAGTTCAATACTTGTTTTCGCTTTTAACTAGTTCCTTTTTCTCTTACAGCTTGTCTTTCGTCATTCACCTAAAAGTTATTCAGTCCTTTTGTTCAATAGGAAGCTACGTCCATAAACACAGATTGATTTCTATCGCATAACATGCCCATGAGGTGAAGTATATGATGGCTTCGTACATGGACTACACGTCACCATCAACGCAATACACTTTTGACGTAAATAAAAGTCCCTTGTTCAAAAAAGATAACCAAAACCTTATTAACGTGTTGGGTGTTCAACAATTAAATACACTTGAAAATGTATCTCTCTTAGATATTTTTCTAAGTGCTAATAATGTCATTGAGCCCCATTATCATCAAAATGCTGCCCAACTAGTTTATTGTATTTCCGGTGCTGCTACTGTTTCGATATTTAACCCGTTTACAAAACAGCTACTCGATTTCTCCATCACACCCGGGCAAGTTGCAAATGTTCCACAAGGATGGTGGCATTACGAAGTAGCAACGGTTGATCATACTCATCTTTTAGCCATATTCGATGCTCCAACACCTGAAGTAATTTTGGGATCTGATCTATTAACATTCACTCCTGCGAATATCATGGCTCATACTTATTGCCTTAATGAAAACCAATGGAAAAAGGTAACAGCTCCTGTTAAACCCTCAACCTATATTGGTCCCTATAAGGACTGCAACAGACAAAAAATAACAAATCATTATAATCAGTTAAATCCATTACCCCAATACCATTCGTCCCCTTATACTTCCTGGTATCGATAATATTTGTTTTGCCATGGAGCGTTTCACATTTTGAAGCAGCTCTACATTTAAAATAGAGATTCCTTATTTTTCAAGAAAAACAAGATTCTTTCACCGATAAATAAATAATTATTAAGATCAAATGTACCCTTCACATATTTGTGCTCAGATTTTATCGAGTTCCGCTCGTAAATTTCCTCTAAAAATCTGCAGCATCCCCGAAGCTTTAACTTTATTCAGCCTGGATTTGAACCATCGCTGAATGAAGTTAAATTTTCACATAAAAAGGCACGAGAAATCAGCATTTCTAAAATTGCTTTCTCGCGCTTTTTAAGGTTATAACCAATTTTATCCCAGTCTCACAATCCCTTTACAGCTTAGTAACTAGTGTCATAGCTCCTATTATTGGTTTCGAATCGAATCCACTGTCGTCTGATCCGTCGCTTTCACTAGCTTCACAAGTAGTTCTTTAGCTGCAGCATAATCATCTACATGTACAATAGACGCATGTGTATGAATATATCGGGAGCAAATTCCGATTACTGCACTCGGAACCCCTTCGTTAGATATATGTACCCGTCCGGCATCAGTTCCGCCCATTGATACAAAATATTGATAAGGAATATCATTGGATTCAGCTGTATCAAGGACAAATTCCTTCATTCCTTTTAGCGTCACCATGGAACGATCGAGGATCCTTAAAAGAACGCCTTTTCCAAGCTGGCCAAATTCTTTTTTATCACCGGTCATATCATTCGCTGGGCTGGCATCCAGTGCATAGAAGATATCAGGCTTAATCATATTCGCAGCAGACGCAGCTCCTCTTAAACCAACCTCCTCCTGTACTGTTGCTCCTGAATAAAGAATATTAGGCAACTTTTCTCCCTGCAGCTCCTTCATCAATTCAATGGCAAGACCACACCCGTAACGATTATCCCATGCTTTTGCCATGATTTTTTTCGGATTTGCAAGCGGAGTGAATGGACAAATTGGAACAATTTGCTGGCCAGGCTTAATTCCTATTTTCTCAGCATCCTCCCGATCATCAGCTCCAATGTCTATCAGCATATTTTTTTCTTCCATCGGCTTCTTCCTCTGCTCCGGACTAAGCAGATGAGGAGGTATTGAACCAATTACTCCTATAACTGGTCCGTTATCTGTAATGATCTGCACCCGTTGAGCCAGTAGCACCTGATTCCACCATCCACCCAACGTTTGAAATCGCAGCATCCCATTTTCCGTAATTTGCGTCACCATGAATCCTACTTCGTCCATATGACCGGCTGCTAAGACTTTCGGCCCCTGTCCATGCTTCACACCAAAAACACTGCCTAGGCGGTCTTGTACGATTTCATCTGAGTACTTTTCCAGCTCACTTTTCATAAACCTGCGTACTTGATGTTCAAACCCTGGTGCTCCAGGAAGTTCCGTTAAATTTTGAAACAAGTCCTTTGTTTCTTTTTCCATTGAAATTGCCCCTTTTCATGATTTATTTGAATAACTTATTACTAATTATATTGGCCAGATTCCACGGACAGAAAGTGCTAGTGTAGCCTGACCAGAGATATGTCAATTGAGCATTCTTCGCCGCTGGGCTTGCCCTTTTGATGTATGTTTCCATTTTATTTTTCTTTTATATATTTTACCAACTTTAATCTTTCATAATTTGGTAGCATTTAATATTCGAACTGCCCCTGAAATTACGATATACTAGAAGAGATGATTTGACTATGGAGGTGTTCATTGTGAATTGGAAAAATTTTATACTTGGCGCTGGCGCTGGTGTGATTGCCGGCTATTTTGCAAATGAAGCATTAAAGAAAAACTCTTTGGCATCTGGTGAAAAGGTTCTTCAAACTGTAAAAGAAGCATTTAAAGATTCCGGTAGCATTGAAGGATCCTGGATTAAATTCAGACCTGAAGAATATGAAAAATATGCGGTGAAAACAAAAGTGTACCGAGGCGGCATTACTACTAAGGAAGATGGCGAAACAAAACAATATGAGTTTCTCGCCGATGCCAACACTGGTACTGTCATTGACGTATACCCAGTCACTTACGCGTAAATCTTATAATTCGGCTGCTCCTGAACTACTCATGCGGCTACATACGAAAAAACAGGTGGAATTTGAATTTCACCTGTTTTTTGCTATTTTCTTATAACTGCATCAGTAATATTTCCTTCTGCTCCCCACTTTAACGCTCTATAAATAGCATCATGATAAAAGATAAACCAACTTCCCGCCTCAATTTCCGCAGAAATCCATCTTTGTTTGGCATGGATTGAGTCCATCGGATAATCATCATACGCCAATACCCATAAAACATTGGAGTGGGCATGTGTCGGCATTATATCTGCCATGTGAACAGCCTTTTGCCCATCGCTTTCAATCGTAATGATACTATGCCCGGCACTATGTCCGCCAGTATGGAACATTTTAATACCGTCTTCAACAATCAACTCTCCTGTAAACGTTTCCACTTGATGAGCAATTGATTCCCAATTTTCCTTCCAATATGTATTTCTTGAGCGAATATTTGGATGTCTCATTTCATCCCACTCAATTTGAGAAGTATAAATGACAGCATTTGGAAAAACAGAGGAATATCTATCTCCATCACGCTTGGTAAGTCCTCCAGCATGATCAAAATGCATATGGGTCATACAAATTACATCGATATCGGCAGGCGATAATCCTAATTCAGCCAGTGATGCTTCAATTTTGGATTCTTCCGTTACACCGAAGTTACGGATTTGTTTATCTGATAATTTTCCGCTTCCAAGCCCGGCTTCTATTAAAATATTCTTTCCGTTTTTTCGCAGGAAAATGGGATCTGATCGCAGCTCAACAAGGTTCTTCTCATTAACAGGGTATCTCTTTGACCAAAGTGCTTTTGGTACAACACCAAACATCGCCCCTCCGTCAAGATGAGTGACTCCCCCATTCAACCAAGTCAACTGCAAATTTCCTATCTGCATCGTCTCCAATATTCTCATCTCCCAGCTTTTCGAATCATTGTACCATACAATTTTAGATTATAAAGGATAGGAAAAGTATTTTTCCATACAATAAAATACTACTTAGCGAAAGGGTGATTCCTATTGTCTCTATCTTATCAGCATCAAATTGGACTTTTAAAAGATATCATGGTGAACCATTTGGAAGATTCACGAGGTTCCATTTCAGAGTGCGGTCAAATCGGAAGACTTGTCAAATCATTGCTTGACAATCCCCAAATCGATCATCAATTAACTCCTGTGCTTGAGGAAATATATTTATACTGCCAGAAAGGCTTCCAAACGAATGACTTGGAAAGTCATATTGGTGATCATCAGGAGCATCTCTCACAATGGATTGGCAATATCAATCAATATTCGTAAATATGTTGCGAATGAGAAATACGAAGATCCTAGCAGCAATGTTGCTTTCACTTGAGATGAAACCTTCCGTTTTCCCTACAATATTTAGACAAACGGAAGTTTTCTCCTAAGAAATTCAGCGCTTATGATTGGTTATTGGCAGTCTTTAATAGATTGTTTCCAGATAGTTTTCCCAAAAATTCATCTCCTGATAGCGTTGTTGACTCTTGTGCCATCCAATGGAGAGCATCGTTTGTGCAATAACATACCATTTCATTCGCAGCTGAAGATGTTCTGTATATTCCAAGCCATACAAGCCAAGCCAATGCTTCCAGTCATCTCTTGGAATATACCAATATAAAAGCGGCCCGATATCCAAAGCAGGATCTGCAATGGTAGCACCGTCCCAGTCAATCAGAAAAATTTCATTGTTATCTGAAAGAAGCCAGTTATTATGATTTATATCTCCATGGCAGACTGTAAATTTATCACTGCTTACATGAGTCAGCTCAGTTTGCAGGAACTGAAGCGATTTATGGACCGAAGGATCCAACAACAGTTCTTCATCCAGCGCTGAAATCACTTCTTCCAGCATCATCTCCGGTTTATAAGGTGTCTTTCCGAGACGTCCAAGCATGGATAAAAGCGGGCTGGACTCATGTATTTTCTTTAAAAGCTTTGCCACGCCATCCTGGGCCATTTCTTCCGGCTTGAATTCCCGGCCATTCAAACATTCCTGTGCTGTGATTACATCACCATTTTCCATCCTTTTTGTCCATATTAGCTTAGGAACGATGCCCTCCGCCGATAATACAGCCAAAAAAGGTGAGGAATTACGTTTCAAAAAAAGCTTTTCGTTATTTTTAGACGCAAAAAAAGCCTTTCCTGTCGCACCGCCGGCAGGAATGATTTCCCAGTCATGCTCTAATAAGTGTTTCACCGTCATTCACCTTCAATTAAAATACCGGAGGCGACACTCCGTTCATCTCATCAGAAAGAAAAAAGACGGCTATTGGATTTATGAAAATACAACAATAGCCATCCCTTCCTTAAAGTTTAACGCGAACCGACTTTTTTCGTCAAGACCCAATCAATGGGATTCATTATTTTCACAAAGTTTTTTTACTGTTTAATCCTAACATACTATCTAATTTGGTACTGTTTAATGAAATTGCCCTTCAGTCTCCGAAAGAGCTCCCCCGTTAGCCCGCCTCACTTTTATTTTTGCACACCTGTCAAGTAGTGCTTTGGTCGCGCGAAACTGCATCATTTTCATAGGTGAGATAAAGGTTTTCAGCTCATTTAACCAAGTCTCATAGTCCTGCTTATCGATGAACAGAACATCATCAGGAGGATTTGAATGAGTAATATATCCCTTTTCAGCAACAACCACTTTTTCAATCGGCAGGTTTGTATCAGTTGTCTGAAATATTTGTCTCGCCACATGATTCATCCGTCGGACAGATAGAACCGGGCTCAAAACTTTCATTTCCTTGTCTTTATTTTTTTTCTGCCAAAAATGTCCATTCGAGCCGATATACAGTGCGTCTTCTTCTCCATCCAAAAAGGACATGCACATTAATTTAGATGGAGTGACCATTAACACCTCCATCTGCACCTTCGCCTTTTTCAACTGAAATACTGGATTGTACATCAAAAAAAAGGTATCAGGAAAACGCTGAACAAGACAGCGCAGCCGAGAATCAGTAAATAATGATGCAAGGGGGTTTGACTTTTCCTTGATTGTGGAACTGGCCCATTTGATCTGTGAAGAAAAAAGCTGATCAAGATATGCCTGCTTTAGTTCCTCTACTTTTTCACTCTCCAAGTGTGTAACACCAAGTCTATTGCTTTCCTCCTCAAGGATTGCCTTCCACCTTCTCATTTTCAACCGAACAAACAGAGAATTATACCTGGATAAATCAGATTCATAACGAGATATATAATCATGTAATTTTATAAGCTGAGCCATTTAACTTCATGCTTCCCCTCTTCTACATCAAACGTGTTCAATTGGATGCCCATAGTCATTTGGAACGCTATCTCCTTGCTTTTGGATCATCCTATCTAAACTTAAAAGACTCGACTATTTCGTATTTCGGTATTTGATCAAGATGGGTACGGTACAATACTGCTTCTTCCATTGAAAAAACAGGACCAGGAAGCGAGGTTCCCAAGCTTTTTTCAGCTGCTGCCATTTGAAACTCCCCCTGCCCCATCCACTTTCTAGCAAGGGTGATATGGGGCTTGAAGGGCCTTGTCTCAAGCTCGAAGCCGGCTTCTATACATGATGTATAGACATTGTTCCTAACCTCTGCTAACGAAGGGCTTTCAGTCGTATTAACCCATAATATTCTTGGAAGATTCGGACGCCCAAACGTCCCCACCTGATTCAACCCCACCTGAAAGGAATGAACATTTGTCAAAGCTTCCTTCACATTTAGGACACTTTCAGCAAGCCGGCGTTGATCAGCATTTCCCAGAAAAGCCAAAGTAATATGGTAATCCTCAGGATGTACCCAGCTTTTAAAAGGAAAGCTCATCTTCAACTGTTCGCTGATTTTAGATAAATGAACTTTCACTTTATCTGGTAATGTCAATGCAAAGAAATAGTGGGTTGAATGCATGTTTTTGCTCCTCTTAATTAAATGTACCTTGGCCTATTCGCGCCCAGAATGTATCGAATTCCGCTCGACAAATCCCTCTGAAATCTGTGGTTTAACTTTTTGCCACGCATTGAAATGAATACACATATGCTTTCATCTCACCACTTACAGAAGTGGGAGTCTTCTGCTGAAATGATGTTAAATTTCCACCTTTGTATCTTGGTTGATTCTAGCTTCAAACAGCGCCTGCAATTTACGTGTGATTTTTCCAGGTGTACCGTCACCAACTGTTTCCACGTCCAGCTTGATCACCGGCATAACCTCCGACGTCGTACTTGAAATAAATACCTCATCCGCATCCTTCAAGTCTCTCAAATCAAATTCCTTTTCAACGAACGGAATGCCATTTGCTTTACATAATTCTACAAGCACCTGTCTCGTAATACCATTGAGTATCAAACGATCTGCTGGATGAGTAATCACTTCTCCATTTTTTACAATATAGGCATTTGAGGATGACCCTTCAGTCACGATACCGTTTCGGTGCAAAATCGCTTCAAAACAATCGTAATCCGTTGCTTCCTGTTTCGCAAGGACATTCGGAAGAAGATTTAGGCTTTTAATATCACAACGGAGCCACCGGATATCCTCCGTCGTAATGGCTGCCACTCCTTTTTCAAACAAGCTGACAGGTCTTGGTACTTCATTCGTATAAGCCGTAAAAACAGCTTTTGTATTGCTTTCTGGTTTAGGAAACATATGGGTTCTCGGTGCTGCTCCCCTCGTTATCTGCATATAAATGGAGCCAAAGTCCACTCTATTTTCTTTCACAAGCTCCTCGGTCAGCTCTTGAATTTTTTCAGGACTCATGGAAATATCCAACTTGATTTTTTGGGCGCTTTGAAAAAGCCGCTCGATATGCTCCTTCATGGTGAAAAGTTTTCCACTATATACTCGAATAACTTCATACACTCCATCGCCAAACTGGTAACCCCGGTCCTCCAAATCAATATGTACATCAGACCGTTCAAGAATTTGATCGCCAAAAATAATTTTCCCCATTATTACTTCCTCCCATCTTCCTTAACCTTGTGCAAGTTCATAAAATGCCTGAGCATATAAGGCTGTCGCTCTTAAAAGATCTTCAATTTCCATATATTCATCCTTCTGGTGTGCAACATCAGGTCTTCCCGGAAACAAAGCACCAAAGGCTACCCCATTTTTCAATGAACGTGCATACGTCCCACCACTAATGGAAAGCATTTCTGCCTTCTCATTTGTTTGCTCCTCATACACTTTTATGAGCTTTTGAATCAAAATATCATCTGATGGAACATAATGCGGCTCTAGATTGGATATATTAACAACTTCAAAATTGGATTTTTCCGCTTCTTTCATGATTTTCTGCATTCCTTCTTCCATTGAGAAAGAAGCAGGATACCGCATATTTAGGCCAAAGCGTCCGCCATCCTCATCATTGAAGGTCATTTTTCCGACATTAATCGTTAAATCTCCCATCATTTCATCGGTATGCTGCACGCCAAACGCCCTGCCGCGAGAATCCTCAAAGAAGAAATGAACAGCTGCATTGACAAAATCCATCCCTTTCCTATCGAGCTTGACGGTAGAAAGAAAATGAGCTAAATGCAGCCCCGCATTTTTCCCGTTATCAGGCTCCATTCCGTGAGCTGAAATGCCTTTCAGCTCCAGGACAAGATATCCACTCTCTACATAATAGCTGCCATTCAAACCTTGTCTGTACTTAAAATCATTAAATAATTGGAGAAACTCAGTTTGATCCCACTGTATATCAAGAACAGCTCGTGCATGATCCGGAACCATATTGTATCGTCTTCCCGAAAAAAATGAAATGAGCGTGATTTTGGCTCCATGTTCTTTTGGAGAGTTCCGTTTTTGTTTCAAATCAAAATCGGCAATCCCTTTTTCAGCATTGATAATTGGAAAATCGGCATCTGGCGCAAATCCCATTTCCGGCATTTCTTCATACTTAAAGTAGTGATCAACACAGCGCCACCTACTTTCTTCATCTGTCCCAATAATGAGGCGAATCCTTTTATTAATGGACAGGCCCAGCTCATTTACAATCTTCATTCCATAATATGCTGCCATTGTCGGTCCTTTGTCATCAATAGCACCTCTGGCAAAAATTTTTCCATCTTGCACTTCACCGCCAAACGGATCTACAGACCAGCCATCCCCTTCTGGAACAACATCTACATGGCATAAAGCTGCAATAAGCCCATCTCCTGCTCCCATTTCCAAGTGACCGGCAAGGTTTCCTACATTCTTTGATGTAAAACCATCTCTTTTTCCCATCTCGAGCATATACTCTAATGCTTGCTTAACTTCCATGCCAAGGGGAGCGTCTACGGTGCTTTTAGATTCATTCAACACGCTTTTTATCCGAAGCAGCCCTTGCAAATCCCGGATCAGCTCATCCTTTCGTTTTTCCACTTCGTCCTTCCAGTCAATGTTTGCCATGTACATAACTCCTTTGGTCTATTGTCTCTTCTTCCATTGTACAACTTTTTGTCCGATCAGAAAAAGGGTAAGAAGCTGTGAATCCATGGGAGAATCCATACATTTAATAAACATATGATGACAAAAGGAATCAGAAGCACTGCTGTAACAATCTGTTTTCCTTTTATATATCCCTCGTCTCCAGAATATTTCTTAGTGAACGGATGACTGCCAATCAATTTATGCCAAACGCTGCCAATCCAAACAGTCAGGAAAAGAACACCAACTGCTGCAAGCGTGATTTTTAACCATAAGGGAGGTAAAAAAATAATTGCTGCAACAGTAATTCCAAGGACCTGAAAATATCCCCGGACATATTCCATATCGCGCGTTGTGGCTTTAATAAACAACTCTAGGAAGCCGTTTCTTGGAGATCGGGTTTTAAATATCCTGTTTGACTTCGAATAAAGCCTTGGACTTTTACGGACTGGTTTTGGCTTCGGCAATTTTTCTATATCCATGGACAACCCGAAAATCATTTCTGTATATTTGCTTTTATCTTTCTCATCAATTGACAGATCTTGCTCAAAAGTATGTATGGTGGTGAAACGCTTTTTCAAAAGGAGCATAGATGCAATTCCATTTAATATAATAATCATGAAAACCAAAAGCAGACCGCCCGATTGAAGAGCCTTATAACTAAGCCACCATATACTCCCTGCACCAACTACAACAGGAATGCTTCTGATAAGGTTTCTCCACCCCTTTAAATGCACATTCAACTGGCCGTTCACGGCCATAACGAGCCATCTTAAGGAAACCCATATTCCGAAAAATAAAACAAGCTCTTTCAAACTCAGCTCATAATGAATGATCCAAAGTGGAGAAATAAGCACGGCAAGGAAAACAGCCGAAAGAACCTCGGTCAAATACGAAATAATAATGCCGCCACGCTTCATTCCAAGCATCAGCTTTTCATTTTTTCTTAAAAATATAATGTCTGCCTCTCTGATATACGTTTTAAAATTTCCTCCCCATAACAAGAAGAAAAAAACGGCGAATAAAAGCGAGAAAGGCACAGAAGCAATCCAGAAGGGAGGAGCGATCCACCAAGAACGATATACAAAAATGGTAATGACAGCAGCTGGAACAACAATGTAGATGAGAATCGTCCAATCAATAATGGTTTTAATAATCTTATATTTATACTTCCAATTTTCCCTAATTCTATGAAAAAGAAGCTGGTTGCTATTCATCTTCAGCATCCGCCATGTCTATACAGGAATACAAGCTTCCGTCATCAGCTCCACACATAGCAAGCACCTCATTGAGCGTACCACAAGCCTTTACAGTCCCTTGTTCAATGACAATAAACGAATCACACATCCGCTGAGCTGTATCAAGAATATGAGTACACATCAGTATCCCGCTTCCTTTCTTTTTCTCTTCATCAAGCATTTCAAGCAACATTTTAGTTGAACCTGGATCAAGTCCCATAAATGGTTCATCAATAATCAAAAGATCAGGCTTTGTAAATAAAGCTAGTGAAATCATCCCTTTTTGTTGCATCCCTTTTGAAAAAGTCGATGGAAACTCGTGAATTCTATCTGCTAGGCGGAATTTTTTCAATAAAGATCTAGCATATGAGAAATGTTCTTCACCCAACTGTTCAACTGCAGCAACAAATTCGAAATGCTCCCAAAGCGTCAGTTCATCGTAGAAGACAGGTCTTTCGGGTATATATGAATAAGAGGTTCCATCCTTTCTAGAGACATTTCCTTCTACGTAAGGCAGCTCCTGAAGAATCGCTTTAATAGTCGTGCTTTTTCCAGCTCCATTCGCCCCAATCATTCCTATAAGAGACGAAAGCTCCAATTTAAACCGCACTTTAGAAATCACTGGCTCCTGCACTTTATAACCAGCTTTCTCAATATCCACTGTCAATATTGGCAAAACAGCTTCATTCCTTTCTATCTCACTATTTCTGCATACGATTTAACTGCCCAGAAGTTTCAAACTTGCTTCGAAAGGGAATAATATAAAGACATTTGAACTTATACATTCGACATGGTTTAACCTTTTTCTTCCAAGTTAGATATTATGCTTTAAAAACATAAACTAATGAGTTAAAATAAAAGTGTCTGACATTTCAGTCTCGAAATGCAGAAAATTTAAAACTAGTTTTGAAAAGGAGTTGTCCTCTGGAATTGCGCTATCAACAGCCTAATATCATAAAGGCATAAAGCAGTCCGCATCCTCTGCCAAGGAATTTTAAGATGAGGGAGTGGTTTTTTGAAGCCGTCAACGAACAGAATGCTCACCAGAATCAAAGATGTATACTTATACATCAAAGAGAACGGTACAGTTTCAACAAAGGAACTCGCAGATGCATTCGGAAGTACACCTCGCACCATTCAAAGGGATTTGAATGTGTTAGAATACAATGACCTGATCAGTAGCCCGCGTCGCGGGAAGTGGACAACAACAGAGAAAAAAGTCAAAATAACATCTTGAATAGAAAAGCGGAGGGTGACGTTTAGCGACGTATAGACTGGACGAATCCTGACGAGATAAAGGAAACACGGCGAGCCATGGGCAAGCCGAATGTTGACTTATCGTAGGAAGGAGGAGGAAGTCTACTAGTCGATGGAGCCCGGAGCTGGACAATAGAAAAGCGGAGGGCGACGTTTAGCGATGTATAGACTGGACGAATCCTGACGAGATAAAGGCTAGCGCCGAAGCTATTGAAGCTGTTTTGAGGAGACAGGCCGAAAGTGCCCTCTTCGACAATAGACAAGTCTATAACAAGATTTTTTAAAGCCGCCTGTTTTCCTATTTAGGAAAACAAGCGGCTTTTTCTACATCTCATTATTTCTGTTCTTCCAGATAATTCCTTATCATGCTGACTTCATCATCCGTCAATTCTCGATATTCTCCAAGCTCCAAATGTTCGTCTAATTTAAGCGGCCCCATAGACAAGCGTTTTAAATAAATCACTTTTTTCCCGACCGCTTCAAACATCCTTTTTACTTGATGAAATTTCCCTTCCGTAATCGTCAGCTCAATATCTGAATACGTTCCGGATTTGATAATTTTCAGCTTTCCTGGCTTCGTCTTATAACCGTCATCTAAGGTAACCCCTTTTATGAAAGCTTCCACATCTTCAGGAGTTACAGCTGAATTAATGACAGCAAAATACGTTTTGGGCACATCCTTTTTAGGCGATAATAACTGATGAGCCAATTGGCCGTTATTTGTCAGAAGTAGAAGCCCCTCTGTATCCTTATCCAATCGCCCTACTGGAAAAGGATCAAAAATAGTATCTTCCTCATTCAGCAAATCAATCACAGTCTGATCTCGTAGATCTTCCGTGGCAGAAATGGTTCCTGGAGGTTTGTTCATCATAAGATAGATAAATTCCTTGTAATGTATTTCTTCACCGAGGACTTCAATTGTATCTTCTTCAGGACTTACATGAAGTTTTCCATCTTTTATAGACTCACCATTCACAGTGACTTTACCGCTTTTGAGAAATTTCTTGACATCCTTACGGCTTCCATAGCCCATATTGGCCAGTAATTTATCAATTCTCATTTCTTTACCTCCACTTGGATTCAAATTTTAAGGAAATATTCAATAGGCGTTTGTCTACACGCTTTTGCCACAATGACATAGGCTATTGTGCAGGAATGAAAAGATTGGAGTGAAAAAGATGTTTATTGATTATCGGCAGCAGCCTCCGATGGGAATGCGGCAAATGCCTATGCCAATGGGGACCTTGCAGCAGCCAATGGAGTTTCATCCCCAGCTTGCCGAACAACAAGGTGGAATACCTCAACAATTTGCTCCCGGATATCAAGGTTTTCCCGGAGGTGGAGGTGGCATAGACCGAAGAATTAGCCAACTTGAAAGACAAATGGATCAGCTCAACAAACAAATGGAAAGATTAGACCGGCGTGTCTCAAGAATTGAAAGACAATTAGGATACAACCGGCCGGATTACTATGATCTTCCCGATCACTCCGAGTACAATGCTTAAATAAGTAAAGCGAAAGACGCCGTTTAGCGATGTACACCAACAGGATGTTGGTGCGTTGACGTTGCCACAGGAAGTGGCGAACTTAGTCGACGATCCTTTCTACAGGAAAACGAAATGCGAGAGTCCCTGCCCATCAGTGACCAACCATAAGCCAATCCACACAGAGCGAAGGCAACCTCAAGCTGCCACATCCTGTCGCTTCGCTTGCATTAGTACTCCCTGTACATCAGAGCGATATTGACTTACGTAGGAAAGCAGCTTACTGGAGTACTCGTGAGAGACATCTTGAGTGAACTTCATACAGCTTTGCGACGAGGTGAGATATACGTCCTCGAATACTCTGGTATATTGGGCTCGAAGTTTGCTAATCGCTGGGCGCCTGAAGCTAGATATAGAAAAGCCTAATTCAAATTAAATATTTCATCTGATTCTATATTTTCTTACTCTAATATAAAAAAGAGGCGCTCCCCGCAGCCTCTTTCTTTTATTTGTTAAGAGATTCGCAGCTTTTGCTTGATCTTTTGAAGCCTCGTTCCAAACAGTCTGTCCGCCAGCCCTGATTTTAAGCCTAGAAAAGCATAAATGATTCCACCAGCCCCGGCACAAACAAGAATAATAACTATAGATTGGAAAGTAGATTCTGGCGTCAAGAACAACAATAAACCTTTATAAATAGCATATACCAGAATTGCCATCATTACATTAAAAATAACGATGAGCAACGTTCTTCTATAAACGAGCTTGAATGGATAGTAAGCGAATTTTTTAATGACAATAATATTAATTACAATGGCTACACCGTACCCAAGTGCAGTTGCATAAATAGCTCCCTCTGTAGCAAAAAGCTTGATTAATGGGATATTAAATGTCAATTTGACAAGGATTCCGGTCAACAAGCTCAAAACTGTAAACCGCTGTTCATTAATCCCCTGCAAGATCGCCGCAGTTACGGAGTACAACGCAAATAGGATAGCCACCGGCGCATATATACGAAGTACCTGGGCTCCAAATTCATCGAATTCATAAAACATGGTGTACATCGGTTCCGCTAAAAGGGCAAGTCCGATTGCTGCCGGCATTGTAATGAACAACAATACTTGGAACGTCTGATCCAATTGGCGAAACATCAATGCTTTATCATTTTTTACATAAGACTCTGTTACAAGTGGTACGATTGTCAATGCAAAGGCGGTTGCCAATGAAACTGGGATGATGACAAGCTTATGTGTCGTCATATTCAATATGCCTAATGCATCTAAAGCTCCTGCAGCCTTTCCTGCTTCCGCCATCGCCCTTGTAAAAGTGATTTGGTCAATAAATTGAAAAAGCGGATTGGCGATACCAACCATTACGAAAGGAAATGCATATACAATAATTTCCTTATACATGTCGGGCAAGGAGACATCCATTGTACCCTTATCTTTTTTTAGAAGTTCGTCAAGTCCCGGCTTCCGCTTATACCAATACCATAATAGAACAAGCAGGCTCGCCAGACCTCCGATAAATGCCGCAAAAGTCGCTACACTGATGGCGGTGACAATATTACCTTTTAATACATACAGAACAATAAATGCACCCGCTAAAAGAAAGACAATCCTAGCCAACTGCTCCAAAACGGTTGACACAGCTGATGGCCCCATAGATTGATGGCCTTGAAAAAAACCTCTGATCAAACTCATAACAGGGATAATTAATAGAGCAAAGCTGACAGCTCTGATGACAGTTGCAACATCAGCAGCAGTGTAGCTGTGTTTTGTGTCTACACCTTTTAACACAAGTTCTGCTAGCCATGGAGCAAGCCCGTACATGGCTAGAAAAGACACAACCCCTGTAGCAAGCATGACATAGATGCCAGAACGAAAAAGCTTTCGTCCCACCGCATATTCTTCAAGCGTATTATATTTTGAGATATATTTCGAAACGGCAAGCGGGATTCCTGCTGTCGCAATACTGATAAAAATTGTATACGGTACATATCCGAACTGATACAAAGCAGCTTGTTCTGCCCCGCCAATGATTCTATAAAATGGGATAACATATAAAAGCCCCAAAACTTTGGATAAGATAGTGCCAAGCGTTAATATAAAGGTTCCTCGAATTAATTTAGATGACATTCAATCTCTGACTCTCCGTTGTTTATTTTTAAAGGAATATCCGATTTAGTATGTATTCGGAAATACACTCGATAAAACTCCCCTGTACTAGTTTACAGTTAACGACTGCTTTTGACAATGCACCGGTTTGTTCTACAATTCTCAATCAACCCAATTCCCATGTACGGTTATGCTCTATTTTCGTACAAATTGTCCAATTGTGATCATTCTATGATTATTCTCAAGTGAGAAAAATGGCTCTCTCTATTTTAAAAAAACAGTAATAATGGACACTTTTTTCAGATAATCCATCCCTCGATTTCAGTTCGCATTTGCTTTTACATAAACAGCATTTTAAAATGAAGTGATTAAAAACTAAGGTGTTGATTGAAATGATTTATGATGTCATTGTCATCGGCGGAGGCCCCTCCGGGTTGATGGCTGCAATTGCCGCGGCTGAGAAAAAAGCAAATGTCCTGCTAATTGATAAGGGAAATAAATTAGGGAGAAAACTTGCAATCTCTGGGGGTGGGAGATGCAATGTAACGAACCGGCTCCCGATAGATGAAATCATCCGTCATATCCCAGGAAATGGACGTTTTTTATATGGTGCATTTTCTGTCTTTAACAATGAGGATATTATCCGTTTCTTTGAAAATCTTGGAATTGAGCTCAAGGAAGAAGATCACGGGCGGATGTTTCCAGTTTCAAACCAGGCGCAATCTGTTGTTGATGCCCTTTTGTCATATATGAATGACCTTGGGGTCAAAGTCTGGACAAGCTGTCCTGTTCAAGACGTTCTTTTTGATCAAGACAGAACAAGAGGTGTCTTGCTTAAAAATGGCGAAACAATAGAAGGCCGCACCGTCGTCATCGCTGTTGGAGGAAAATCCGTTCCACAGACTGGCTCTACAGGTGACGGCTTTCCATGGGCACAAAAGGCTGGACATACAATTACAGAGCTGTTTCCAACCGAAGTTCCGCTTACTTCCAAAGAATCTTTTATCAAGGAAAAAACCCTTCAGGGGCTCTCTTTAAGAGATAGCGCACTCAGTGTCCTGAATCCAAAAGGGAAACCGATCATCACACATCAAATGGATATGATTTTTACACATTTGGGCATTTCTGGCCCTGCAGTATTGCGCTGCAGCCAATTTGTTGTAAAAGCAATGAAAAAGTGGAATTTAAAAGAAGTTTTAATGAATCTTGATGCCTTGCCGAAAATAGGACAGGAGGAGCTTTTTCAAAAAATACAGGGAGACATGAAAAAGGAGCCAAAGAAAGCAATCAAAAATTCGCTGAAAGGGCTACTGCCTGAACGCTATTTGCTTTTTCTGCTTGAACGAAGTGATATAGACCCTTCCTCTCCTTGTTCAACTGTCTCAACTGAAAAACTAAGGAGTTTTTCAATATTATGCAAGCAATTCCGCTTCACTGTTAATGGGACACTGCCACTGGATAAAGCATTTGTGACCGGAGGGGGCGTCTCCGTTAAGGAAATCGAGCCTAAAACGTTGGCATCCAAAAAGATGCCTGGACTTTATTTCTGCGGGGAAGTACTAGATATTTATGGCTACACTGGCGGATATAATATCACCTCGGCCCTCGTCACCGGACGACTGGCTGGAAGTAATAGTGCGGAATACTGTAAAACAATAAGAGGATATGCCTAACTTCGGACAGTATTTTTATATGCTGTATCATTTTGACAGAAAAACTTTATAGCAAAAGACTTATCTGGATAAAATTTTCCATTACTTGCTTTACTCTAAATAAAGAGGGGCTTCCAAAATCGGAAGTCCCTTATCTAATATACAAAACCATGGCACTAAAACAGTATATTTGTTCATCTTCCGCTTCCCTCAGGACGGCAATGTTATATTTAATGTCAACCACCTGTTTATGTTCTAAGTCGCTTAAAAACTGGTTGATTTCCTCCTCCAAGTCCTGTTCATGCTCGCAATCGAACAACTTGACCTGCACCATGGGCCACACCTCTCCGTTTTTACCATTAGTATGGCCCGTTCGCCTCATTGTTATACAATTTAAAACTTTCAACAAACTTCATGAGTGTTTAGGCTTGGTTTCCCCTGTCCAGGCAAGCATGCCACCGGTCATGTTCACAACATTGTTATAACCGTTAGCCATTAGATATTTGCATACTTTATAGCTGCGGCCACCAGCTTTGCATATAATAATATATTCATTTTCTTTGTCAAAGAAATCCAGGTACTCCGGAATTTCGCCCATTCTAATATGTACCGCTTCTGGAATCTTCCCTTCGGCTACTTCTTCATCTTCACGTACGTCTACCAAATATAAAGTTTCGTCATTTTCCAGCTTTGATTTGACCTCATCAGGTGTTATTGTTTTAATTTCCATGATTATCACCTTTCGTTGAAATTACCATTTTCATTATAACAAAGCATCTCCTATCTCTATAGGAAAAACTTTCAAAAGTTGGCTTTGGGAAAGCCGTGTAAATAAACTGCAATTTTATGACAGCAAAATAGCAAACCAGAGCATTACTCTTATATACGACATTAACAGTATGCGCAGCTTACTGCTTTCTTAAAGCTCTCGCCACTTCATAACCATACGTTCTGGTCTGACTGAAGCGGGAGTCTCCTATAGGGAAATAAAACATAGCAAATCAGCCGCCAAATCAATGATAGGCGACTGATTTCACTCTCTTATTAATTTGCCACAACATTCACAAGTTTGCTTGGAACTGCAATGACTTTTCGGATTGTTTTTCCTTCGATAGCTGATTTGATTTTATCATCATTTAAAGCAATTTCTTCCAGCTCTTCTTTGCTTGCTTCACGAGAAACCAGAAGTTTGGTACGAACTTTGCCGTTAACCTGAACTACAATCTCTACTTCATCCGATACGAGCTTGGTTTTGTCATATTGAGGCCAAGCTTCATACGTCACTGATCCCTCATAACCAAGTTTAGCCCACAGCTCTTCGGCAATGTGTGGAGCAATAGGAGAAAGCATTTTGACAAAGCCTTCAATATATTGCTTTGGAAGAACTTCCGCTTTATACGCTTCATTGATAAAGACCATGAGTTGTGAAATAGCTGTATTAAAATGCATTGCCTCAGAGTCTTCTGTTACTTTCTTAACTGTTTGATGATACACTCTTTCAAGCTCTCCGCCTGTGACCTCTTGTACTTTATCACTCAAGCTGTCATTATCGGTGACTAACAAACGCCAAATTCGATCCAAGAAGCGACGTGCTCCGTCCAATCCAGTCGTTGACCAGGCTGCTGAAGCTTCTGGCGGCCCCATGAACATTTCATAGAGACGCAATGTATCCGCACCATGACTTTCAATGATATCATCCGGGTTAACTACATTCCCCTTGGATTTACTCATTTTTTCATGATTTTCACCAAGGATCATCCCTTGGTTAAAGAGCTTTTGGAATGGTTCTTTTGTCGGTACAACCCCAATATCATATAGAAACTTATGCCAGAAACGAGCGTAAAGTAAATGAAGAACCGCATGCTCTGCCCCACCGATATAAATATCAACTGGAAGCCATTCCTTCAATAATTCTTTATCTGCAAGTTCCTTAGAATTATGAGGGTCGATAAATCTTAAGAAATACCAGCAACTTCCAGCCCATTGCGGCATCGTGTTTGTTTCCCGACGGCCTTTTTTGCCTGTTTCGGGGTCCTCTACATGCAGCCAGTCTGTAATATTGGCAAGTGGTGATTCACCAGTGCCTGAAGGCTTCACTTCGTCTGTTTCAGGCAAAATCAGCGGCAGTTGGTCTTCCGGCACTGCTGTCATTGTACCGTCTTCCCAATGAATAATCGGAATCGGCTCTCCCCAATAACGTTGACGACTGAACAACCAGTCTCTCAAGCGGTATGTAACCTTTTTCGTGCCGCAGCCTTCTTTTTCAAGCCAGTCGATCATCTTTGTAATAGCTTCGTCCTTATCCATTCCATCCAAAAATTCTGAGTTCACATGCGGACCATCGCCAACATACGCTTCTTCCTCGATATTTCCTCCAGCCACAACTTCTTTAATCTCTAAGCCAAACTTTTTCGCAAATTCATAATCCCGCTCATCATGTGCAGGTACAGCCATAATGGCTCCAGTTCCATAGCTCATTAATACGTAATCGGCAATCCAGATCGGGATTTTATCACCGTTAACCGGGTTAATGGCATATGCGCCTGTAAATACACCTGTTTTATCTTTCGCAAGATCTGTTCTTTCTAAATCGCTTTTTGACTTAACTAGGTCAATATAAGCATTCACATTAGTCTGTTGCTCAGACGTTGTGATTTTCGCCACAAATGGATGCTCAGGAGCAAGGACAGCATAGGTTGCTCCAAACAGCGTATCAGGCCTTGTCGTAAATACAGTAAAAGTTTCAGGATGCCCGTCAATGGCAAAAGTGACTTCCGCGCCTTCGGAACGGCCAATCCAGTTTCTTTGCATGTCTTTTATGCTTTCAGGCCAATCCAAATCTTCCAAGTCCTCAAGAAGCCGGTCTGCATATTTCGTAATCCTTAAAATCCATTGCTTCATTGGACGGCGTTCAACAGGATGCCCACCGCGTTCACTTTTTCCATCAATAACTTCTTCATTGGCAAGAACAGTTCCTAAAGCTGGGCACCAGTTAACCGGCACTTCGTCCACATAAGCGAGACCATGCTCAAACAACTTGACAAAAATCCATTGTGTCCATTTGTAATAGTCCGGATCTGTAGTATTGACCTCCCTGTCCCAGTCATAAGAAAATCCGAGAGATTTAATCTGGCGGCGGAATGTATCGATATTATGCTGAGTGAACTCTGCCGGATCATTTCCTGTATCGATAGCATACTGCTCTGCCGGAAGACCGAAAGCATCCCATCCCATAGGGTGAAGTACGTTGTAACCCTGCATTCGTTTCATTCTCGCAAGAATATCAGATGCTGTATATCCTTTTGGATGCCCAACATGAAGTCCGGATCCCGAAGGATACGGAAACATATCAAGTGCATAAAATTTTTCTTTAGCTTCATCCATATTTGTTTTGAATGTTTTATTTTCTTCCCAAAATTGTTGCCATTTTTGTTCCAATTCCTTATGGCTATAACCCATGAAGAAACCTCCTGACTTTTTCAATTAAAAAACCTTCCATCCCGAGAAAACTCCTGGGACGGAAGGTTGCTTTCTCCCGCGGTACCACCCAATTTAGTGCATAGGCCACTCACTTCATTATTCCTTAACGCAGAATACGGCAAGTATTACAAGATTGATCGTTGCTTTCAGATCTATTCCTTCACACCTGCAGAATGAAAGGGGAGTTCATGATGGTCCTGGCCGGCTTCCACCTCCCGCCGACTCTCTGAAACAGGATGGCACCATTACTGGTCCTTTTTAACCGTTTTATATATTAAGTCCTTTATTCCCCATTGTAGACAATTTTAGACATATTTTCAAGTCTATATTGAAGCCCTGACCCGCGAACCATCAGTATCTAGAGGTCACTGATCATAAAATAAGAGACAGGGAAAACCTGTCTCTTATCAATGCCATGTGCTATATAGCGGCCTATCGTGATTCAAGAGAATCATTTTATTTTGGAGCTGCTGTATCTTTAGACGTACCCGGTGGAGCTGCTCGCGCTGCTGTGCATTCGCACTTGCGGTCATTTTATGGAGCTGCTGAAGCACCATTTCCAGATCATTCATCGCTTCGCTATAATCCATATCATGATAATGCTCCTGCCTGTTGCCTTCCTCGTACTGTTCCTCTGCAAAAAGAATCACTGATTCACAGCGATTAATGAAATTGTCAATGGATTGCCGAGTAGTCACGTCATCCTCCCCTTCTCCAATGGCTCAGCTTTGTAGCCTGGCAATCATAGTTTGTACTCATTTCAGGACAGTTATGATACAATTTTTCGTATGATTATGAGGAGGTATTTTGGGATGAATATTGAGGGCATTCTTTCATATTCCCGTTCCCTTATGCAAAGAGTAGTCAGACCCGGCGGTATGGCAATTGACGGGACTATCGGCAACGGGCATGACACTTTATATCTAGCCGATCTTGTCGGTGAAAAAGGACATGTTTTTGGTTTCGACATCCAGCACCAGGCCATTATACAGACAGAAGAGCTTTTAATAAAAAATAATGTGGCAGAAAGGGTAACGCTATTCCAAAAGGGACATGAGGAGCTTAAGGAATCGATACCTGCCAAATATCATGGGAACATCCAGGGAGCCATGTTCAACCTCGGATATTTGCCAGGTGGGGATAAATCGATTGTAACGAAGCCGAATACGACGATTGCTGCTATCGACCAAATGATCGAAATCCTCGCTAAAGGAGGCATTCTGGGACTTGTCATTTACCCTGGGCATGACGAAGGAGCCTATGAACGTGATCAGCTTATGGAGTATGCCGAAAATTTGGATCAATCAAAGGTGAACGTACTTCAATACGGTTTTATCAATCAGAAAAACAACCCGCCTTTTCTGCTGGCGTTTGAGAAAAAATGACGGATACTAAATACCTTAGTAGGCTAATCGTGCCCACAAAATTTTCACACGGCTTTCAATTCAAAAACAGCCCGAGTTTTCCTCGGCTGTTTTTGTATATTGGCAACTATCTATCGCCCAGCGTGACAGTTTTCATTTAAAATCTTTATAAGGGAATCTTTCTGAAAACTGCTTAAGATGGGCTCCTCATTTCCAATATCATCCTGGTAAGATAGTTTCTCTCACTTTTCTCCGATTGTCTAAAATTTCAACACAAAACGCCCCTCCACTAGGAAGAGCGTTTTAGAATAGCCTACTGTAGGGCCCTTTTATTTCATTACTATGGCTTTACTGCAGTCGAGGTAAATTTACTTGTTCCAGTAAACTTCTTCTGGAATGCCCTGTACACTCTGCCATTCCAATAGAAAAAATGGCTAATCAGACCACCGCGCTTCATAATTTTTTTTGCAAGTGCCCTGACATCAGCCTGCTCATTCACTTTGCGGTCAGAAAGATAGACCCCTAATAGACCTCGATTGATCAGCTTATGGAATTTCCGGTCCGGTAATTGTTTGGTATGCTTGTCAGCCTCATCGAGGAAATGAATAAAACGTTCCAGCATCTCCTCTTCATTCTTGTAATAAAAGCAGAAGTTCAAGTCTCCGCCTTTCCTGTCCTCATCTTGATCAATAAAATAATCAAGTAAAATATGGAGCCCTTGAATATACGGAAAATATCCTTCCCGAATCATTTCCGCATGTTCTTCTTCGAATTCCTCTCTCAAAGCATAAGAAACGAGGCAAAAAATGCCAAGTGTTGAACCAGAGCAAGCTGAGAATTCATGCCAACTCATTTTTGGCAAGAGGCGCTCATGTTCAGCAAACCATTTTTTTAGGCGTTCTTCCCTCTCTTCTTTGCAAACATGTTTATGTATTTGCAAATCACAATAATACTTACAAAGCTCAAGCAGGTAAGGCTTAATCATCTCATAATGAGGCTCGCTTTTAAGGACGGATTGACACGTCTTCATCAAGTCAGCCAAATACCCGCCATCATCTTGATCCTCACGAAAACGATAATACTCCCGCTCCGATGCGCCTACCGTCAACGCATCTTCCATGGACTCATGCAAGGCAGCAAAATCCTTTGGATCCAGTGAAGTGCTCCTATCACACAAATTATCCAAATAATCACTGATTGTTTGATAAGCCACGATAAATTTGATTGCGTCTTTTTTATGTTCTAAAGCAGCAAGGGCCATAATTGACCCGCCTTCGCAGTGAAAAGTTTTATACTGTATACTTGCCAGAGCTTGCCGTCTCAGCTCTTCGTTTGGAATCGCGCCTGCCCGGTCTTTCCAGTAGGATAACTCCATATGAACTGTCGGCATTATCTCTCGGTAAACTTTGTTCATGAGGGTAATTGGATGGGTTGGCAACATAAATGATATCACCTAGCTTACTAAATTTGATATTGCAGAAGTCGTAGCCGAAGCTCGGCAAAGCTTTTTGCATAGTCAAAAATCAATTCCCTTTCAGGCTCGTTGAATATTTCATGATAACACTTTGGCCATTCTTTATAAAGCTTTTCGGTTATACCCAACTCATTAAACCAATTTTGCACATCGACTTTATTCACAATTTTATCATCTCCGCCCTGCATCACCAAAAGAGGGACATCAGGAAAATCCGAAATATTTGCGAAGGCTTCTTTCATCGCTTTTAATAACTCCCTATACCAGCGGACCGAAACCTTTGTCACAAACAGACTATCATTCAGTGCACGATCTTTTGCATCCAAACTCCGTGTAGCAAGATCGACATCTAAATGACTGTCCATTTTTAACTCTGGGGCAATCCAGTTCAAGCCAACTGAAAGGGCGTTCAGTGACATCGGTGGATAATGAGCCAAGCCGAGACATGGCGATGAAAGAATAGCTCCTGCCACTTCTTGCTTCCCTTCTTGAAGCAGCCTAATCACAGTCAATCCACCCATGCTGTGACCAAGAAGAAAAATAGGCAGGCGGTATTTTGCCGCTTCCTGCATCCATTTCTTCACTTCAGCCACGTATTCATCAAATGAATCAATGTGACCTCTATATGCTCTTGTCGTCAGCCCTTGGCCCGGAAGATCCCCCATTACAACATGAAAACCATTCAGCACCCACATATTTCGCAGCCAGCTATACCGTCCGTGATGCTCCATAGCTCCGTGAACAATGACCATAACTCCCTTGGCTTTTCCTTCCGCTTCCCATTTCCGCATTTTCCTGACTCCTCCCAATAGTATCTAAAAGTATTCTACCCCTTTTTCACTCGAGAATCTCTTTTACTATAGAGCACAGGGCAGTTTTTCGTTATGATAGTGTTAAAAAGTATTGAAAGGATGTTAGCTATGGCTGTTTACCCATACAAAGAGAAGTCTCCTCAAATCCCTTCGTCAGTACTTATCGCCGATTATACCACCATCACAGGAGATGTCGTCATTGGAGAAGATTCAAGTATTTGGTTCAACTGCTCAATCAGAGGGGATGTGGCTCCAACCATCATAGGGGAGAAAGTCAATATCCAAGATAATTCGGTCCTCCATCAAAGTCCAGGAAACCCACTCATTATCGAAGATGAGGTCACAATTGGACATCAGGTGATTTTGCATAGCTGTGTCATACGAAAAAATGCTTTAATTGGCATGGGCTCCATCATTTTGGATAATGCGGAAATCGGAGAGGGAGCTTTTATTGGAGCGGGAAGTCTTGTGCCGCAAGGAAAGGTTATCCCACCAAATACCGTCGCTTTCGGACGGCCTGCCAAAGTAATCCGAGAAGTGAACGAAAAAGACCGTGCAGAAATGATCCGCATCTCAAGAGAGTATGTTGAAAAAGGCCACTATTATCAAGCTATGCAAAAAGATAAATAAGAGTTCAAATACTTTTCACATGAAGCAGTGGAACTTTGCAAAATTATGCCGATGTAATTCATAACGGAGTATTTTTTAAGAATCGCGAGGAGTTAGTTCCTCTGCCCATTAACTTTTGACCCGTGCGTCAGTGCCTCAGATGGCCGCTTCCTATGGCTTTAGAGACACCCTGCTAATGTTTCCTACACGCCGGAGATAGACTTGAAAATATTTCGTCTAATTTTACACTTTCTTACTCTTTAAAAAGGAGATCCAATATGAATGCATGGCCTATTTTCTTAGTCCTTATTATCGGTTTTATGCTCATTCTTCTTTCAGGAAATCGCAGCTCGTACAAAGCTTTTTTTTCCTTTTTTATCGCAGCGTGCACATTCACTATTGTCCTTTTTAACACAATGGATAATTCTGAACAGCAAAAAGCTACGGCATCCCAAGAAATGCAACAAAACGATGATATTCAGTTAATTAAAATAAAAGACAAGGTTTTATTAGACTTTCCTGTTATTGAGCAATTGCCGGAACTTCCACGCGGTTGCGAAGTTACCTCGCTTGCCATGCTTCTTGAAAGCGCAGGAACAAGTACAGATAAAATGACACTTGCTAAAGAAATAAAAAGGGATCCCTCTCCTTATGTAATCAAAAACGGAAAAGTCTATTTCGGAAATCCCCATAAAGGATTTGTAGGAAATATGTATGACTTCAATAAACCTGGGCTTGGGGTTTACCACGAGCCCATTATGGAACTGGGAGAAAAATATCTGCCTGGAAGAATAGTGAATTTGACAGGAGAAGCTTTCGAGGAATTAAAAATCCCATTGTCTGACGGAAGACCTGTTTGGGTCATCATCAATGCAGAATATCGTGAACTGCCAGATTCTTACTTTGAAACATGGGAGACAGATTCCGGACCTGTAAAAATCACGAAGAAAGAACATTCTGTTCTGATCACAGGATACGACCAAAAATACATATATTTCAATGATCCTCTTACTGGAAAGAAAAATAAAAAAGCACCCATTGGCGATTTCGAGAAATCGTGGGTGCAAATGGGCAGCCAAGCGCTCACCTATAAGGTCGAGTGAGCGGCTGCCATTTCTTTATCAAAATTATAACGTTCTTCAACAAAGACCGCATGCCAAACCATGAATACAAGCACTGTCCAAATTTTACGGCTGTAATCCATTTTCCCCTGACAATGATCTTCCATCAGCTTCAACACATACTGCTTATTGATCAAATGATCTGTTTGGCTGTTTTTTATAACATCTTTAGCCCAATCATGCATTTCATCTTTCAGCCAATGACGGATTGGCACCGGAAAGCCTAGCTTTTTACGGTTTAATACATGGTCCGGAACGATTCCTTCAGCTGCTTTTCTCAAAACATATTTTGTAGTTCCATTTGCTGTTTTGAGGCTTGTCGGAATCGTGGAAGCCAGATCAAATACCTTCGTATCAAGGAACGGCACCCTGAGTTCAAGCGAGTGGGCCATCGTCATCCGATCCGCTTTCAGTAAAATATCGCCCCTCATCCAAGTATGAATGTCAATGAACTGCATTTGCTCTACAGGAGCGTACCCTGCCGATTCTGCATAAAGCGGATTTGTAATATCAAGATAATTGATATCCGGATGATAATGATTTAACAGTTCTTTTTTCTCATTCTCTAAAAACATTTTTGCGTTCCCAATATAACGCTCTTCCATCGGTGTTACACCGCGTTCAATAAAGCTTTTGCCTTTAACTCCTTCAGGCAAAGTTTTAGCAAGTGCCCGTAAAAGGGATTTTCCCACTTCCGGAATCTTATCGAACATTTCGAGAGACTGAGGCTCCCTGTAGATATTGTACCCGCCAAAAAGCTCATCTGCCCCTTCGCCTGAAAGAACAACCGTTACATGCTTTCTTGCTTCCCTTGCAACAAAATAAAGCGGTACACAAGCAGGATCAGCTAACGGATCATCCGCATGCCACATAATTTTAGGCAACTCTTTCATATATTCTTCAGGGCTGATCACGTAGCTGATATTTTCAACTCCAAGTCTGTCAGCTGTCTCTTTTGCCACATCAATTTCACTGAAGCCATCCCGTTCAAACCCAACTGAGAAGGTTTTAATATTCGGATGGAACTGCTTCGCGATTGAAACGATGATAGAAGAATCGATTCCTCCAGAAAGGAATGAACCAACCGGTACATCACTGCGCATATGAATATTGACTGAGTCGAATAAAACGTCCCTGATTTCCTTAATGAAGTCTTCTTCAGACTTATTCTGGACTGGCTTAAAGTTTGCTCTCCAGTAACGTTTGACGTTCAAGGATTCGCCAGGTTTTTTTGTAAAATAATGTCCGGGCTCAAGCTTCTTAATGTGACGCGTCATCGTTTCCGGCTCTGGAACGAACTGATATGTCATATATTGCTGAAGGGCTTCAGTATTCAGTTCTTTTTGATCCATAGCGAGCAAAATACTTTTCTTCTCTGACGCGAAGTATGAACGATCTCCTTCCTCTATATAAAAGAAAGGCTTAATTCCAAACGGATCTCTTGCTCCAAATAGTTCCTGCTTTTCTTTATCCCATATCAAAAAGGCAAACATTCCTCGAAGCTTCTCAACTGCTTTTTCTTTTAAATCACTGAACAAAGCAATGATTACTTCCGTATCGGAATCAGTTTCAAATGTGAAGCCTTTTTCTGTCAATTCTTCACGAAGTTCGACAAAATTGTATACTTCTCCATTAAAAATAATCCAATAATGCTCATTCTCATAAGAAAGCGGCTGACTTCCACTTTCAATATCAATGATGCTTAGTCTGCGGAAGCCAAATTGGATAAACTCATCCTGAAAATATCCTTCATCATCAGGCCCGCGGTGAGTAATTATATTGTTCATTTGCTTAAACTTTTGGTCAGTCGTTGCTTCTTCTATTGCATGATTATGCATACACCCGATAAAACCGCACATTTAAGTGTCACCTACTCTAATAAGATTCAAGTGCTCTTAGTGAATTCTGCACACCTTTTTTATATTATCATTATTTCACATTGTTTTGCAGGTTTATTACCTAAGTTTCTACATAAAAGTACAATCCTCAAAAAGGGCAGTGATGCTTTCCGCACCCCCGCCCTTTTATATTTCATAATAAAATTAAAGTGAAGTAGAACGAATAAGCGCCTCCGCTTTGTCTGTTCTTTCCCAAGGCAAGTCGATATCTGTCCGTCCAAAATGTCCGTATGCCGCTGTCTGACGATAAATTGGTCTACGCAGATCAAGCATGAGGATGATACCTGCCGGACGAAGGTCAAAGTTTTCCCTGATGGCCTTCACAAGCTTTTCTTCCGAAACTTTTCCGGTTCCAAATGTGTCGACAGAGATGGATACTGGCTGAGCCACACCAATTGCATAAGCCAGCTGCACTTCACATTTATCAGCAAGTCCTGATGCTACAATATTTTTGGCAACGTATCTGGCAGCATAAGCTGCTGAACGGTCAACTTTAGTAGCGTCCTTTCCAGAGAAAGCTCCTCCGCCGTGGCGTGCATATCCGCCATAAGTGTCAACAATGATTTTTCTTCCTGTTAATCCTGCATCACTTTGAGGACCTCCGATCACAAAGCGTCCGGTTGGATTAATGAAATATTTCGTTTCATCATCCAGTAATTCAGCAGGAACTACAGGTTTGATCACATGTTCCCTAATATCTGCTTTGATCTGTTCAAGTTCGATTTCAGGATGATGCTGAGTAGATAAAACAATGGTATCGATTCTAACAGGCTGATTATTTTCGTCGTATTCCACTGTTACCTGAGTTTTACCATCTGGCCTCAAATAAGGAAGAATAGAATCCTTGCGAACTTGCGCCAGCCTTCTGGACAGCTTGTGAGAAAGTGAGATTGGAAGCGGCATGAGTTCTTCTGTCTCATTGCACGCAAAACCAAACATAAGTCCCTGATCCCCTGCGCCAATCGCTTCGAGCTCCTCTTCGCTCATATTACCCTCTCTAGCTTCTAATGCTGTATTTACCCCTGCTGCAATATCAGGTGACTGCTCATCAATGGATGTGAGAACCGCACACGTTTCAGCATCAAATCCGTATTTCGCACGAGTATACCCGATTTCTTTAATTGTGTTACGGACAATTTTGGGAATATCCACGTACGTAGTTGTTGTAATTTCTCCGGCAACGAGCACAAGCCCTGTAGTCACAGAAGTTTCGCAAGCAACACGTGCATTGGGATCTTCTGCAAGAATCGCATCTAATATCGCATCTGATATTTGATCACAAATTTTGTCGGGATGTCCTTCCGTAACAGACTCCGATGTAAATAAATGCCGATTGTGGGACATCAAAGCTCCTCCTTTTGTTAAAATGCGTGTTCGTAAAGTTACCAAATTAGAAGCAATAAGGTCGAGGCGGCGAAGTTACGAGCAGCCGAATGTATGCTTTTAGATACATGAGCAGCACGGAAACAAGCCAACAAAGAGATTTGCCGCTTATTATTTGGTGACTTTTTGAACTTCCTCTTAAAATGAAATATTTATACAAACAACGGTACTCTGTCCTTTTATTGTAGAAGCACACCTTGGAAATCGGACTAATTAAAATAAAAAACCTTTCCTTGATATTCGAGGAAAGGTTTAGTCGATGTGTTCCGAGCCTTTCACTCTTATCGCCCAAGACTTATAGCCTTGCTACAGGTAAGCACCTTTCTGTCTGTAAAGCTTGCAGCTTTCATGCAGACAGCAGGTTGCCGGGCTTCAAAGGACCTGTTTCCTCCACCATCTCAGGATAAGAGTATCCGTTCAACTCAAAATCATAACTCAAATAATAAATCAATGTCAACCGGGAAAAGTAATATTAATGAAGCCATCCACATTTTTCTTTACTCTTTAATGAAGTAAAAAAAGTCATCTTGACTTAACTTTTACCATTTTAATTGCTTACCTCCTAAACAAATTTCATTTCGTCAAATCCTGTTCAAGAAATAATTCAAAATTAGTATAGACTAATGAATTAAATGTGTTATACTATTTCTCAAGTAAACTTTATAGCTTAAATATATAACAAAGGAAGGGTAAACATATGAGTTCAGTAGGCATCAAAAGCGAATTAGTGCAATTATTAAATGGACAGAATGTCCATACGCAATTATCAGTACCACAACTTGTCGAGAAGGTCCTAAGCCGTGAAGAAGGAGTTCTGACAACTTCTGGTGCTGTTCGTGCCGAAACTGGGAAATATACAGGCCGCTCTCCTGAAGACAAATTCATTGTTGATGAACCGTCTGTCACAGACAAGATCGATTGGGGTTCTGTGAACCAGCCGATTTCATCTGAATCATTTGAAAAATTGTATTCAAAAGTTGTTTCTTACCTACAGGAAAAAGAAGAAATTTTTGTATTTAAAGGATTTGCAGGTGCCGATGAAAAGTATCGCCTGCCTATTCAGGTAATCAACGAATATGCATGGCATAACTTGTTTGCCCACCAACTATTCATCCGCCCAACTGACGAGGAACTAACTAAACATGATGGGAAATTCACTGTTATTTCTGCACCTGGCTTCAAAGCAGATCCAAAAGTTGACGGTACAAAATCTGAAACATTCATCATTATCTCATTCGAACGCCGCATCGTGCTAATCGGCGGTACAGAATATGCAGGAGAAATGAAAAAATCTATTTTCTCTGTCATGAACTATGAACTTCCAGAAGCAGATATCTTATCTATGCACTGCTCCGCAAACGTAGGAACTGAAGGTGACGTTGCCCTCTTCTTCGGATTATCCGGAACAGGTAAAACAACCCTTTCAGCTGACCCGAACCGCCGCCTGATTGGTGATGACGAGCACGGCTGGTCTCCAAACGGTGTCTTTAACGTTGAAGGTGGATGCTACGCGAAAACAGCAGGATTGTCATATGAAAAAGAACCACAAATTTATAATGCCATTACTTTTGGCTCTGTTTTGGAGAATGTGATTGTAGACCCAGCATCACGTGAACCTCTCTATGATGACACATCTTTAACAGAAAATACAAGAGCAGCATATCCAATTCAAGCCATTGATAATATTGTTGAACCAAGCATTGCAGGACATCCATCTGTGATCGTATTCTTAACAGCTGATGCATTTGGAGTATTGCCTCCAATCAGCAAGTTGACAAAAGAGCAGGCTATGTATCACTTCCTAAGTGGTTTTACATCTAAACTTGCTGGAACAGAACGCGGAGTCACTTCACCTGAAGCAACATTCTCTACATGCTTCGGTGCGCCATTCCTACCTCTTCCTGCAGCACGCTATGCAGAGATGCTCGGTAAGAAAATTGATGAGCATGGCGTTCAAGTCTTCCTTGTAAACACTGGATGGACTGGCGGCTCATATGGCGTAGGTAAAAGAATGAACCTAGCTTATACTCGTGCCATGGTGCAAGCAGCACTTAACGGTGAGCTTGATAATGCGGAAACAACAAAAGATGAAGTGTTCGGCCTTTCTATCCCACTTCACGTTCCAGGTGTACCTGACGAAGTTTTACAACCAATCAAAACTTGGGACAACGAAGAAGCTTATAAAGCTAAAGCTAAAGAACTTGCTGATAAGTTTAATAACAACTTCAAAAAATTTGATCATGTCGATAAATCCATTGCTGAATTAGGTGGACCGACTGTTAAATAAACCAACCGGGCGATTTGCCCGGTTTTTTTTGTCTCTATAGCTCCACAAGATCTTCGAACTGACGAAAGTAAAGTAAAAAGACTGATGTATTTTAAATCCCAGCTAATAATTACAGAAGTTAAGCTGTAGAATTTTTCAGTTTCCAATCTGCGGTCAGAATGTTAAAAATTAAGCCCGCTCGTGATTAATCAACCAAAATTTGGCCCTTATTAATGTGCAACATCAAGTCACTTTTTAAAGATCATGCTCGAGCCGCTTAATAATTGTCGTGCAGCCCCAACCACCGCGCCTCCTCCCCTCTGATCAATCTTTTCACTTTTTAATATAAAAGCATTTCCACTCACGATATAATGATTGAAAATTCAGAGAGTAATGGCATCCATGGATAAATTTTTGTATGAAAATTATTTCCGTTAGAAAGCAATACTTAAGTAAGCCCTCTATTCCTATTTTTTAAAAAGGGCTTTAT
>NZ_JACSPV010000023.1 GCF_014836955.1 Bacillus norwichensis
AGTACCAAGAAAAGCACATCTAAAAAGAAATCCACTGTGAAAAAGAAAAGTGCGAAGAAAGAGAAAAAAAGTAAGAAAGCAACAAGTAAAGGGAAGAAAAAAGGGCCAAGAAAAAGAAAGATTCAAAGTGGAAAAAAGGTGCGGTAGCGGTTGGCGATTTTGTTGGTGTGAACGATCTTTACACCGTGGCAACAGGAAAGGATATTGCGACAGGGAAAAAAGCTTCTCGAGCAAAAGCAGCAGGTTGGTTTGCGGCCGGATTGACGCCTGTTGGAAAAGTGGCAAAGGTTGCCAAAGGAGTAAAAGCTGTTTCGAAAGCGACAAAAAACGGGACGAAAGCAGGAAAATCGGTCAAATCGAAAGTAAAGCAAGCTAATCCTAAGAAGAAGTCCAAGAAAAAAGCCAAAAGCAGTTCCAAAAAAACCACTTCTAAAAAGAGCACAGCGAAGAAAACAACGAGCAAGAAAACCGCTAAGAAAGCCAAAGCGAAGACACCAGCCAAGAAAACTGCCAGTCCAGTTAAGGCAGGAAGCAAAGCTGGAAAACAAGTTAAGATGCTAAGATTGGATTTACAATTTTTTGCAAGCAGCCAAAAGAAATCAGCGAGCAAGAAAGCTGTCAGTCCAGTTAAAGCAGGAAGCAAAGCTGGAAAACAAGCTAAGGGTACGGGTAAATCTATACCAAGTATAAAATCAGTCTTAAAAGACGCTCAACTACCTAATAGTGGAAAGATAAGATATGTCCCACCAAGTAATTGGACACCATCTCAACCTTTACCTAAAATAAATGGTGGTTATAAAGATAAATTCGGAAATGTTTGGACTAAAGGACCATCTAGGACTAAAGGTCAATCTTTTGAATGGGATGTTCAACTTTCAAAAACAGGAAAAAATCAATTAGGACATCTTAGTAGGGATGGGTCACATTTAAATGTGTCATTAGATGGTAAAATAACTCATAAATAGGTGACTGGAAATGTTTATTAGGTTATATGTAAATGCAAAGAGTGAACCAGAAGCATGTTTAGTATTAGAAAAAGTTATTAAAATATTTCAACCTGTATTAAAGAGCAAAGAAATTCAAAAGGTAGAACCATATTGGAAGATAGATGGAGTATATGTTGTAGAAATTACAATGTTAATTTCGGAAGGTAAAACTGAGGCAGAAATAAATGAGATTTTGGAAAGCATTGCAGACAAGTGGACTAGATTTGGAAGTCCTATAACTGAGCTTTTAGCCTCTGATACAACTGAAAATTGTAATTTTTTATTAGATGGACTTAAAATGATAAATATTCATTTTGAGTAATGAAGAAGCCTTAGGAGATAATTCTCTTAAGGCTTTATATATAGCAGGGAAGGGAGTGCCGAATAAACGAGAATGTAAAAAGTTTTGTGTAATTCGTTAAACTTACCAATTAAGGAGATGATCAATTATGCAAAACAAACGATTTAGCGAAGGAATTAGCTAAGGATTGGAAGATATCCAGGAAAAATTTAAGGACACCATCCAGCAGGTCTTTGAAGCTGAGATCGATGAACATTTAGGTTATATAAAACATGATAATAACGGTGACCGTTCTGGAAACAGCTGCAATGGGTACAGTAAAAAGACAATGAAAACAAAGTTTGGCAAGGCTAAATTGAGAATTCCTAGGGATCGAAAAGGAGAATATGAGCCTCAAATTATCAAGAAATATGAAACAACTTCCAACGGATTGGAAGATCAAATTATCGGTCTTTTCTCCAAAGGAATGTCAAAAGCAAGAAAATGGGGAAATTGTGCCGATTCAAGATGGGAAACTCCCAGCTTTAGGTGAACGGTCTTAAGCGAAGACAACAGCCAAGAAGACTGTCAGTCCAGTTAAAGCAGGAGACAAAGCTGGAAAACAAGTTACGATGCTAAGATTGGATTTACAATTCTTTGCAAGCAGCCAAAAGAAATCAACGAGCAAGAAAGCTAAAGCGAAGACAACAGCTAAGAAAACTGTCAGTCCAGTTAAAGCAGGAACTAAAGCTGGAAAACAAGCTAAGGGTACGGGTAAAACAATAAATGGTTTTGAAGCTAAAGTTCATCCAGGAAAACAAGGAAAACATATCCCGGGTCATTCGAATTATCAAGAAGGTAAAAGTATTTTCACTGGTAATGCACAAAAATTGTTAGATAAATATGCTGGGAAAGGTGAGTGGATAGGTCAAAATAAAGAGAGGGTAGACTTTAAACAGGTTATAGGAAAATGGGTTGACCCAACTACCGGAAAAGCTTACGAGACTACCAAAGGTATTATTCATTACTCGAAAAACGGTGCACATATTGTACCTGCAAGACCTTAGAAGGAGGTGTAGCAATGGATGATTTTATTTCTGCATTAAATAGATATCCAAATGGAACAAGAGTTGTAGTTGCTTGGGGGAACAATTTAAAGGTTAAAGCAGAATTAGATACAATATATGAAACAGATAATGGATTAGAAATAGAAGAAGAAGGATATGAAGAATATTTTGCATGTACCTTAAAAATATTATCGATAGAAAAAAATGTTTCTAAGAAAATTGTCAGAGAAGGAGAGTTACTAGAACTCTCTAAACTAAACAAGCCTAGCAATATTTTCTTGGAGAATGGTGAACTTATTTGGAAGTGTAGTTAGACATTTTTCTCCCTGGGGTTTAATGCCACAGGGAGAATTTTTATATAGGACGGGTGCCGAATAAACCGTTTTTTATCAGAAACTAGAGATAGGGCTTGTAAGTTCAATACAATTTTTAATTGAAGTGCGTGAATGAACTTCGTAAATTTTAGCCCTAGAGCCTCAAGGTCTTTGAAGCACAGAAAAAGGAGTACCTCCCGAAATCTCGAATTAGTTAAGTACGACCAAAACTTAACGAGAATGGTGGTGACTCCTTTATGTCTATTATACGACAAGGAAGTTTTTTTGCCTGCAAGATTTATATGATTTAGATCTACCTGACGATTTGATGCCATCTTTTCAGCTATTGATATTGAACCAACCCTTGCCTTAGTACGAAGAAATCACGTGTAGGAAGAACCGTTGAATTTAACTATGCGGCCATGATTGACTCTCTGGTTGCGAGAATCTCGGAACGGATTCTTTTCATTAAAGTTCTAGTGAAAAGGCTAAATAACTATATGATTTTCCGCCTGGACTGGAGTTTTTTGGTATCTGACCATGTGCCTTCGGAAGCTGCTTTTTCCATATTGATTACCATCATCAGTGAATCCAATCTTCGAAGAAGAAGAAATCAAACGCTAAGCCAAAAAAGAAAGCCTCGTCGAAAGCGAAGAAGAAAGGCACCAAGAAAAAGAAGGCATCATCAAAGAAATCCACTGTGAAAAAGAAAAGTGCGAAGAAAGAGAAAAAAGTAAGAAAGCAACAAGTAAAGGGAAGAAAAAAGGGGCCAAGAAAAAGAAAGCTTCAAATTGGAAAAAAGGTGCGGTAGCGGTTGGCGATTTTGTTGGTGTGAACGATCTTTACACCGTGGCAACGTGAAAGGATATTACGCCAGGGAAAAAAGCTTCTCGAGCAAAAGCAGCAGGTTGGTTTGCCGCAGGATTGACGCCTGTTGGAAAAGTGGCAAAGGTAGCCAAAGGAGTAAAAGCAGTTTCGAAAGCGACAAAAAACGGGACGAAAGCAGGAAAATCGGTTAAATCAAAGGTTTCAAAGGCAAAGCCGAAAAAGAAAGCTTCATTGAAGAAATCCACTGTGAAAAAGAAAAGTGTGAAGAAAGAGAAAAAAAGTAAGAAAGCAACAAGTAAAGGGAAGAAAAAAGGGGCCAAGAAAAAGAAAGATCCAAAGTGGAAAAAAGGTGCGGTAGCAGTTGGCGATTTTGTTGGTGTGAACGATCTTTACACCGTGGCAACGGGAAAGGATATTGCGACAGGGAAAAAAGCTTCTCGAGCAAAAGCAGCAGGTTGGTTTGCGGTCGGATTGACGCCTGTTGGAAAAGTGGCAAAGGTTGCCAAAGGAGTAAAAGCAGTTTCGAAAGCGACAAAAAACGGGACGAAAGCTGGAAAAGCGGTCAAATCAAAGGTTTCAAAGGCAAAGCCGAAAAAGAAATCTACGAAGAAGTCCAAGAAAAAAGCCAAAAGCAGTTCCAAAAAAACCACTTCTAAAAAGAGCGCAGCGAAGAAAACAACGAGCAAGAAAACCGTTAAGAAAGCCAAAGCGAAGACAACAGCCAAGAAAACTGCCAGTCCAATTAAAGCAGGAAGCAAAGCTGGAAAACAAGTTAAGATGCTAAGATTGGATTTACAATTTTTTGCAAGCAGCGAAAGGAAAACTGCCAGTCCAGTAAAAGCAGGAACCAAAGCTGGAAAACAAGCTAAGGGTACGGGTAAAAGTACTAAAAACACTACAACTTTATGGGATATTAAGAAATTTTCTAAAGGTAAAATCTCATATAATTTTAATGGACAAAAAGTAACTGCTTATCAAGACGCTACTAAAAAAGGTTATTGGTGGGCTAAAGATACAACAGGTCATGGAGGCTCTGCGTTTAAAGTATTTGAAAAACGAGGAAACGAACTTCATTGGGTAGCGGACGCTGACAAATATGGTAATTTTATAACAGGAAAGCACAAAAGTAATACTGGAACTATAATAAAATTAAAATAATCTGAAGTTTAAAGAAGGATTGAGTTTTGTGGATAATATAGATAATTATATGAAAAAGCAATTTCCGAATATAGAGTTAAAAAGTCCGCTTTTTTATAACTCACCAATTGCAATCAGGTTTGATTTAGGGGGGGACTTTTTTCTTGAAAAAGAAAAAGTTGAGAAAGTACTGTATAGGTCATTGACACTATTCAATACTTTAAACAATAATATGGATGATATTTATGTTGTCACTTTTGTAGATTGCTGGGATGAAAATCCAATTTCATCTGTTGAGGAGGGGCTGATTAAAGCAATAAATAAAGTCATTAAAACTGATACCGAATATAAAATCAATAAAAAGGAACAAGAATATCGTTATAAAGATGACGATGACGATGAAGAAACAGTTACTTTTTGTTACTGGACTAAAATTAAAGTGATAAATTTAGATGTAGAAGAGCTTTTAAGAAGAAAAGTTTATAGTGCCATTAGTGAAGAAGAATATAAATCAATTGGAGATTTATTTATTATTAATTCTTCTAACAATACAATATATCACCTTTATGATGAGCGTGGCTTAGACATTGTTTCTCAAAAGAAGGAAACTATCATGAACTTGTATAAGAAATTTAATAAGTGGATTTTGGAATATGATAGAAAACGTATAAATGAAATTTTTAAAAACAATTGACCTTGAGGAAATTCCTCAAGGTTTTTTCTATATGTATCGAGTGGCGATTAAAATTCCCATTTATAATTAATTAAGTTCCTGTCACGAAAGACGATACTATGACGGTCGAAGTTAGTGGGATAGGTCAGGCCCTTATCACACGCAAAACTCCAACATACACCATGACCACCCAGATTCAACAAGGGAATTTTGACAATACGACGCACATTTATGCGGGGAACCAAGTTATTGAAGAACAACAGTATAGAGCCAATGGAGTGACAGGTATCATCCTTCACCAAGCCATTAAACAGTGGATCGATGGCAAATACCAAGTTGTGGCACAGAAAGTGGTGGATGAAGAAAAAGCGTTAACTGCTAATACAGCTAGTATAGACGCTCCTGCGACAGAATACCTGACTTTGTTAGATGGCGCCGAGGAAACGCAAGAAACCGAAGAACCAAAAGAAACAACAGCGAAGGTGACTTCAAAGCCCAAAAGTTTATGGCAGGATTTGTTTACCATCCCTATCGCTTATGCTGAAGAAGAACCGAACGTTACAGAGAATCTATCCGAAGATATAGATCAAGAAGATGTTATGGTGGAAAATGATGCGACCTTTTCGACAACCATCCTTGGTTCCGCGAGCCTTCCTCCGAACGAAGCTGCGGTTTTTGACGAACAGGATTCTGCGGGAGATTTAGAAGATGAAACTCATACCTATCAAGGTCTACTCAATGAATATGATGTTTCGGTATATGAAGATACAAATCTTCTTCAACAAGCTCGTATTCCAGAAGATGATATGTTAATGGTAGAACTTCCTGCGGCAGAAGAACGAGAAGAGCCTGTGACTTTAGCAGTTCAGCCACAAGCTGAAAACTTACAAACCGGACAAAAGAAAAAAGATGGGGAAATTGTGCCGATTCAAGATGGGAAACTCCCAGCTTTAGGTAAACGATCTTCTGTTCTTTATGTGGGAATTGGCTTGCTTTGCTTAGGCAGTGCACTGTTTTTCTTCATAAGAAGACGAAAGCAACGCCAAGGAGGAAAGCCGAATGCGTAAGCGATTAGCGGTACTCCTGCATGTTCTTGTCATTATCGCTTTATGTCTGAGTCTTGTGGAGATCCCTTCTGCCGAAGCAAAATCGAAAAAGTCACGCAGTAAAAGTGCGGGAACAGTGCATACTTATGGCTATAAGACGAAGAAAGCAAAAAGTAAGCAGTCGGCGAAAAAATCGAGTCAAAAGAGTGGAAAGAAATTTTCGAAGGCGAAGAAGAAATCAAACGTAAAACCGAAAAAGAAAACCTCGCCGAAAGCGAAGAAAAAAAGCACCAAGAAAAAGAAGGCATCATCGAAGAAATCCATCAAGGGTAAGTCAAAAGGAGCGGAAAAAAAGAAAAAGAGCAGTTTGAAGGCAAAAGAGAAAAAGAAATCTTCGAAGAAGAAATCAAACGCTAAGCCGAAAAAGAAAGCCTCGCCGAAAGCGAAGAAGAAAGATACTAAGAAAAAGAAGGCATCATCGAAGAAATCCACCAAGAGCAAGTCAAAAGGGTCGGAAAAGAAGAAAAAGAGCAGTTCGAAGGCAAAAGAGAAAAAGAAATCTTCGAAGAAGAAATCAAACGCTAAGCCGAAAAAGAAAGCCTCGTCGAAAGCGAAGAAGAAAGATACCAAGAAAAAGAAGGCATCATCAACGAAATCCACTGTGAAAAAGAAAAGTGCGAAGAAAGAGAAAAAAAGTAAGAAGGCAACAAGTAAAGGGAAGAAAAAAGGGGCCAAGAAAAAGAAAGATTCAAAGTGGAAAAAAGGTGCGGTAGTGGTTGGCGATATTGTTGGTGTGAACGACCTATACACCGTGGCAACGGGAAAGGATATTGCGACAGGGAAAAAAGCTTCTCGAGCAAAAGCAGCAGGGTGGTTTGTGGCCGGATTAACGCCAGTTGGAAAAGTGGCAAAGGTTGCTAAAGGAGTTAAAGCTGTTTCGAAAGCGACAAAAAACGGGACGAAAGCAGGAAAAGCGGTCAAATCAAAGGTTTCAAAGGCAAAGCCGAAAAAGAAATCTACGAAGAAGTCCAAGAAAAAAGCCAAAAGCAGTTCCAAAAAAAGCACTTCTAAAAAGAGCGCAGCGAAGAAAACAACGAGCAAGAAAACCGCTAAGAAAGCCAAAGCGAAGACACCAGCCAAGAAAATTGCCAAGAAAACTGCCAGTCCAGTTAAGGCAGGAAGCAAAGCTGGAAAACAAGCTAAGCCGAAGAAAACTCAAACAAGCACCCAAAAGAAAGCCAGTGGGGCTAAAGGTGATAAGGGTACGGGTGATGTTAATTACAAACATAGCTCGTATGATGGAAAACATATAGCTTCTAAAAATGTCCCATGGAAAAAGGTCGTAGAGTCTACCAAAAGTGGTCCTGCAAAATACAAACATGGTACAGATATAGTTGAACTTGAGAAAAAAGCTCTTAATAACGGTGTAGACGCAAATAATGGTAAACCATGGAAACTATATAAAGCTGATGAAACTGTTGGGGCAAAATCTGGGGTTGAAACTCCGTATATAAGAGTAGAAATTAGCCCAGATGGTACAATTCATAGTCACTCCATTACACCTCAAGAATATAAAAAACTAACCAAAAGAAAGTAGTGAGCCTTATGTTCGATAAAATAGATTTTTCACCTGGACAAATTACATTCAATGATTTTAACATTGACATATATAAACCTCTTGATTTAGACGATGATAATTTAAAAGAGGATATGTTTAAAGTATCTTATCCTAACAATTATATATTAGATATTGGATGGTATTCTGGAGTAGAGAAATTTATTGTTTTCATAATTAAAGATAGCAATTGGGATAACCCTATTAAAAAAGTTTTATGTAGTGACCTATTAGAATTAAATAATAGTGTAGAAATGTGTGCAGATTATCTAAGACAGAAATTAATAAAAGAATAGTAGACTGAACTAACCTTGATTGGCTTATGCCTTTCAAGGTTTTTATTTATGCAAATTTATGGTTAAAACAAACTATATAATAAGTTCCAGGGGTTTTTAGTTCTCCATATAATAGATAAGAATGAAAGAGGATGAAAAGCTGAATAACACAAATAGGGGCATTCATTGCCCCTATCGGTATTTAAGCCATTATTAACGGCAGTACAACTCCTCCATACACAAAAGCAGCCACGATCATGATGGCAGGGTGGATTTTCCACCAGACAATAGCGACCAACGAAATGACGCCGATAAAAATGGATTGCCATATGCCGATGGAGTCGAAGGAGACGGAACTGAATTGCCAAGTGAGTTGGATCATCATAACGGCAATCACAGGCTGCACTAGCATCGTCATTCCTTTTACAACAGATGATTGTTTAAAGTGATTCAATATCTTCAATAATATAATAATAGCAATAGCAGATGGGGCTACCGTGCCGATTGTTGCGACAATGAGTCCAAGCCAGCCAGCTTCCTGATAGCCGGCAAATGCAGCAATTTTTGTTGCTATGGGACCGGGAAGGGCATTGGCAACGGCTAACATATCAACGAACTCCGTATTAGTCATCCAACCGTAATGATCCACTACCTGCTGCTGCGTTAACGGTATGGTTGCGGGCCCGCCGCCGTAACCTAAAATATTGGCGACAAAAAAAGCCCAGAATAAATCCCAATAAATCATCATGATGATATTCCCCCGCTTTTTTCCCTCATACTATCCTTCTTGCCCCATTTCTTGTTAGCCCAATTGAATACTTTGATGTGGACAGTGCCATATGCGAGAAAGGCAATGATGACGATGGCCGGATGAACGTCTAATATGCCAAGAAGCAAGAAAGCAAAGATTCCAAAGCCCACACCGATTACTTTTCCAAGTCCTCCCCAAGTTTTTGCGCAAAATTCATAAGCGGTAATTCCGAGAAGGACAGCGATGACCGGTCTGACAGCTGCAATCATTCCTGCGACAATCACTGATTCTTTCATAGCATATAGGGCACCTAGTAAAGCGACCATCGCAATAGTTGTGGGTAAAATGTGGGCTAGGATGGCAACAACGGCTCCGACCGTTCCTTTTTGTTGGTAGCCGAGCTGTGCCGCTAGTTTTGTGGCGATCGGCCCCGGCAAAGCATTGGCGAATGCCAACAGTTCGCCAAATTCTTGATCTGTCATCCATTTATAGCGGGTTACGGCTTCATGGCGGAACAGAGGAATGACAGAGGGTCCCCCTCCATAACCGAATATTCCAGCCCGCAACATGGCGCCTGAGATTGCGGTGTATCCTTTGAGATCCATTTAATCCCTCCTGTTATTTCGTCTTAATTTTTCAGAGGTGCATTGACTCTATTCAACACAACAGCGTCTGCCTTTCTAGTTACAGACTGCTTTTCTTATAGTTTAAGCCCCATTCTGCTCTTATAGCGTTTTAAAAGCATCTGGGTATCTACGCGCATAATTCCCTTTGTGGAATATAACGTTTCAAGTAAAAATTCTTCCATTTCCTTCATGTTTTTAAAGACCCCATGCATATGCAGCGTGCTGGGTCCTGTCATATGGTAAAGACTCGTGACTGCTGGATGCAAAGCAAGTTTTTCGGCAATTTCATCCAGATATTTCGGTTCGACATCCACATTGAAAAAAGCTGAAACTTGAATCCCTACTTTAATCGGATTCACCACAGCCGTAAAACGCTCAATGACCCCGGCTTCAATCAGCGATTGGATACGGGACTGAACAGCCACTCTGGACAATCCGATTTCTTTGGCAAGGTCAGTGTATGAAATCCGGGCATTATCCAACAATATTTCAATAATCTTTTTATCTGTTTCGTTCAGTTTCATGGCGGGCATATTGTTTGCATCAAAATCATTATTCTTTTTCATTGACCACATTCCTTTTTCTAATGTAGGATTTACCTTCGAATAGTTGGTATTTCTGAAGAATATCTTTCGATATGACTAACTATAATCTATTTAACATTCAAAATCAATGTATAATGAATGTAGTGGTTTCGTAATAATTATAGTGATTGCTTTCGCAGACGTATTGAATTTTAACATGTTCTTACAACTAACGAAATGAAAGTATAAAAGATGATTTTTTTATTTAATGAAGGGATCAGAAGGTTATCATTTTCGATTTGTTTATCTCCGTATTGACAATATTTTTAAAATTACATAGAATAAAGTGGAATTTGGACTTTTTTGATAGTGCTTTAAAGATAGGAATCTTTTACATTTTATATAGAGGAGAGAGTCTATTGATCACATTCAATCATTTATCGCATCCTTATCCCATTACAAGGAACTCGGCTTATGCTATGAATGGCGTTGTTGCTACATCACAGCCGCTTGCGGCACAAGCAGGACTGGACATTTTACAGAAAGGTGGAAATGCCATTGATGCGGCGATTGCCACAGCTGCTTGTTTGACAGTTTGCGAGCCTACCTCAAATGGAATCGGCGGGGATGCTTTTGCTTTAGTGTGGACAAAAGGAAAGCTGCATGGTTTAAATGCCAGCGGACGGGCGCCAAAAAACATTTCGATTGATAAAGTGAAAGAACTGGGCCATGATGAGATGCCAAAATATGGATGGATTCCCGTCACAGTACCGGGTGCTCCTGGTGCATGGGCAGAATTGTCTAAGAGATTTGGGAAGTTGCCATTAAAAGAAGTACTGAAGCAAGCTATTACATATGCAGAAGAGGGTTATCCCGTTTCGCCTACTTTAAGCAGATATTGGCGCAAGGCGTTCTTGCAATTTTCCGATGAGCTGAAGGGTGGCGAGTTTAAGCACTGGTTTGAAATCTTTGCTCCAAATGGTTATGCTCCTTCTGTGGGAGAGGTCTGGAAATCCCAGGGACATGCTGATACATTACGATCAATTGCGGAGACAGACGGTGAATCTTTTTACCGAGGAGAAATTGCTGAAAAGATCGCAGCATTTGCGCGCGAGACCGGAGGCTTTATTACAGAAGCAGATTTAGCTGCGTATAAAGCAGAGTGGGTGGATCCGATCAGCGTCAATTACCGAGGGTATGATGTGTGGGAAATTCCTCCGAATGGGCAGGGGATTGTGGCTCTTCAGGCTTTGAACATCTTAAAAGGTTTTGAGTTTACGAGAAAAGAAGCGCTTGATACATACCACAAGCAGATTGAAGCGATGAAGCTTGCCTATGTTGATGGTTATAAGCATGTGACAGATCCGGAGCATATGAGATACACCGTGCAGGACATTTTGAGTGATGCGTACGCTGAGGAACGTCGCAAGCTAATTACGACAGAAGCATGTATGCCTGAACCGGGTGAGCCGTCCAGTGGTGGAACTGTTTATTTGGCAACTGCTGATAAGGAAGGAAATATGGTTTCCTTTATTCAAAGTAACTACCATGGATTCGGTTCGGGGCTGGTCGTTCCTGGCACAGGAATTGCTTTGCAAAACCGTGGAAACAACTTCAGTTTGGATCCGAGTCATGTGAATGCACTTGAAGGAGGAAAGAAGACATTCCATACGATTATCCCGGGATTCTTGACAAAAGGGGATCAAGCCGTTGGACCGTTTGGAGTCATGGGTGGGTTTATGCAACCTCAGGGACATGTCCAGGTTATCATGAACTCGATTGACTTCGGACTTCATCCGCAGGCTGCACTTGATGCGCCGCGCTGGCAGTGGATCAAAGGAAAGACGGTCGAAGTGGAGCATCGCTTCCCGCATCACTTCGCTGAAGCGCTGGCTTTCCAAGGACATGACATCCGTATTGCCGTTGAAACAAATAATTTTGGGCGTGGGCAGATTATATGGAGAAATCCGGATACTGGCGTAATGGTGGCTGGTACAGAATCAAGGACCGATGGTGCGATAGCGGCTTGGTAAAAATGAAGTGTATTCCTACTCATGTGGGAATACACTTTTTGCGTGCGATAAATCATACAAAAACTTAATAATTGGTTAATATCAGCAAAACAATCTCCTTTTATAATGAATATAAAAAGGAGGTAGGTTCCTAATATGAGCAGATTAGCCGTATGGTTCCATCAAAAAGATTTTGCATTGTTCAATTTTATTAACCATTCCTGTCATCATAAATATTTAGATCCATTTTTTCGCTTCTTTACTCATTTAGGTGGAGCAACATGTACGATTTCTATCGCGCTGTTACTCACTATGTCCACCCCTGCACCCTACTCACTTTGGGCAATTGACAGTTTAATCGCCCTCACGATCAGTCACATTATTGTCTCGATAATTAAAAAATGTATCAAAGAAATCGGCCGTATCTTACCTACCCAGAGACAAAAACGATTTCTAAACGGCTTACAGATCATTCGTTTCCTTCTGGACATACAACGGCTATTTTTTCAATCGTTACGCCCTTTATGTTTTTTATGCCATCGATAGCTGTTTACTTGTTTTGTCTTGCAAGTATTGTAGGTTTGTCGCGAATATATATAGGTCTGCATTACCCGTCAGACGTAGCAGCTGGTGCGTTTATCGGTGTAGGGGTTGGGGTAATCACGGTATATTTACATTCAATTGTGATGGCTGTATGAGTGGAGGTCCTCTCCAGACAGCCACCGGAACCCAGCTCTGTTAGTTCAGGAGAGGAATAGTTTTTAGTCAGATTTATTTAAGGCTGAGTCACTCCATCATGTCAGCCAATATTTCATAAGAACGCAGGCGATCTTCCTGGAAGAAGATTTGCGAATTGATAATGACTTCATCCGCTTTGGTTTTGTTAATAAACTCTTGGAGTTTCTGTTTGACTGTATCAGCAGTTCCAACAATCGTCGATCCTGAATCAAGGGTCTGTTCCACTGATGATTTTTCAAAAGCTGACCAGACCTTGTGGATGTCATCTATTGGCGGCTTTAGCTGAGAAGGCATATTTCGAACCAGGCTCAGGAATTGCTGCTGTTGGGATGTGGCAAGCCATTGGGCACGCTCTTCGCTGTCAGCTGCAATCACATTTACCCCCACCATGGCATAAGGCTTTTCCAGTGTATCTGAAGGAACGAAGTTATCGCGGTACTGCCTTAATGCAGGAATTGTGTATTGTGGCGCAAAGTGGCTTGCAAAAGAGAAAGGGAGACCTTTAGTAGCAGCAAGGTTTGCGCTGAAATCACTCGATCCGAGCAGCCAAATGGGAATATCCAGCCCTTTACCAGGGTATGCGCGAACAAGGCCAATTGGATTCTCACTGAAATAGTTTTGCAGTTCCTCTAATTGCTGAGGAAATTCCTCCGCTCCTCTGTTCAATGTTCTCCGCAGTGCAAAAGCAGTAGCTTGGTCACTTCCAGGGGCTCTTCCAAGCCCCAGATCAATCCGACCTGGATAAAGAGACTCTAATGTTCCGAACTGCTCAGCGATTACAAGTGTTGCATGGTTGGGCAACATGATACCGCCGGCTCCAACTCGTATGTCTTTTGTTGCTCCGGCTATATGGCCAATGATAACAGAGGTTGCTGAACTGGCGATTCCTGGCATGTTGTGGTGTTCCGCAAGCCAATAGCGGTTAAATCCCCATTTTTCAACATGTTGTGCGAGCTCAACGCTATTTTTAAATGATTCAGTGGCATTGCTGCCTTCGGTGATTGGCGCCAAATCCAAAACAGACAATGGGATTCCTTCAAATTTTTTATAGGACGGGGAATTCAAATGCAATCACTCCTTCAAGTTCTCTTAAGGGAAATGATAAATTGTTTAAAGGTGATTTTCCATTTATGTGACTTATTGGAGAGAAGTACTTTTTATAAAATTTGTTTGAGCTATTGACTCAGATGGAATCTAGCGGATGAAAAATGGATTGGTCGGAAATAAGTTTAGGAAGATAATTAGAGTGCCGTGGTTGAAGGAACTGGATTTAAGTTCTAGTTTTCATTTGATTTTCTCCATTTCTTTTTGTGAGAGTGTCAGACTTTTTCGGTATGAATATTTTGACCACTTCCATTATTTGCTTATCCATGTTACGATGTCACCAAGTACAATTTTATAGTGAGAAACACTAGGGGAATCCTTAAAAAGGACTGAGAGAAGAGTGGAACTCTGATACCCTTATGACCTGATCAGGTTCGTGCCTGCGTAGGGAAGTGCTATGTTTATTTGTCGTTCCAGCTTTTAACAAGCCGCTTTCCTAATAATAGGAAGGTGGCTTTTTTATTGTAAAGGAGGGGTGGGTTTGGATTGGAATTGATCGCAGTCACGAATGGTCGATACAGTGTCGACATGCTCTCTCGTATGATGGTTGAGGTTGAGCCGTTTGTCGATCACTTCATTATTAGAGAAAGGACGAAATCGGCCATTGAGTATGTAAAATTGATTGACCAGTTGAATACCGAAAATTTTAATAATGAAAAGTTGATGATAAATGATAGGGTGGATGTTGCAGTTGTGGCGGGTATTAACAAAGTACAGCTTCCAGCTCACGGTTTAAGGTTAGAGCAAGTACAATCTTTTTTTCCACATATACAGGCTGGAAGGTCGATTCATTCACTAGAGGAAGCTGTAGAAGCCCATCGTTCAGGAGCAAATTGGCTTTTATATGGACATGTATACGAAACGGATTGTAAAAAAGGTCAACCCGCACGCGGGGTTGAGGAGCTGAAAAAGATTGCGGAACAGGTTCCGTCCGATATTTATGTAATTGGCGGCATCAAGCCAAGACATGTTGAGGAACTAAGGAACATTCGCATAAAGGGGATTGCAGTCATGTCCTCTATATTCGATCATGCCGATCCAGCTAGGGCTGCAGAAGAATACCGTAACGCGTGTCGGTCTTATCATTCAGTTGAAAGGGATTGAGTGCAATGAATATTACGTTAAATGGAAACTCATTTGTACTCCCAAATGGTGTAACAAATGTTCAGCAGTTACTTGAACATCTTGAGCTTTCCGAGCGTATTGTGATCGTTGAAGTAAATAAGGAAATTGTTCCGAAAGAAAACTATGATCACTCAATTAGGGATCGAGATGAAGTGGAAATGATTCATTTTGTAGGAGGAGGATGAAGAATGTTAAAAATAGGAAATAAAACCTTTCAATCAAGACTTCTGCTGGGAACGGGAAAATATCCGTCTTTTGAGGTTCAAAAAGAAGCAGTTCAGGTTTCAGAAGCGGAGATTCTTACTTTTGCAGTGAGAAGGATGAATGTATTTGAACCTTCTCAGCCCAACTTTCTAGAAATGCTAGATCTATCTACATATACTCTGCTTCCGAATACAGCGGGGGCAAAAACAGCTGAGGAAGCTGTTCGAACGGCGAAGCTGGCCAAAGCTTCTGGGCTATGTGATATGGTGAAAGTAGAGGTCATTGGGTGTGACCGTTCATTGCTGCCAGATCCGGTTGAAACCTTGAAAGCTTCAGAAATGTTGTTGGAAGAAGGTTTTACTGTACTCACCTATACTTCAGATGATGTGGTTTTGGCGAAAAGGCTGGAGGAAATGGGTGTACATGCAATCATGCCGGGAGCATCGCCAATCGGATCAGGAAAAGGAATTTTAAATCCGCTACATTTGAAATTCATTATAGAACAGTCAAAAGTACCGGTGATCATTGATGCGGGAATTGGCTCGCCGAAGGACGCCGCGTATGCTATGGAGCTTGGTGCTGATGCAGTTCTGTTGAATACTGCTGTTTCGGGTGCGAAAGATCCTGTGAAAATGGCTGGAGCCATGAAGCTGGCAATCCAAGCTGGACGTCTTGGTTTTGAGGCAGGCAGAATCGATGAGCGGGATTACGCGGTGGCGAGCAGCCCGATGGAAGGGTTGCTGCCGACTTGAACGAACGATATTCGAGGCAAGAATTGTTTGAACCTATTGGGGAGGCAGGCCAAAAGAAGTTGGGCCAAGCTCATATTTTGATTATCGGGGCAGGGGCGCTAGGATCGGCAAGTGCAGAAATGCTAGCTCGCTCCGGTGTTGGGAAGCTAACAATTGTCGATCGGGACATTTTGGATTGGACAAACTTGCAAAGACAACAGCTTTACACTGAGCAGGATGTGAGGGATCAGCTACCAAAGGCAGTTGCGGCGAAACGTCGTTTAGGAAAAGTGAACAGTCTAGTCGAAGTTGAGACTTTTACAGCGGATGTAACGGTGGAAAATGCTGAAGAACTAGTTAAAGGGAAAACCTTGATCGTGGATGCGACTGATAATATTGAAACAAGACTTTTAATGAATGACGCGGCTTTAAAGGTTGGCATACCTTTTTTTATGGGGGCGGTTGTGGCCAGCTATGGTTTAACCTATGCTATTGGGGTAGGAGAACAACCATGTCTGCACTGTTTGCTAGACACGTTGCCGCCGCAAACGCTCACCTGTGATACAGCAGGGGTCATCAGTCCGATTGTCCAGGTAGTTGCTTCTCATCAGGTGACGAATGTTTTCAAATATGTTGTTGGAGAAAAGGTGGATTGTAGACTGAAGTCTTTTGATCTTTGGAAAGGGGATCAGGCGGCAATTGATGTAACATCTCTTCGCCGCCGTGATTGTCCTAGTTGCTCTGAGAGAGCAGAGTATCCATTTTTATCAAGAGAAAATCAAACAAAAACAGCCGTGCTATGCGGGCGGGACACCGTGCAGCTTACATTTCCGGGAAAACGGAGCGTGGAACTCAGATCAATTGCCAACTCTATCAGTCCGATTGTGAGTAACCTAATTTCCAATATTCATTTAGTCGCCTGTGAATATGAAGGGTATCGTATTGTTTTATTCCGAGATGGGCGGATGCTTGTGCATGGAACGAAAAACATTGATCAGGCTAAAATTATTGCGGCCCAACTCTTGGGCTGAAACTGGAGCATTCCGCTGAGGGATGCTCTTTTTGGTTTTAGGAAATTTTTGGAAGGAGAGGCGTCTTCCTGATAATTGTGCGAAATTCAAGATTATCGTGCGAAAATCAAAATAATGGTGCGAAGTCTCCATTTATCGTGCGAAAAAAGGGAAAATCGTGCGAATCCAGCAATTATCGTGCGAACAATGTTTTGTTCACCCCTAAGCAGCCGCCCTCCGCTTTTCTTGTTGTCTAGCTCCAGCGCTCAGCGACTAGCAGACTTCCTTCTCCTTCCTACGATAAGTCAACATCGGCTCCGACGGACAGGAAGTCCTAGTGCCACCGAAGCCACAGGATGTGGCGACTTGAGGCGGCCTTTGGCTTCGCCGTGTTTCCTTTATCTCGTCAGGAGTCGTCCAGTCTGTACGTCGCTAAACGAGCGCTTCCGCTTTTCTACTGTCCAGCTGCGGTCGGCAGGGGCTCGAGGTCGCTTCGGTCAAGCCAATGAAGTCAAAGGGCGACTTCACTGGCTTGACCTCCAGCGCTTGTCGCCCCTAAGCGGCCGCCCTCCGCTTTTCTTGTAACAAATTCTTTACATTGGGTTCTGTTTACTTTTTAATCCTTCTTCATTAGTATTGTTTAAGGATAAATAATGTTGAAATACGTGAAAAAAGGGCTGAAGAAATGGATTTGCAAACATTGCTTTTCATGTTTTTTGGAGGGCTGGGCATCTTTTTATATGGGATTAAGTCAATGGGTGACGGACTCCAAAAAGTCGCTGGTGACGGTCTTCGGGATTTGCTTGACCGTTTTACGACGAAGCCGATTATGGGAGTGCTGACAGGTATTATTGTCACTGTTCTCATCCAATCCAGCTCTGGAACGACAGTTTTGACTATCGGATTGGTGACGGCAGGGTTTATGACATTAAGACAGGCTATTGGGGTCATTATGGGTGCCAATATTGGGACAACAGTCACGGCTTTTATTATCGGGATTAATATTTCTGATTATGCTTTGCCAATTATTGCACTTGGTGCATTTTTGATTTTCTTTTTCAAAAACCATAGGGTCAACAATATTGGAACGGTCTTTTTTGGTTTTGGGGCACTGTTCTTTGGCTTGAGTCTTATGGGAGATGCGATGAAGCCGCTTCGCGGAGCGCAATTTTTTACTGATTTAACCGTAAGTCTGAGTGACCATCCATTACTTGGGGTGTTGGTCGGTGTCCTTTTTACTGTGATTGTTCAAAGTTCGTCGGCGTCTATTGCTCTTCTTCAAACGCTTTTTGATCAAGGGACTATTGCTTTGAATGCAGCCTTGCCCATTTTGTTTGGAGATAATATCGGAACGACGATTACAGCCATTTTGGCATCTATCGGTGCTTCTGTTGCAGCCAAAAGAGCTGCGCTGACTCATGTCATTTTTAACATTATCGGGACTATTCTTGTTTTAATTTTATTTATTCCATTTGTCCATTTAATTGAATATCTGCAAGCAACTCTGAGCTTGAATCCAAAGATGACGATTGCCTTTGCACATGGGACCTTCAATGTAACGAATACAATCATTCAATTTCCTTTCATTGCTGTTTTGGCCTGGATTGTGACGAGGCTTGTACCGGGCGAGGATAAGATGATTGAGCATAAACCTGTTCATTTGGGTGAAAAATTTATCCGGCAATCTCCGTCTGTTGCGCTTGGACAAGGAAAGAAGGAAGTTCTTCGCATGGGTGATCTGGCAGAGCAAGGGCTTAAAGAAGTGGTGGATTTTTATAAAACAAAAGGAAAGAAACACCGTGAGCTTCTTCCGCAAATCGAAGACGCTTTAAATAATTTAGATAAAGTGATTACGGACTATTTGGTCCAAATATCTTATCACTCTTTGTCCGATCAGGATTTAAAAACACATAGTTCACTTTTAAATACGGTGATGGACTTGGAGCGCATTGGTGATCATATCGAAAACATTATGGAACTGGTCGACAGTCAGATCAATAATAAGATAAAGTTTTCTGAATCGGCTGTTAATGATTTGGACAGGATGTTCGAGCTGACTTCCACTACTCTTCGTCAGGCGCTTGAAGCTTTGCAGGAGGATAATGAATCTAAAGCAGGGGCAGTACTTGCTAATGAAAGGCTGATTAATAAAATGGAGCGGGATCTGCGTAAAAAGCATATCCAGCGACTCAATGACAATCTTTGTACGGGTACGGCCGGAATCGTTTATGTGGATATCGTCAGTAACCTTGAACGGATTGGGGATCATGCTGTTAACATTGCGCAAGCTGTTATTGGAGATATTTAACTTCATTCAGCAGAAGTCACCCACTTTTGTAAGTGGTGAGATTCCATTCAGTGGGGTTCACCCCTCGGCGGATGTCACAGATTTTCAGAGGAATTTATTGAGCGAAGCTCTAAAATACGCCATATAATAAGCGGCAGTCAGGGGAGAGCCCAGTCTGCCGCTTAACTTTTCTTTCGCCGCCATCTGCGAATTCTTCGGAAATTTCCCGGTTTTCCTCATGGCATATTGTTGTTTGGTGCTGCTTCTTCATTCATGTTTAACCTCACAACTATAGTCCTCGGAATCCGCTTCTGTCTCCTCATGTGCAACGGCAGCTATAAATCCGTATCCAGTCGGACTCCATTCCAATACTTCCTCCTTGGAATTCCTCTTTAAGTTGAAAAGGCGAAGCTTCCGTTCATAATCATTTCTTTCCATTAAGGGACCCTCCTTCTAGAGTTATTGTCCCCATTGCAATGGAAAAATTATTCAGGCCGGATAAGGCTGTACATTTTTCCAAGCTCTGCATAGTTGCTTCCGGCAAGTCGAGCAACAGGACGCAATGTCTCAGTAAAAACATAGCCTTTCTCTGGATCATATACTGTTTCATCTATATGTATACAAACGATACGAGCCATAAGAAAATCGGTTACGATACCCCCCGCATCATTTCTGATTTCGTGATGCTGCTCAAGGCGGCACTCAAATCGTACCTTTGCCTCTAAAATTCCTGGGACGCTGACAATTGTGCTGTCTATTGTAGTAAGGCTTGTTAGTTCCAACTCACTTCGCGCTGCCGGAAGCAAGGCAGCCGTTTCATTGATATCTTCAATGAGGTTTTCTGTGCTGATATGGACGACAAGTTCACCGTTTGTTACGGCATTACGCGCAGTGTCCTTTATAGTGTTTCCTGCCCGCCTTCCAATAGATAGCGAAATGATTGGGGGTTCGCTGCTAACAATATTAAAAAAGCTGAATGGTGCTGCGTTAACCGTTCCATTTACAGTAGAAGTGGTGGTGACAAATGCTATCGGCCGTGGAACGATGGAGCCGGTTAACAGTTTGTACTTTTCTCTGCTCTGTAGTCCATTTGGATCTAGGGTAATCATGAAAACCCACCTTTCTTGAAATATTCCGACTAGTTTTCTTTTCAATTGTACACAAGCCCTCGAAAAAAGAGAATAGATATCTTTTGTCCAACTGCTTGGCATTCGCTATTCTTAATATATAAACACAGATCTCACTGAAAAGCGGTGTGGATGATGGAAACAGTTTTTTCAAGAAAACGATTGCTGAAAGGATTAAACAAATGCTCATCTTATGAAGGAATTGATCCGATTGAATTGGCAGAAAAGCTGAATGAGCTTGCGCAAATCGGTAAAACAGAGCAGGGAGGAGTCTCCCGTTTTCCTTATACAGATGAGGAAAGGAAGGCTAAGCAACTGTTCAACGGATGGATGGAAGAAATAGGTCTTACCATCAGAGAAGATGCGATTGGAAACTTGTTCGGACGGATTGAGGGAGAAGAACCGGCGCTTCCTGTGGTGTTGACGGGTTCCCATTTGGATAGCGTCCCTAATGGAGGCGTTTTTGATGGTCCGCTCGGGTGTGTAAGCAGCCTGCTGGCTATTGAGGCGCTTATCAAGTCCAACGTTCCATTGAAAAGGTCTATTGAGCTTGTTGCATTTGTTGACGAAGAGGGAGCAAGGTTCAATAACAGCTTGTTCGGGAGCAGAACGATGATGGGAGAAGTAAAAAAGGAAGACTTGAAGAGGTTCAAGGACAAAGCTGGAATAGTATTATATGAAGCGATGTTAGAAAGCGGTTTTACCCCTGAGCATATTTCTTCAGCTTTCCGGAGTCCGGATGAAATCTACGCTTTTTTGGAATTGCATATTGAGCAGGGCAAAAGGTTGGAAACAGAAGGGAAGAATATCGGGGTTGTAAATGGAATTGCTGGACCTGCTTGGATGTCTTTTACTTTTTATGGCGAAACAGATCATGCTGGAAACACACCGATGGAGTATCGGAAAGATACAGTGGCGGCGGCAGGCGAGTTCATCCTGGAAGTAGAAAAAATACCGCGAAAATATAGTGAAACGGCTGTTGCGACTGTCGGAAAAGTGCATGTTTTTCCCAACGGAACAAATGTAATCGCAGGTAAAACAAAATTGATGGTTGATACGAGAGATATCGATGAAAATGCTCGGGATCAAATACTGGAGGCTTTGAAGCGTTCGGCACATGAGATTTCCCAAAAGCGAGGGCTATCTGTTGAAATGAAAGAAGAAATCAAAATCCCACCGGTAATCGCGTCTGATTCAATTCAGAAGATAATTCGTTCCGCCGCTGAAAAGAATGGATTAACGACAACCACTATTCCAAGTGGTGCAGGACATGATGCGATGATTATGGGGAAATACGTTCCATCCGGCATGGTTTTCGTTCCGAGCCATAACGGAAAAAGTCATTCACCGGAAGAATGGACGTCCCTTTCGGATTGTGTCAATGGAGTTCAAATAATGAAAGAGGCGTTGAAAAGACTGGCTAATGATTAGAAGTTAGTATAAAAAAAGCGCGTGAAATCGAGGTTTTTACATCTGACTTCACGCGGTTTGTCTACATCTTATTTGATATGCTCTGTTAATGCTTCCTTGATATTTTTCCCAGTGATATTCCAATGAGAAGTGTTCCACGCAGCTTTTCCATCAATTAAAAGGAAAATTTGTGGCGACTCATGCTTTATGGCTAAATCTTCAGCTACTTGATTTGAAACTGGACGGCTTTCACTTACAGTCAAAAAATACTTGTCCAGATCCGTTTCGAATTCCTGATATTCCTTATAGGCATCTGCGCTGACATTACATGTTGTACTATGTTTAAACAAAAATACAGGTTTTTCGTTTGAACCCTCCAAAAGGCTTTTCCATTCTGATTCAGATGTAATTTGTTTTAATTCTGACATCATAACCATCCTTCCGTAATTGAAAATGAGAGTTGAAGCTTTGAGCGGGTGCTTCCACTTTTCTTATTATCCCAAAATTTTCTGCATCCATCATCTTTATTGCTTTCCGACTTGATTTTTAGTAATGGATATTTATCTCTTCTTTTACAAAAATAGAGATTTGTATCTGTAAAATTTCAAAGTGTGTTTTCAATTATGTATGAGTTTGAATATATGCTAAAATAGATAAGATGTACTTTTAACATAAAAGTTGTAAACAATCAATCCGGATAGAAAGAAGGGTTTATTGCGATTTGGCAATTTTACAGAAGAACCAAGTAGCAGAAATGTTTCATCCGACCGCCTATAGGCGGGGGAGGGAATATTATTTCCAGGGCCGGGTCGGAAAATTGACTTTTGATTATGAAAGTGGGATCTGCCGCACTTATGTGGAAGGGAATCATTCTTATCTGGTGGAAGTAAATCTAAGCGAGCTTCCGGAAAATGTTGCGGTATATTGCGATTGCCCAGCGTTTGAAGAATATTATGAGTGTAAACATATTGTAGCGGCTATGCTTGAAATTTGTGAAAAGCAAGACGAAATGATGCAAATAAAGGGAGCCTCATATGGGGGGAAATATCATGCGGCAGCGGATTTGCTCCAGTTGCTTGATGGCAGCGCCTCTGTTCAGCAAATTATTCCGTCTTTTGGGAGCGAACCGTTAAAAATTGAATATCACTGTGATTTTTCTAATCCACAGGCGTTTTTTGTAGAGTTGAAGGCAGGTGTAGATCATGCTTATGTTGTACGTGATGTGGGAGAGTTTATTGAAAATATAAAGGGCGGCCGTGAGCACCCTTTTACAAAAAAGTTCACTTACATCCCGGAAGAGCATGATATAGATCAGGCGGATAGGGCTATTTTGGATGAGCTGTATCAGATCATTGAAAACGAGAAGCTATATGCTGAAGGCATTAAATCCTACTATATGAACCCAGCCATTTATTCGACCTCAAGATCTGTAATGATCCCTCCATTGTTTGCCCGTTCATTACTAGAAAAATTGACGGAACGACAAATGATCGGAAAGTTAGGTTCCAAAAGTTTTGATAGAGTCAGAATCGTCGAGGAAGAATTTCCATTCCAGTATGAGCTGGGTAAAAACACTGAAAACGATCTTGAATTATTGCTTCCTGATATTGAGAATACAATATATATGGAACCGTATGAGCTCGTCTTTTTGAATGGAGACATTTATTTTCCACAGCCTGATCTTCTTCCTTTCATTGATAAAATTTTAAAAATAAGAATGAAAAACAATAAGATATCCATTGCTGCGGATCAAGCGGATGCCTTTGTGTCTGAAGTTCTACCTCGGCTTAAAAAGCTGGGCAATGTTCAAGTAGCTGAAAAGGTAAAAGAACAAATTATCCAAGTTCCGCTGACAGCAAAAGCTTATATTGATTTGGAAGAGGATACAATCAAGACAAAGCTCGAGTATGATTATGGCGGGATCATGGTTAACCCTTTTTATCAGCATGAAGAGTCAGGGAAAATTTTGATCAGGGATGTAGAAAAAGAGAAAGAAATCATGAATATCATCGAGAACGCCGGCATGAAATATAACGGAAAAGAGCTGCATCTCCAATTAGAGGAGGAGGAGCTTTATGAATTTCTGTTTTTCATTCTCCCGGCACTAGGAGAGCGGTGCGAATTATTTCTGACGGATGATATCCGTAGAATTATTTCCTTGGAACAGCCTGTTCCTAAAACGAGCATCAATACAGAGGAATCGGCAGGGTTGCTGGAAATCAGTTTTCAGCTTGATGGTATTGACGATGAAGAGATCATTGATATTATGAGAAACGCTATTGAGAAAAAGCGTTTTTACCGAATGAGGAACGGGACTTTTTTATCGCTTGAAACGGATGAATTCCAATCACTTCAGGAACTTTTTACAGATCTGCGTATTAGGAAAGAGGAGCTGGAACAGGGAACCGTCCAAGTTCCGATCTATCGTGGTGTTCAGGTTGACGAGGCGCTTCGGACTAAAAAGCATTATGACCCATCATTTAAAAAACTGTTGGATCACCTAAAAAAACCGGAAGAGCAAATCTTTCCGTTACCTGAAGGATTAAATGCTTCAATGAGGGAATACCAAAAAACTGGATACCAATGGTTCCGTTCTTTGTCCCACTATCATCTAGGCGGTATTTTGGCGGATGATATGGGGTTGGGTAAAACATTGCAAAGCATTGCCTATCTTTTATCAGAACAAGAAGAGGCCCAGCATTTGGTTGTTGCACCTGCTTCGTTAATCTATAACTGGCAGAGTGAGTGGAATAAGTTTGCTCCATCAATCAGGACAGCTGTTGTGGCTGGTACGAGGGAGGAGAGGGAAGAAATCCTGGAGGCGGGCTCCGCAGATGTTTACATTACGTCATATTCCACGCTCAGACAGGATATCGACCTTTATAAAAGCGAACAATTCCATACGCTTATTTTGGATGAAGCCCAGTTTATCAAAAATTACACGACAAAGTCTGCCGCCGCAGTCAGGAGCATCCGGGCAACGCGCAAATTCGCATTAAGCGGGACGCCAATTGAGAATTCAGTTGATGAATTATGGGGAATCTTCCAGGCGATCATGCCAGGGCTGTTTCCAGGTCTGAAGGATTTCAAAAAACTTGATCAGGGAAAAATAGCCCATATTATCAAGCCGTTCATTTTACGCAGGCTCAAAACGGATGTATTGAAGGAGCTTCCAGAAAAAATCGAATCCACGCATATCACCGAACTGTCTAAGGAGCAGAAAGAGCTGTATGTGGGCTATTTGCAGCGAATTCAGCAAGAAACGGCTGCATCGTTGCAGGGGGATGGGTTCCAAAAAAGCCGGATGAAAATCTTGGCAGGCATTACTCGTCTACGCCAGCTTTGCTGTCATCCAGCGCTCTTTCTCGAAAATTATGAAGGCAAGTCTGGTAAGCTGGAGCAGTTGATGGAGACAGTCAAGTCCTCCATTGAGAATGGGAAGAAGCTGTTAATTTTTTCACAGTTTACAAGCATGCTGGAGATTATTCAACAAGAACTGATTCAGGCTGGTTACCCGCACTTTTACTTGAGCGGACAGACACCTCCGCAGGAACGTCTGAGCATGAGCGAGCAGTTCAATAATGGAGAAAAGTCCATTTTTCTCATTTCATTGAAGGCGGGAGGCACCGGTTTGAATCTTACAGCAGCAGATACGGTCATACTTTATGATCTATGGTGGAATCCTGCTGTGGAGGACCAGGCTGCAGGAAGAGCTCACCGTTTCGGGCAAAAAAATGTCGTTCAGGTAATCCGACTGATTACAAAAGGAACGATTGAAGAAAAGATTTATCAATTACAGCAGAAGAAACGAGAATTAATCGAGCAGGTCATCCAGCCGGGAGAAACGATGCTTTCCAGTTTAACGGAAGATGATATAAAAGAAATATTGAGTATGTAAGTAAAGTGAATGTTTAACAGCTGTCATGAAAGACGGCTGTTTTTTTATGTATTGGAGCTACTTTTTCTTATTTTCAAGATTGCTGATTGCCAAACAAATTAAGCCAATAGATAGAAGAGTAATACCTACTTTAATTTCAAGTATTTCCATAATGTTTAGTACAAGTGCAGCGACTCCTACTCCCAATCCAACGGATTTTAAAATGATATTCTTATTCATGATTGCTTCACGCCCCCTCTCCTTAGGCCATTATAACCCTTTTTTGTGAGTTTTCGGAACTTTTTAATCCGAACAAAAGGAATATTAAGTCTTCGGGTTGAATATATTGCTAGAGTGTCTATTTCAGGTTCTTTCGAAAGAAAGCCTTGCTTTTACTAAATAATAATTATTTTAACTTGAAAATGATTATCGTGCATGGTATTATAAATCTAAATTAAAATTATTATAAATAAGGCGGGGATGAAATTGACAAACAGAGAAAACCGGTTAACGACAAGTTGGGGTGCTCCAGTAGGAGATAATCAAAATTCAATGACAGCTGGATCACGCGGTCCGGCACTTATTCAAGATGTTCACCTTTTGGAAAAGCTGGCGCATTTTAATAGGGAACGGGTTCCTGAACGGGTTGTTCATGCCAAAGGTGCGGGCGCACACGGTTACTTTGAAGTAACGAATGATTTGACCAAGTATACAAAGGCGAAATTTTTGTCTGACGTGGGCAAGCGTACTCCAACATTCGTACGGTTTTCTACCGTAGCGGGAGAATTGGGATCTTCAGATACAGTCAGAGATCCGCGCGGCTTCGCAGTGAAATTTTACACAGAAGATGGCAACTATGACTTGGTTGGAAATAACACTCCTGTTTTCTTTATTCGCGATGCAATTAAATTCCCGGATTTTATTCATACTCAAAAAAGAGATCCGCAAACACACTTGAAAAATCCGAATGCAGTGTGGGATTTCTGGTCGTTATCACCTGAATCACTTCATCAGGTAACTATTTTAATGTCCGACAGGGGGATTCCGGCAACCTTCCGTCACATGCATGGTTTCGGAAGCCACACATTCAAATGGACAAATGCGGAAGGTGAGAGTGTCTGGGTAAAATATCACTTTAAAACAGACCAAGGAATCAAAAACCTGGATGTGAATCTTGCAGCTAAACTGGCAGGGGAAAATCCTGATTATCATACGGAAGATTTGTTTAATGCAATTGAAAATGGCGATTACCCATCATGGACATTATCTGTTCAGATTATGCCTATTGAAGATGCTGATACGTACCGTTTTGACCCATTCGATGTTACTAAAGTATGGTCGCACAAAGACTATCCATTGATTGAGGTTGGACGTATGGTATTGAATCGCAATCCGGAAAACTATTTTGCAGAAGTGGAGCAGGCGACATTCTCACCTGGAACACTAGTACCGGGAATTGACGTTTCACCTGATAAAATGCTTCAAGGACGTTTGTTTGCTTATCATGATGCCCATCGTTATCGTGTTGGTACAAACCATCAAATGCTTCCAATCAACCGACCTCGGAATGAAGTGGATAATTATCAGCGTGACGGTGCGATGCGCTTTGATAACAATGGTGGAGGTTCTGTTTACTACGAGCCGAACAGCTATGGAGGACCGCTAGAATCTCCTTCAGATAAGCCTGCTGCATATTCGGTCTCAGGTGAAGCTGCAAGTGTGAGCTATGATCATAATGATCATTATACACAGGCGGGAGATCTGTACCGCTTAATGAGCAAAGAGGAGCGGGAGCGCCTTGTTGCTAACATTGTTTCTGCGATGAAGCCTGTTGAGAAAGACGAAATCAAGCTTCGCCAAATTAGCCACTTTTATAAAGCTGATCCGGAATACGGAACAAAGATTGCGGAAGGTTTGGGTTTGCAGGTACCTGCAGATGTAGTAAAATCTTAGTCTAAATCAAGGCCGTCCAGAAAGCCAGTTAAACAATGGCTTTCTGGACGTTTTGATTTTGACAGAGTAGGAGAGTATAAAGTTCGAATTAGGTTTTCTACGTTTGCTACGACGCACAGGATGTGCTGGAATTCGAAGAAATTGTCGGATTTATCGAGGTTACAACCCGTGAAAATACTTTCCTCTGCCCCGAAAGTGCCCCTCTCATACAAAATTTTATCTTGCTAAATACGCGCAGGAGTTCCACAATTTCAGGAAAACCAGTGGTTCAATTTGTCTAACACCTCCCTTAAAATTCATATATATAAATTCAGCGGCTGTCCTAAGCACATGAGTAAAGGCATAGGATGGAATGAGGGAGGAAACGTTATGACGCATAGTTACGCTACGCATCTATCCTGTTCCAAGTGTCCAGAGGTTTACCCTTCTGATAGAGTTCAACAGCTTTGTATGTGCGGTGCGCCACTGCTTGTAAATTATAATTTAAGGAAATTGGCAAAAGTTTTAAAGCCAGATGATCTGTTGAAAAGAAGTCATGATCTTTGGCGGTATCATGAACTACTACCTGTTCAAAGCGCTAAAAATATCATATCTCTGGGAGAAGGGATGACGCCTTTGCTTCCAATGAAGAAGCTAGGCTCAGATATGGACATTACCCACCTGTATATGAAGGATGAAGGAATGGCTCCTACAGGTACGTTTAAAGCGCGAGGAGCTGCGGTTGGAATCTCAAAAGCGAACGAATTAGGCGTCAGAGGATTGGTGATGCCGACGAATGGAAATGCAGGAGCCGCTTGGTCACTCTATGCTTGTAAAGCAGGCATTCAAGCTGTGATCATCATGCCAAGGGATGCGCCGGCCCTAATACGGTCAGAAGTAGCGTCGGCAGGTTCCCATTTGTTTATCGTTGATGGGTTGATCAGTGATGCAGGTAAAATGGCAGCGACGGCTGCTGTCGATTTTCATTTATATGATGTATCAACATTAAAAGAGCCGTACCGAATTGAAGGGAAGAAAACGATGGGCTTTGAAATTGCAGAACAGTTGAACTGGGAAACGCCTGATGTCATCCTATATCCAGCGGGTGGCGGTGTCGGACTTATCGCTATTTATAAGGCGTTTAAAGAACTGCAAAATCTTGGGTGGATTAACTCTAGGAAGATGCCTAGGTTTGTAGCTGTTCAGGCGGAAGGGTGTGCGCCGATTGTAAAAGCGTGGGAAGAGAAGAAAAAAGAATCCGAGTTTTGGCCTGATTCACGAACGCTGGCGTTCGGAATCAATGTTCCAAAAGCTTTGGGAGATTTTCTAGTTCTTCAAGCTATTTATGAAACAAATGGGTGCGCACTGGCAGTTAAAGATGAAGAAATTATAAAAGAACAGAAAAATATTATAAGAGAAGAAGGAGCCTTCGTATGTCCGGAAGGGGCTGCTGCATTTTTTGCGGCACGGAAGCTGCGAGAGTCCGGATGGATGAAAGAGGATGAGAGAGTGATTATCATCAATACCGGGATGGGCTTGAAGTATATGAACAAAGAGGAGATGGTTCAGCCTGTACTTCAGCCTGGTGATTCCATTAAAAGTCTCTCAGTATTGCCATAATGTTCTTCCCTCACGACAGCAATACGAGGAGGGCTCGATATGAAGCGAAACTTCATGTTTCAGATTTTGGCAGCTTTTGTTCTTGCTATTATTGTTGGAATCGCTTTTGGAGAAAGAGCGACGATTATCCAGCCGCTGGGTGATCTGTTTTTAAGGCTTATTAAGTTTATCATTGTTCCTTTGATTCTTTCGACAATCGTGGTGGGTGTGACGAATGCAGGAAGTATAAAAAAGCTCGGTAATTTAGGCGGAAAAGCAATAGGATATTTTCTTGTGACGAGTTTCATTGCCATTGCACTTGGCTTGTTTGCCGGATTTGTCTTTCAGCCGGGAGCTGGTGTAGAAATTGCTGTTCAGGGAGAAGCTGTGGATGCCCCTGAAACTGAGGGTGTTATTACAACATTATTAAATATTATTCCAACAAACCCAATTGAGGCATTAACTACAGGAGCAGTCCTGCAAATTATTTTCTTTGCTATCTTTCTTGGAATCGGTATTTCACTTGTAGGTGAAAAAGCACTTCCGGTTCAACGATTTTTTGAAGGATTATCTGAAGTGATGTATAAAATTACAAACATGGTTATGAAACTTGTTCCGCTTGGAATCTTTGGCTTGCTTGCACCGATTGTCGGGACATACGGACCTTCCGTCTTGATGCCGTTGATTAAAGTGATCATTGCCATGGTAGTTGCAGTTATCGTCCATGTGGCACTTGTATATTCCGCAGCGGTTAAGTCATTCGGAAAAATGAGTCCTTACTATTTTTTCAAAGGCATTTTCCCTGCAGCATCCGTTGCTTTTGCTACATGCAGCAGTTCGGGGACGCTTCCAGTTACGATGAAAAACACTCAGGAAAATTTGGGGGTCTCAAAAGGAACGAGTAGTTTCGTCCTTCCGCTCGGAGCGACAATCAATATGGATGGAACGGCTATTTATCAAGGGATTGCAGTCATGTTCATCGCGCAATATTTTGGGGTGGAATTAACAATGGCCCAGATCTTGATTGTTGCGTTGATGGGAACGCTGGCTTCCATTGGAGCAGCAGGGGTTCCGGGAGCAGGGCTGATTATGCTGACGATGGTGCTGACAGCTGTTAATCTGCCATTGGAAGGAATTGCGCTGATTGCAGGGATCGACCGAATTCTTGATATGTTAAGAACGTCAGTAAATATTATAGGAGATGCGTCGGCTTGTGTAGTAGTGGAGGGTGGAAAATCTGAGATGGTCGTTAAAAAAGGAGCCTAATAAAGGCAAAACATGCGCAGGGATTTCTGAGGCCCCGCGCATGTTTCGTTTTTGACTATTCATTTGATAGGTTTAATGCCTCTAATAATTTAAAGAAAAGGCTAAGGAGAATGGCAACTACAGTTGCTAGTCCCATTCCAGCCAGCGTGACAGGTCCGATGTGTAAGGAAGCTCCGCTTACACCAATTGCCAGGACTACACAGGTTAAAATCATATTATGAGAGTTACTATAATCAACTTTTGATTCAACTAGCATGCGAAGCCCGCTCACAGCGATGATTCCAAATAGAAGAAGCGAGATGCCTCCCATAACCGGTTGTGGTATGGAGGAAATCAAGGCAGCTAACTTCCCACAGAAAGAAAGGACGATGGCAATGACTCCGGCACCACCAATGATCCATGTGGAATAGACTCGCGTAATCGCTAATACCCCAATATTTTCACCGTATGTCGTATTTGGCGTTGAACCGACAAAGCTGGAAATGATTGTGGAAATCCCGTTACTCATTAAAGAGCGGTCGAGTCCCGGATCTTTTACCAGATCTTTTTTGACGATATTTCCGGTAACAACTAGGTGGCCGATATGTTCTGGTACCAGAACCAGCGCTGCGGGAAGAATGAGAAAGATATCCGCCCAATTGAATTTCATCGCGTAGTATGTGGGAGCGGAAATCCAAGCGGCATCATGAAACTGCTTTAAATCGACAATCCCTACAAAGAAAGCGATAATATAGCCTGAGACAATACCGATCAGGATAGGAATAATCTTTAAAAATCCACGCAGGGTGACCCAGCAGAGGATGGTGATCCCCAGTGTTAATAATGAAACCAACATAGTATCCGGATCTGGTTTCCATGTCTCCAGTGCACCTTCAGGTTTTACTAATCCAGCCATTTCACCAGCGACTGGGAGAAGCTCCAATCCAATGACAGCTACGATAGCCCCCATTGCTGCTGGAGGAAAAATGAAATCGATCCAGGCGGTACCAACAAGTTTGACAATCAATGAGATGATGACGAGGATCACACCGACAGCAAGAAAGCCTCCGAGTGCATAAGCATATCCTTCTCCACCTGTATATTTGGACAATACTGCAAAAACGGGTGAGATAAATGCAAAGCTTGATCCCAGATAAGCTGGGATTTTGCCTTTAGTAATAAAAATATAAAGCAGTGTGCCAAGACCGTTCATTAATAGGATGGTGGCAGGATCGACTTTAAATAAAAGTGGCACTAGGACAGTGGAACCGAACATGGCGAATAGATGCTGGAAGCTGAGCGGAAGGCTCTGCAGAATAGGCAAACGCTCATCCACTTGGATTTCTCTTTGGTTCATCTTTTTCTCTCCAATACAAGTTAGTTTGAACATGAAAAGCACCTTACCTGAAGGCAAGGTGCTTGGTTACATTTCCATAGCAAAATGAACGCGCAGCTTGACGTGCGCGCACCTTGTCAGCCTCACAGGACTGGTTTAAAGGTATTTTTAGATATAATTATCAAAAATATTATGTCAGCTGCCAAATTGAAAGTCAATCATTTTTGTCAAAAATATAAAATTGTTGTCAAAATATGGACGGATTTTATTGGAACTTTTCGGCGCGCTCTTCAAACAGCTTCACAATTTCCACAATCGTCTGCACTGATTTTTCCATTACATCGGCTGAGGCAAATTCGTATGGGCCGTGGAAGTTTTCTCCGCCGGTAAAAATATTCGGAGTGGGCAGTCCCATGAAGGAGAGTTGAGATCCGTCAGTTCCGCCGCGGATTGGCGAGATGTCCGGTTTGATGCCTAATTTTTTCATCGCGTCAGAAGCTATTTCGACAATTTCTTTCACGGGCTCGATTTTCTCTCGCATATTGTAATATTGGTCTTTCAACTCCAGCTGGATCCTATCTGTTCCATATTTTTCTCCCAGCTCTTCGGAAATCTGCTGCATAAATGCTTTCTTTTTCTCGAACTTTTTCCGGTCAAAATCACGGACGATATAATGAAGGATTGTTTCTTCCACATTGCCTTCAAACGAGAGAAGGTGGTAAAAACCTTCATATCCTTCAGTTAATTCGGGTACTTCATCAGCGGGAAGGCGGTTATGAAATTCAATGGCAATGCTTTGAGAGTTGACCATGATCCCTTTCGCTGTTCCAGGATGAATATTCGTCCCTTTAACAATTAGTTTGGCGCTTGCCGCATTAAAACTTTCATATTCAAGTTGGCCAATTTTACCACCGTCAACAGTATAGGCGAATGAAGCATTGAATACTTTGACGTCAAATCGATGGGGACCTCTTCCAATCTCCTCATCAGGGGTAAAAGCTACTCTTACTTTGCCATGCTTGATTTCAGGATGCTTCAACAAATAATCCATAGCCGTCATGATTTCTGCAATTCCCGCTTTGTTGTCTGCACCGAGAAGGGTTGTTCCATCTGTTGTAATAAGAGTATGTCCTTTGCAATCCAACAGGGACGGGAATTTCTCCGGAGACAAGACGATTTGCTTCTCTTCATGTAGTAAAATATCCTTGCCATCATAGCTTTCCACAATCTGAGGTTTGACGCTTTTGCCTGTAAAATCTGTCGCTGTATCAACATGCGCTAAAAATCCGATAGTTGGCACGTCTTTTTCCGTATTGGGCGGGAGGGTGGCCATAACATATCCATTTTCGTCGATAGTTACTTCTGCCATGCCGATGGATTCAAGCTCTTTCACCAACTGATTGGCTAATGCCAGTTGCCCAGATGTTGAAGGGCATGTGTCACTGTTCTCATTGGATTGTGTATCTACTTTTACATAAGATGTGAACCTATGAATGATTTCTTCCTTCACTTTACAAAAACCCCTTTCTCTATAATTATTTATATTAGTGGAGCATAATACTCAAAATAAAGATGCCGACTGACTCTTTTGGAGCAATCGGCATTTATTCATCAGGGTTTTCCACCCATTGTTCGGCCCATGAAGCAATTTCATTCATAATCGGTTCAAGTGCCATCCCTTTTTCGGTCAAAGAGTATTCGATTCTGACCGGAGTTTGAGGATATACCTGCCTTTTTACGATTCCTTCTTTTTCTAGGTCTTTTAGACGTTCAGACAGGACGCGAGCACTAATTGGCATAGCTGCTTCAACCGTACAAAAGCGCTGTGGGCCGTTTAAAAGATTGTAAATGATAAGCCCGGTCCAACGCTGTCCCAATAATCCCATGGCTTTCTCCAGTTTTGGACATGTGTTTCCGTTCATATAAGCTCACCTCGATAGTATAATTATATCACTAATTGTTTCTTCTTGACAGATAAAATAAACTAATATATAGTTACTTACATAAAGTAAGTTAATAAAAAAAGGAGGAGTGGCTTATCGATAAATCCGCCGATCCTGTCATTGGCACAGTAACATTAACAGTGCAAAACATCAAGCGGATGCTTGCATTTTATGTAGATATTCTTGGGTTTCAAGTGTATGAGCAGAGCCAAGAGAAAGTGTCACTTACAGCGAATGGAAAAACGGTTTTGTTAAAGCTTGAAGAAGATAAAGGGGCAAAACTCCGACACCCACATACGACGGGTCTATATCATATTGCTTTTTTACTCCCAGAGAGGGCTGATTTGGCGGATGTCATCAAGCATTTGGCCCAAAGTCGTTACCCGCTTCAGGGGGCGTCTGATCATGACGTTAGCGAGGCGCTGTATCTTGCAGATCCGGAAGGGAATGGCTTAGAAATCTATGCGGACAGAGACGCAGCTTTATGGGAATGGGAAAAGGACCAAGTTTTCATGACGACAAAACCGCTCAATATAGATAACTTGTTAATGGATGCCTCTGGAGCTGGCTGGAATGGAATGCCGTCTGGAACGGTGATTGGGCATATTCATTTGCAAGTATCCGATTTAGAGGATGCCAAGAGATTCTATTGTGATGGGATTAGCTTTGATCCGGTTCTGCGGTATGGAAACCAGGCATTGTTCATTTCATGGGACAAATATCACCACCATATTGGGCTTAATACTTGGGGTAGTGCGGGTGCAGGACCACCAGAGGAAAAAAGCACAGGCTTGAAGCACTTTACTATATTATTTTCTGATGAGGCTGAAAGAAGGAAGGCTGTCAGCCGCTTGGAAAAGTTAGATGCTTGGATTATAGAGGAAAATGGTGTAATACTAACGAAAGATCCATCAGGAATTTATCTGATTTTGGAAGCTTAAAGAAGAGGAGAATGTCAACATGATCAAAACAGAACAAGATTTTTATACTGCAGTAAAAGAAAGACGCTCAATTTATGGAATCAGCAAGGAATCACCGATTTCTGATGAGAAGATTGAAGAAGTCGTTGCACATGCTATCAAACATGCGCCAACTGCTTTTAACTCCCAGAGCGGCCGAGTAGTACTTCTTCTTGGCGAAAATCACGACAAGCTCTGGAACATAACTGAGTCTGCTTTAAGAGAATTAGTTCCAGAAGATCAATTTGAGCCGACTGCTCAAAAAATGGAGGCTTTCCGAAGCGGTTATGGTACAGTCCTCTTTTTCGAGGACACTAATGTTGTAAAAGGTTTGCAAGAGCAATTCCCGCCATACGCTGACAAATTCCCAGAGTACGCTCAGCAATCATCAGGAATGCTTCAATACATCGTTTGGACTGCACTAGAGCTTGAAGGATTTGGCGCTACTTTACAGCATTATCAGCCGTTAATTGATGAAGCTGTTCAAAAAATCTGGAATGTTCCTGAAAACTGGACTCTAATGGCTCAAATGCCATTTGGAAAGCCGATGGGTGCACCGGGAGAAAAACAATTCCAGAGCGTTGATGAACGGTTGAAGGTTTTTAAATAATCGTATCAAGGGACTGGATTAAACCGGGCACAGAAGAATAGCTGAGCCAAGTTAAAAGCTAATCGATTTTATACAAATCGTTAAAATAAAACCGCGTGAAATCAAGGTTTAGAAAATTGATTTCACGCGGCTTATTTATTTCAAGAAGATTGCTGGAAAAAATGCGAGCGTTTGAACTGCCAAATGCCCCTAGATACTGACGCAGTGGTTTTTCTATTTGAATGGCTTGATATCATTCGGTTTGATTTGCTCTCCTTTGGTAAAGGAGCCGGAATATTTCAATAGACAAATGGGTCTTAAGCCTCCAACCAGGCATGCGTTTCAGTCTGGAGCTATAACAATCTCCATTCATCACTCACCCTCATTTCTTTTTTTCACTGATTTTAGCTCGGTGAAATGTTACTCTGCAAAGTTTTCACTTTTACCTATAAATGGCTGATTTCCCTAAGGGATAGTCAGCATAGATCCGAAGGATCACAATCTTCTTATTAAAGGTGGCTCCAGCTTGATAATATGTGCAACCAGATCTCGGTTTCCTTCTTTTAAAATAATAAAACTCCTTTGGTGACGAAAGGGCAGGGGAGTTCTTCCATTCGAAACCTGTTCCGTCAGGCCGTGGTGTATTTTTTGAACGGAAATGTTTTTTCAATCTATTTTTAACAACGGAGAAAATCCATGTGCTTAATCTCCAGCGAATGATGGGAATCCCCTAACTGCTGCATAAAAATCTCCTTAGTCCAATTCTCAGTCAACGCTCTCGCACCTAGCTTTGTATAGTAAAAGGCGAAAACCTCTGAAAGTCACTATATTTTTTCTCAATCTCATTCATTAGGATCATCCCTAAATATCCCTTTGTTTCATTAATATTTAAATTGGTGTTGTTACAGAAAACGCTAAAAATAATTGTTAACTAAAATTATAGTTGTGTTGACAATTTAGTTTGATATCAAGTATCCTCTTAATATATTAAACAATAGAGGTGAGGAAAATGGGCAGTGAATTAGTAAAAACAAAAAGCAGACTAAAGACCTTGGATATGGTTTATATCAGCTTATTTTCTACCTTAATGATGATTGGGGCAAATATCACTTCTTTTGTTCCATTTATGGTCATTGGGGGAGTACCTATCACACTTCAGGCCTTCTTTGCCGTTTTGGCAGGAGCCTTTCTCGGGAGTCGTCTTGGGGCCATTTCAATGGCGGTTTATGCATTTATTGGACTTGCGGGAGCACCGGTATTTGCCCGGTTTCAGGGGGGGATTGGGCAGCTGCTCAGTCCTACGTTCGGATTTATCATTGCATTTATTTTTACGGCATATATTACAGGGAAAATCATTGAAAAAAACAGCAAGATCTATTCATATATCATCGCTGCTTTGCTGGGAACAGTTTTCAGCTATTTATTTGGAACGAACTGGATGTATGCTGCTTACAAGCTTTGGGCTGCTGCGCCAGATGCTTTTTCGTATAAGGTGGCATGGATGTGGATGGCAGTTCCGCTTCCTAAGGATATATTTCTTGCCATTTTAGCAGGGGTGTTTGCACATCGGATGCAGGGAATTGTAAAAAAATCTAGTTGACGGGAGAGAAAAATATGAATATATATGATGTGATTGCGGAAACTTCATTAGCAGGAAATGAGCTGACAGATGAACAAGCCATGGCAGTGCTTGACTGCCCAGATGACGAATTGCTGCTTCTATTGCATGCAGCGTACAAGGTAAGAAGAAATTTTTACGGGAATAAAGTGAAGCTGAATATGATCATCAATACAAAGTCAGGGCTTTGCCCAGAAAATTGCGGCTATTGTGCGCAGTCGATCGTATCACAGGCTCCAATTGAAAAATATTCAATGATGAAGAAGGATGAAATTGTTACAGGAGCAGCCCGGGCAGCGGAGCTAAACGCCGGAACATATTGTATTGTAGCGAGTGGAAGGGGACCTGCAAGCCGAGAGTTGGATATCGTTGTGGATGCGGTAAAAGAAATCAAAGACAAGCATAAAGGCATGACAGTTTGCGCCTGTCTCGGCATCTTGAAACCCGAACAGGCAGAGCGTTTGAAGGAAGCAGGGGTGGACCGCTACAACCATAATATCAACACATCAAGCAATCATCATCAAAATATCACAACATCCCATACATATGATGACCGAGTCAATACTGTAGAGATGGCAAAAGCATCTGGAATTTCTCCCTGTTCTGGCGTCATTGTCGGCATGAAAGAGTCGAAGGAAGATGTCGTTCATATGGCGCGCAGTTTGAAAGTGCTGGATGCAGACTCTATCCCGGTGAACTTTCTGCATGCAGTGGATGGGACTCCGCTTCAAGGGACTGACGAGTTGACTCCGCGTTATTGCTTGAAGGTGCTTTGCCTGTTCCGTTTTATCAACCCTACAAAGGAAATCCGGATTTCAGGTGGAAGAGAAGTCAATCTCCGCAGTCTTCAGCCGTTTGGCTTGTATCCGGCCAATTCCATTTTCATCGGCGATTATTTGACAACAGAAGGGCAAGAGGGATCGCAGGACTGGAAAATGCTTGAAGATATGGGCTTTGAAGTGGATTTAGAGCCTTTAAACCGTGAAACAGCAAAGGCTTTGACGTGAAATCAAACCGGGCAGTAATCTGTCCGGTTTGATTCATTTGAAATACCATTTCTATTTTTTCCTATTTATCGTTATACTAGAAGTAGCGAATAGAAATCGGGTGTTGCTAATGATCGAGATTCTTTTACAGGACTCATATGCAGAATGGTCTGTGCCGCTGACGATCCTCATTATCTGGATTTTCAGTTTGGTGATTATTTCGCTATTTCGTCTTGTGAATAGACAAAATCACTATCAAAATATCAAAAAAGAGAAGAATTTTCTTAATAGACAAGTTTACGATGAACCTTCAACCCCTCATTGCCTCCAGTTTATTAAAATGGTTAGGAGAAAACTATGTCCTGATGATGGAGATGAGCATGTTCACCTTCTATTTTAAATAAAAATTAAAATAGAAGGGTGAGTGCAATTGAAGAAAAAATTCTATCTTTTATTCATACTGATTATTACTTCCTCCTTGCTTGGAGGCTGTTCAGGAGTCACCAATCAGAGCGGATTCTTTTATGACTTCTTTGTGCGACCGTTTGTCTGGCTCATTCATGAGATTGGAACTGTTCTTGGCGGAAACTTCGGTTTGGCGCTAATTATCATCACATTATTGATTCGTTTAGTCTTGATGCCGTTTATGCTGAAAACGTACAAAAACCAGCAGTTGATGAAATTGAAAATGGATAAGCTCAAACCAGAGATGGAAGAAATTCAAAAGCGTTCTAAGGAGGCAAAAACATCAGAGGAGCAACAGAAAATCCAAATGGAAATGATGGAGCTTTATAAAAAGCATGAAGTGAATCCATTAAATATGGGATGTTTGCCTATCCTCATTCAAATGCCGATATTAATGGGGCTATATTATGCAATCCGCAGTTCACAGGAGATTGCTTCGCATACTTTCCTTTGGTTTAATTTGGGGCACTCTGATATAGTCATGACCATTTTTGCCGGTATGGTTTATTTTGCCCAAGCGCAGCTTTCGCTGGCAACTGTACCGGAAGCACAGAAAAAACAAATGAGATTATTTTCGTATATATCTCCGGTTATGATTTTTTTCATCTCTTTGAATGCCCCAGCAGCCCTGCCGCTATATTGGGCAGTTGGTGGAATATTTCTCATAATCCAGACTTACATTGGGCGAAAATACTATATGCAGCATCCAGAAAAAGCGGAAGAGTAATCGAAATGACCAAGGATTTTGCCTTGGTCATTTTTAGTAGAATCAACCAGACTTCTTAATATATTAAGGTGGTGGAGTCTATGAAAAATGTTTTAAAAGATTGTAAATTTGCGTTTGAAATTATTCAGCACGAAAAACCCCTGCTATCAGCAAAAGAAGGTGCCGATTATTTTGGGATTGAAATTGAACAAACGGCACCAACGCTGATAATAAAAACTGAGAGGGGGTTGCTTCAGGAAGTCGCAGAAAAGTTGACTTTGATCAGCTTGCCAATATTTTAGCTGTAGTGCGGTAAAGTTAGCCACTCCAAAGGAAGTTCGGAGTGTGACAGGTTTTGAGGTGGGGTCTGTTCCTATGGTGGCACGGGGCAACCATCCTCTACATTAAAGATTGAACCAAAAGCGTTAATCGAATTAAATCAAGCGACAGGTATATTTGAATAAACTGATCTTTTTAAAAAGGTATTTCCTCATACCGTTGAATAGTTATAATTATGATATTATTTATATAAAAGGCTAGGGGAGATGAATAGACATGGATATATACGCAGATTTGAGCACTTTGATTGGGGTAGAGAAGACGTCTGTCAATGAAACCATCATCACGAATCATAGTAAGGATGAGTCTGACCACAGAGCTGTTGATCCGGATGTCGTGGTATTTCCTGAATCCAGTGAAGATGTACAAAAAATTTTACGTTATGCCAATGAACATAAAATTCCTGTCGTTCCTTTTGGGGCTGGGTCCGGCTTGGAAGGCCAAGCAATCCCGATAAATAAGGGGATCTCCATTGACTTTGAAAGAATGAATAAAGTGATTGAAATGAGGCCCGATGATCTTGTTGTCATTGTACAGCCTGGTATTACACGCATTCAGTTGAATGAAGAGTTAAAGAAATATGGGTTATTTTTTCCGGTTGATCCTGGAGCGGATGCTACAATTGGTGGGATGGCTTCAACCAATGCGAGCGGAACCATGACTGTCCGCTATGGGGGAATGCGTGATCAAGTCTTGAACTTAAAAGTTGTGTTGGCGGACGGCAGGATAATCGAAACGGGGAGTCTAGCGAAAAAGTCTTCATCGGGATTTCATCTGAATGGTTTGTTTGTGGGATCAGAAGGAACTTTGGGCGTGTTTACAGAAATAGCCCTAAAATTGCACGGAATTCCCGAAGATACTGTTGCTGCCAGATGTTCATTCCCTTCTGCAAGCAGCTGTGTGGAAGCTGCTACGGCTATTTTGACTGCAGGAGTTCCAATGGCGCGGATGGAATTGGTCGACGCGCGAAGCATACGCCAGGCGAACGAGTACTCTGATACAGATTATCCAGTAGCCCCATCGCTATTTTTTGAATTTCATGGCAACAAAGGGGGAAACAAAGAGGATATCGAGTTTGTCCGGGCTATTGTAGAGGAAGTGGGCTGTCTTGAATTTTTATTTGAAACAGATTCGCTTAAGCGAGCGGCTCTGTGGAAGGCACGTCATGAACTGAACTATGCCTATAGACATGGAAACCCGCAATTGGCTAGCATGACAACAGACGTATGTGTCCCTATCTCAAAACTGGCTGAAAATGTTGAATTTGCAAGTGACAAGCTGGATGAATATGGATTCAAGGGAGGAGTTGTCGGACATGTAGGGGATGGCAACTTCCACACAATGATTTTGTATGACCCAGAAGTAGAAGGGGAGTTTGAAAGAGCTGTAAATTTGAATCATCAAATGGTCAGACTTGCTCTGAAATCAGGAGGTACATGCACTGGCGAGCATGGTGTAGGCTTGGGTAAAATCGATTTTCAACGAGAAGAGCACGGGGAAGCTCTGGATGTCATGAGAGCATTAAAGCATACATTGGACCCCAACCAAATTTTAAACCCCGGAAAAATTTTTCCTCGGGAGTAAAGAAAAAAGCGGTTCGATCAAATTTGATCGAACCGCTTTTTAATATATTCTACGGGGATTAAATGACCCCTTGGACAATCATAGCGTCAGCAACTTTTGTAAACCCAGCAATATTCGCGCCAGCAACAAAGTTACCGCTCAAGTCATAGCTTTCAGCAGCCTCTACGCTGCTTCGATAAATATTCACCATAATTTTCTTCAGTTCTGCGTCGACTTTTTCAAGCGGCCATGCAATCCGGGAGCTATTTTGAGCCATTTCAAGAGCTGAAACAGCTACACCGCCAGCATTGGAGGCTTTTCCTGGTGCATAGAGAACATCGTTTTGAAGAAACACTTCAGCCGCATTATGCGTTGTTGGCATGTTTGCCCCTTCTCCGACCGCTTTTACACCGTTAGCTACAAGCGTTTTTGCAGCTTTTTCGTTAAGCTCATTTTGTGTTGCACAAGGAAGTGCAATATCACATGGAATTGTCCAAATACCATCGCTTCCCTCAATGTATTTTGCATGAGGATGTTCGTTGACATATTCAGAAATCCGGCTTCTTTCCACTTCTTTCAAGTGTTTAAGTGTATCAAGGCAGATACCTTTTTCATCGTAGATGTATCCATTGGAATCGCTGCAGGCGACAACTTTGGCGCCATACTCTTGTGCTTTTTCAATCGCATAAATGGATACATTTCCAGATCCAGATACGATGACTGTTTTATCTTCGAAGCTCATACCTTTGTCTTTTAACATTTCGTCTACAAAATAAACGAGTCCGTATCCTGTTGCTTCGGTTCTACCAAGGCTTCCGCCATAGCCGATGCCTTTTCCGGTAAGAACCCCTGCATCGTAATGGCCTGCTACTTTTCTGTATTGACCAAACAAGTAGCCAATTTCCCTTGCGCCAACCCCGATATCACCAGCAGGGACATCAATGCCAGATCCGATATACTTGCTTAACTCTGTCATGAAGCTTTGTGTAAATCTCATGACTTCCCCTTCGGATTTTCCCTTCGGATCAAAATCGGCTCCACCTTTACCGCCGCCAATTGCTTGGCCTGTCAAGGCATTTTTAAACGTTTGTTCAAAACCCAAAAACTTGATAATACTTGCATTAACGGAAGGATGAAATCTAAGTCCGCCCTTGTAAGGTCCAAGAGTACCATTGAATTGTACGCGGAATCCGCGGTTAACTCTTACTTTCCCTTTATCGTCAACCCAAGGTACCCGGAATGAAATCATGCGTTCCGGTTCTACAATTCTTTCTAATATTCCGTTTTCCATATACTTTGGATTTTTAACTAATACGGGAAGAAGAGAGTGGAAGATTTCTTGGACAGCCTGGAGGAATTCAGGTTCGTTAGCATTCCGTTCTTTAACTGTATCATACACACTTTCGATATACTTTTTGGCTGTTTGGAATTTATGAGTTTCCATTTCCATAATCATTGCCATTTGTTATCACTCCCATTCACCTGTATTTGATTTTTTAAAAATTTCCACGTCCTGAAACTTGGTACAATTCATTCTATCCTTTACAATTAATCTATAGCAATACGGATTTGAGATAAATTTGATGCTTTTTTGAGATTAATCATGAGAAAAGTACAAAACGAATAGCGATGAGAAAGATTTCTAGCCACCACAATCATTTGGTTTGATCCTTCGCTGAAGGCCTCTGTGTGCAATAAAATATTACTCCAAAGGGCTTAGGGTTCAGTGGTTTAGGACATCCTGTTCGTTTGGAGCAAGACACTCGTAAAAAGGAGAATCAGGATGGAATTAAGGCAAATCCAGTATTTTATCGAAGTAGCTCATCGAGAACATATGACAGAAGCAGCAGAAGCCCTGCATGTTGCTCAATCTGCTGTCAGTCGACAGATTGTCAACTTGGAGGCAGAGATGGGAGTCGATCTGTTTATACGGGAAGGACGGAATATCCGCCTGACGCATGTTGGAAAAATGTTTTTAGAAAAAATGGAAACCGCTATGGACTTGATTTATGAGGCAAAAAGAGAGATTGAGGAACAACTGGATCCCGAACGTGGTACGGTTCGCATCGGATTTCCCAGCAGTCTTGCGGCATCGTTACTGCCAACGGTCATCTCGGCTTTTCGAAAAGAACACCCAACTGTTAATATTCAGCTTCATCAGGATTCATACCGCTATCTAGTAGAGAAGGTTGTACTAGGTGACATTGATTTGGCTTTGCTTGGACCAGTTCCTAAAAATGACCAAAGGGTGAAAAGTGAGATTTTATTTGTGGAGAAGCTAGTCGCCCTGCTGTACGCAAAGCACCCTCTGGCCACCAGAAAGTCCTTACAGTTGGATGAATTGCGAAATGATCCGTTCATTTTATCTCCTAAGGGATATATATTGCAAAATATCGTTGAAAATGCCTGTCGGCAATATGGGTTTGATCCGCAGGTTTCTTTTGAAGGAAAAGATATCGACGCTATCAAGGGGCTTGTGGCTGCTGGTCTAGGGGTCACGTTGCTTCCGGAAATCACTCTTGTGGACAGCTTGCCGCGTACAACTGTCAAAATCCCGCTTGCGGAACAGAATGTGACACGGACGGTTGGGATGATCATTCCGACAAATCGAAAGCTCATGCCGACGGAACTTCTTTTTCATAAATTCCTGAAAGAGTTTTTCCATACGCTGAGCGGTTTTCAATGAAATTCGGGACAGGATCATACCTCTCATAATATTGCAACATAATGCCCTATTTATCTTCAATGGATTTATAATATACTGTGGTATGATATGAACATAACGAAATTAACGCATGGGGGACAGCCGAATGAAATTGGTTTATGAAGGTAAAACAAAAACCGTATTTGAATTGGAAGATGGAAACTATCTATTAAAATTTAAAGATGATGTAACTGGAGAAGACGGAGTATTCGATCCAGGTGCCAATACAGTCGGTTTAACAATCGAAGGGGCAGGCAAAACAGGTCTTCGTCTTACTAAATATTTCTTTGAACTTTTAGAGCAAAAGGGAATTCCGACCCATTTCGTTAATGCAAGTATAGAGGACACAACGATGACAGTAAAGCCGGCGCAGATGTTCGGAAATGGTCTGGAAGTCATTTGCCGTTATCGCGCAGTAGGGAGCTTTCTGCGCAGATATGGTATGTATGCAGAAGAAGGCCAGGAACTGGATGGATTTGTCGAAGTGACTTTGAAGGATGATGTGCGTCAGGATCCGCCAATTAGCGAAGATGCATTGGCTATGCTTGGTATTTTGAGTCATGATGAATATCAAAGGCTGAAGGAACTGACACGGGAAATCGGTTCAATTATTAAAGCTGACCTTGAGAAAAAAGGCATTGACTTATATGATATTAAGCTCGAATTTGGAAGAGCAGGAGATAATAAAGAAATTACCTTGATTGACGAGATTTCCGGCGGCAATATGAGAGCTTACAAAAACGGAGATTACATTGAACCGTTAAAGCTTGGAGAATTAATTCTCAGCGAATAAAGAGTGTTTTAACTTCATTCAGTAGAAGTCTCCCATTTTCGTAAGTGGTGAGGTGAATGTGTATTGGTATTCTATTCAGTAGGGGTTCAAACTTTGGCTGAAAGAAGTTAAAGCCTCCGGCGGATACAACAGATTTTCAGAGGAAATATATCGAACGGAGCTCGATAAAACCTGGCCGCAAATACGCCAAGGCGCGTTTGATAAGTAAAACGTTACTGTTTAATGAAAAAATATTTGGCCCTTGTTCAGCATCACATCGCTAAACAGGGGCTTTCCTCTTTTCTGATGTTTTCCAGTTTTAACTTTATTCAGCAGAAGTCTCGGACTTGGTGAGATGGAATGTGTATTGGTATTCTATCCAGTGGGGGTCAAAACTCCGGTTGAAAGAAGGCGGATGCCATAGATTTTCAGAGGGAATTTAATCGAGCAAGCTCGATAAAACTCTGGATGCAAATACACAAGGCGAATTTGGAAAAATGGAAGAGCTGCACAATTGCGATGAATTCTACAAACAGGTCGTTGGCCTTAAAAAGATGAAAAATCATTTTTGGGGAAGGCATCAACTAATGTATTTGAAGTAAGATATAAAGAGGATACCGAACAGAATGGTACTGGAGCAGTTAAATACTTAAATTTACACTACTTAGCAGAAATTACTGCACAAGGCCGTTAGTCTATATTGTTGACAGCTGGATTTTAAGGATGTCCAATCCAAGAAAGAAACGAAGGGAATAGTTCGAAAGGAGCATCGTTGGCATGCGGATCGTTTCATTGTGTCCAAGCAATACGGAGGTTGTTGGCTATTTGGGGAAGGAAGACCTTCTGGTTGCCGTGGATGATTATTCTAATTGGCCTGAAAATATTAAAGGTTTACCAAGGATAGGTCCAGATCTTACGATTGATATGGATAAAGTCGAAGCAATGGAGCCTGACCTTGTCATTGCTTCTCTTAGCGTTCCAGGAATGGAAAAAAACATTTATGAACTGAGTAAGCGAAATCTCCCTTATATCGTTCTTAATCCTAATTCTCTAGAAGAAATTGCCTGTGATATAGAAAAGGTTGGCGAAGCCTGTGGTTTTTCTTCTTTGGGCAATGAGCGGGCGAACTATTTTAGGGAAGAAATCCGGAAAAGGAGGACTCTGGCCAAGACTAGGAAAGAAAAATTCACGATTTATTGGGAATGGTGGCCCAAACCTGTCTTTACTCCGGGAGGGCCAAATTGGCTGACGGAAATCAGTGAGCTTGCGGGAGGCCGGAATATTTTTGAATCCGAGCCTCAAGCAAATGTTCGAACGGATTGGGAGGAGGTTGCTAAAAGAAATCCTGACCATATATGCATGGTTTGGGTAGGGATTGAAGAAGACAAGGTTAGGCCGGAAATGTTAAAACAACGCCCAGGTTGGGAAAAGATGAATGCTGTTCAATACAATCGGATCCATGTTCTCGGCGATTCCCTATATTGTAGACCATCACCCAGACTATTATTAGGCTTGGATAAACTTATTGTTTCATTGTCGGGTCAATCTCCTTTATAGTAGAAATCTTTCTTGCAGGATGGCTATATTAGTAAAAGAACCATTCTCGCGGTTATGAACCGCAATTGTATGGCCCCGCAGGATATGAAGGCGGCTTAGCAATTCAACGAGGATTATCGTTAATTCCTCTGCCGCCTGGTTCGGCTCCGACAGCATGATCATCTAAATATGGACAAAAATGGCAATTCAAAAGTACAATATCAATAAATGGATGGGAATATTTAAGCATTGGGACCAACAAAAGCCGGAACGGAAAGGAACATGACATAATCCATGAAACATTATGTACAGATGACAAGAAGAAAAAGAATCATCATTATTATATGCTTAATATTCGCTGTCACCTTGTTTGTTCCTACGCCTTTTTATTTATTTCAGCCGGGTTCAGTAGAGGAACTGAGCTCGAAGGTAACGGTTGAAAAAGGGGAAAAGGTGGAGCAGGGCCATTTATATTTGACTACTGTCCTGTCAGTGAAGGCAAGTAATATTTACTATTTAGCATATGGCCTCCTTGCACCGCATACAGATATTCAGCGATCACATGCTGTTAAAGGGGACATGTCTGAAAAGGAATACAATCGTTGGCTTGCTTATTTAATGAAATCCTCTCAAGAAAATGCCATTATCGCTGGATTGACAGCGGCGGGTGAAGAAGTACAACTAATTCCCAAAGGGATGATTGTAAGGAATTTCAGCCAAAACTCAAAGGCGAAAGGAATCATTGAGACGGGAGATATTATTACGAAGGTTGACGGAAAAACAATTTATGCAACCGAAGATCTACTTGTTTATTTTAAAGGAAAAAAAGCAGGTGAAAGCATCACTGTTGTTTTTGACCGTGATGGGGAAATGAAAGAAGAGCAGGTGGAGCTGATCCTGCTTCCAGGAAAGAAGTCGCAGCCTGGGATTGGGGTTGGTTTTGAAGAATATGTTGAAGTCAAGACAGGCCGGAAGGTTAATATTCAGGCTGGAGATATAGGCGGACCTTCTGCAGGTCTAATGTTCTCCCTTGAAATATACAATCAAGCGACAGGTGAGGATATTACTAAAGGTTACGAAGTAGCTGGGACAGGTACAATTGACAAAGATGGAAATGTCGGGCAAATCGGTGGTATAACCGAGAAGATTGCAGCAGTTGATAAAGCAGGAATGGACATATTCTTTTGTCCTATGGATCTTCTTCCAGGGGATACAAATGAAAAAGAAGTAAAAGCGGAAGTTGAAAAATATGGATATGACGTTAAAATAGTACCGGTTAAAACATTGGATGAAGCAGTGAATTATTTAGATCAGCTTCATCCAAAGTCATAGGAGGGCATTCAACATGATAAAAAAAGCAAGCAAGCTGTTTTTGGCAGGCATCCTAAGTATCGGATTCATCTTTTTCGGACAGGGGCAGGCATTTGCAGAAAATGATGATGTGATTAATGAAAAGCTCGGCGTACCGATCGTTGTTTATGGTGAAACTCTTACAACTGAACAGAAAGAAGAAGTGAGAAGGCTTCTGAAAGTGGATAATCCGCAAAATGTTGATGAAATTACAGTCACGGCCAAGGATTTGGCTCGCTTAATTAATGGGAATCCAAATTCCAGAATGTTTTCGTCAGCAAAAATCACATTAAAAGATAAGGGAAACGGTTTGGTTGTAAAAATTGTAACCCCTGAAAATATTACTGAGGTTACAACTGAAATGTATGCGAACGCTCTATTAACAGCTGGGGTGGAAAATGCGAATGTTGATGTGGCGTCACCTGTTAAAGTGACAGGACACTCTGCTTTGGTTGGAATTTATAAGGCTTATGAAAGCAAGGGGGAAGTCCTTGATCAGGACCGCATGGAGGTTGCTAATGAAGAGTTGGAATTGGCAACAGAGTTGGCGGACAAAGAGGGGATGAGCGATGAGCAAGTAACGGAACTGCTGACTGAGATTAAAAAAATGATTGCAGAGCAAAACCCCGCAACGAGAGAAGATGTAGAGCAAATCGTTCAGGAGCAATTGAACAAAATGAATATTGAGCTTAGTGAGAAAGACCGTCAGTTGTTGATCGATCTTTTTGACAAAATGCGTGATTTGGATATTGATTTCGGGCAAGTGAAGCAGCAGCTTGAAGATATTTCTAAAGATATAAAAGGGAAGTTGGAAAAGGTTGTTGGCGATGAAGGATTTTGGGACGGTGTAGCGAACTTCTTCCAAAAACTATTTGATTCCATTCGCAATTTGTTTAAATAATGCTTATTTTTACAGAAGAGGAGTGAATGTGAATGAAAGCGGAGATTTTATTTTCCAACAGTAAAACAGTTCAACATGCGGCGAATATCACGGAATATATGGAAAACGGCAGTTCTCGCATCAATCCCGTATGGATTGATGGGAAGTTCTATCTGGTAATCAAGCCGTTAAATAAAAAGCAACAAACATATGAGGACATTCGCAATTTGGCTGGAGCGATCGCAAGAAATTTGAGCTCTCGGAAAGTGGATAAGGCTTATTTAAATGTGAGTGAACTATCAGATGAAGTACCTGGTCTAATAAAAGGTGAGACTGTCCGTGCTTTTGTAGAAGGATGGCATCTCGGTTCCTATCAATTTTTTACATATAAATCAAGCCAAACCCCGTTTCAAACCAAATTGGAATTGAGAGATTACGAGGGTGTTGAGCCCTTTATTCGTGAAGGGGAAATCAGGGCCGAAGCTGTGTCTTTTTCAAGAGATCTGATGAATGAGTTACCCAATGTCCTGAATCCTGAAACATTTCCAGAGGTGCTTCAGGAAGCTTTTGAGAACGAGAAAGTGAAAGTGAACATTTTCAGGAAGCCGCAATTGGAAGAAATGGAGATGCATGGGGTACTGGCTGTAAATCGGGGAAGTAAATATGACCCGTCGTTTGTTGAATTGGTTTATCGGGGAGACGAAAGTAAACCGCTTATTGCGCTTGTTGGTAAGGGAGTCACTTTTGATACGGGCGGAATCAGTTTGAAGCGTGGTCGGGATATAAGTGATATGAGGATGGACATGGGAGGAGCAGCAGCCGTTGCCGGGGCAATGAAATTATTGTCTTTGTCGGGAGCAAAAGTGAATGTAACAGCCTTGATTCCGATGGTGGAAAACATGCCAGGTAAAGAATCCCTCCTACCATCTGAAGTCGTTCGCTATAAAAACGGATTAACTGTTCAGGTGGGAAATACTGATGCAGAAGGACGGCTCATTTTGGCAGATGGTATAATTCGGGCGGGGGATCTAGGAGCGAAATACATCGTTGATATTGCAACATTAACAGGGGCGGTGGCCAATGCACTTGGTTCGAAAATTGCAGGTGTGTTTGGGGACGAAGAGCTTTCTGCTCGATTGAAGGAAATTGGTGAAAGTAACGGGGATCGAGTCTGGCCACTTCCATTAATGAACGACTATGCCCGATATCTTGACAGTGATTATGCGGATTTGTGCAACATCAGCTCAAAAGGTGAGGCTGGAGCGATTACAGCTGCACTGTTCCTGCGCCGTTTTGTATCTGAGTCAGTAAACTGGCTGCACGTCGATATGGCAGGAGTGATGGAAAGCGGCAGTGCAACTGGGTATTATCCAAAAACTGCGACAGGGTTTGGCGCCCGGCTCTTGGCAGATTTTACAGTGGAAATGTCAAAATGAAATAAAACTCCTGGAGCTTATCCAGGAGTTTTTTATTATACATAGAATATAAGAATGACGATAAAGTAAATAACCATTGCAATCAAGCCAACAGGGACCCCAAATCTTGCCCATTCCCGGCTTGTGATGTTTAATTTGCCCGCAGCAATAATGTTCGGGATATTTCCTGGGATAAGCATTCCTCCACTGATAAGCAGCCCAAGTAAAATAGAGATGAGAGTAGTATCACTCATTTGAGGACTGATTTCAGCAGCAGCCAATGTCGCATTATCCAAGATAGCGGAAATCATGTTGATCCAATATAAGATTTGAGGACTGAGTCCAAGCAAGTACTTTTCGATGAACGGTTCAAACCCCGCCCCGAGTAATGTAAGTCCCATGACGAACAGATACACTTTAAAAGCACGGATTAGAATCTCAGGATAGCTTTCGGCTTCAAGGCTAGCGGAGAGACCATCTTCTCTTCTGGCAGGATTGACAATGAACGCTGCTAGAATACCAAACAAAGTGACTGCCGGAATGACATCTGGGCCAATTAATTCAAGCAAGTAAAAGAAATCTTCATCCAGCTTGCTAACAGCAATCGTTGATAAAGGTTCACCAATCGGAGTTAAGGCAGCGCCTAGTCCGATAGAGAAACAGGCAAGAATGACAAGACGGATTTCTGATTTTCTTTCAAGACGCAATACGCTTACAATTACAACGAGAACAATTGCCGCAATAATAGCAGTAATTACACTGGAGATCAAACCGAGAACGATTACAACTAGCGCTATAAACAAACGTGATGGGATTGCACGACTCATTCCCAGAATTCCTTTTTCGATAGAGGATTGGAACCATTTAAATAACAAACCGGCAATGAGAACAGCTAGTGTAATATGTATCGGATCAACCAACGCTTTTGTAAAAAGCTCCCCGTCCAACACATGGCTGATCCAAGCAGCTAGGATACCCATAATAAATAAAAAGGCTTCCAAATTCTTTTCTACAGCACCGACAGTAAAAGGCAAGAATAAAACTAGAATTAATATAATAGTTAAACCAAGAATCATAACCCCATATCCTTTTCTATATAATTTCAACACTATTTATTATATATGAAAGGGGATAAAGAAGAAAGTAGGATAATTTTAACGATGGAGGGCTTAAAAGGAAGAAAGGAAGCTAAGTGTTTTTTGAAGAAGATAAAGGTGGAAGGCAGGTGCCCCCACTTTTCACATTTACTTGCTAGTAATCTATCAACTGGTAGAGGCCTTTCTTCGATAAGTTGACATCATCTGGCTGGAGGCGCACAGGGCGATCCCACTTTTCACTAAATGGCAATTCATTAGAAAAAACAGATCATTTTCATTCAACCCAAACGTAAAATAAATCAGGCGCATCTTATGGAATTCTATTTTAATATCTTTGCAGTAAGGTGGTGGGTAGCTTATAACTTCATTCAGCAGAAGTCTCCTATTTTTGTAAGTGGGGCGTATTGGTATTACATTCATTGGGAAGCAAACTTCGACTGAATAAAGTTAAAGCCTCTGGCTTATTCCATAGATTTTCAGAGGGGATTTATCGAGCGAGAGCTCAATGACATCTGGGCGCAAATACGCCAAGGTGAATTTGATTTTACATGTTTTTCCACATGCTTATATGAGTATATTTGCTACTTTCTTTCCTATCCTCCAACATTGGAAAAATGTATGACTACATTTATTGATTAAATAAATGAAAAAGCATACGTTCTTTATCATCGAAAAACTGCTTCATAATGCGAAAGTGTTCAGTGTTTTCAAGTGTCGTTTTTCTAATCCCATCTCTTGTGAACTCATACAATAAAGCATTAGGATACGCCATGATAATGGGAGAATGCGTGGCAATAATGAACTGGGAAGCTTGATCAACAAGTTCATTGATTCGAGACAGCATTGATAATTGTCTTAGAGGCGATAATGCAGCCTCAGGTTCATCCATAATATAAAGTCCATTCCCTTTAAAGCGATTTGTGAAAGCAGCAAAGAATGACTCTCCATGTGATTGTTCATGAAGGGAAACTCCTCCAAACTGATCAATGATACGTGGACCACACGGTTCACTGTCAAGTTCTTCAATATTTGTTGCCACATTATAGAACGATTCCGCCCGAAAGAAGAAACCGTCTTTTGGTTTTAGCACGCCTTTTATCAACCGAAGGTACTGCTCCAATTCTGAATGTGAATCGTGAGTTGAAAAATTGAAATTAAAAGAGCCGCCCTCAGGATTGAATCCAGCAGAGATGGCAATAGCTTCAATTAAAGTTGATTTTCCCATTCCATTTTCACCAACAATATAAGTTACTTGAGGATGCAGGGTAAGTTCTGTGAGTGATTCGATTGCTGGGAGGCAAAACGGATATTCAGTTTTTGATGGCATGTCATTATTCAATAACTTGATTCTCTTTATATATTGATTGGATTTATTCAACTTCATTATTATCCGCTCCAAAATCATTGTTTTTATCATCTTACCTTATACTCCATGAAAAGAAAAAATTTGATAGGAAAATTTCTTAAGATTATTTCCCTGGCAATAATCGACAACAAAAAGCTTATCAAGTCGAGAGAAATCGACATGTAGAATATTTTAATAGAGGTGAGGAAGCTGGAAATACAAAAGGTTAAGAAGCTTAGGAAAAATGATATCGTCGGATTGACCGCACCAGCAGGTCCAGTCAGTCAAGAAAAGTTGAAAAAGGCAATCGCAGCTGTGGAAGAATTGGGTTTTACTGTAATGGTAGGAGAAACATGCAGTTTGAATTATAAGGGATATTTAGCAGGAACACCTCAAAAACGTGCTTCAGAATTAAACGAAATGTTTTTTAATCAGGAGATAAAGGCAGTTTTTTGCTTGCGAGGTGGTTATGGAGCGCCCCAAATTTTGCCACTTCTTGATCGTGAATTAATTAAGAACAACCCAAAACTTTTTGTTGGATATAGTGATATCACTGCATTGCATAACTACCTTCAACAGCAATGTGGGATTCCAACAATTCATGGACCAATGCCCGCATCAGATTTAATTGATGCGGATTCTTTTACTAAAGAGAACCTTTATCAGATGTTAATCGGTCCTACTTCCATGAGGACAGTGTATAATCCCGCTGGTGAAAGGATGGAAGGAATTGTTTCTGGAAGGGCTAGCGGAATGCTCACAGGGGGAAATTTGACCCTTATCACTGCTTTAATGGGAACCCCTTATGAAATAGCTACAAAAGGAAAAATTTTATTTCTCGAAGAAATAAATGAGGAGCTCTATAAGCTGGATAGGATGATAACACAGCTTGCTTTAGGAGGGAAAATTTCCGAAGCGGAAGGAATTGTCTTAGGAACTTGGACTGGGTGCCATTTTGATTCACATTTTCTCATTAAAGACGTATTCAAAGAAATCCTCGAACCGTTCGGAAAGCCGGTATTGTTCAATTTAAGAGCAGGACATTGTAATCCAATGGTTTCCCTGCCGTTAGGTGCTTTTGTTGAAATTGATACTGACAGAGAAGAGTTTGTCATTAAAGAGGGAATTACACAGTAGGCAGAGTTCTTGCCATACGATATTTTCCAGTATAAGATATGGATAATTTCTTAATTTTCACTAATATCTTGATGGGTTAGGAGCAGGCAGGACCAATGACGACAACAAACTTGGTGATATTGCAGACAAGCGATGTTCATGGAAATATTTTTCCGATTCATTACGGAACCAATGCCTATACTGACGTTGGGTTAGGAAAGATTTCGACTCTTGTGAAAGAGGAACGGAGACAACATAATAATGTGCTACTAATTGATAATGGCGATCTCATTCAGGGAACGCCGCTGACTTATAATTATGTTCGGTCAGATGAGTATAAACATCTTCCGAACCCTATGGTGGCAGTATTAAACGAAATGAATTATGATGCCGGGGTGTTTGGGAACCATGAGTTCAATTATGGGTTGGAAAATTTAAAGGCTGCTGTAAAACAAGCAAGATACCCTTGGCTGTCAGCTAATATCATAAGCGAATCTGATCGGAAACCGTATTTTGGAAATCCCTATATGATAAAAAAATTTGCTGATGATCTGAAGGTTGCTGTATTAGGATTAACAACTCCTTATATCCCCTATTGGGAAAAACCAGAAAATATTGTGGGGTTGCAATTTGATGATCCTGTGAAAACAGCGAAAAAGTGGCTGCCGTTTTTAAAAGAAGAAGAGCAGGCTGATATTGTCGTTGTGTCATATCATGGTGGTTTTGAAAGGGATCTGGACACAGGCGAGCCAATTGAAAAAATTACCAGGGAAAATCAAGGCTATCGACTATGTATGGAGGTACCGGGGATTGATGTCCTTTTAACCGGCCATCAACACCGACAAATTTATGGGAAAGCGTTGAATGAAGTAATTGTCCTACAGTCGGGCAGTTCAGGTTCCTTTCTTGGGAAAGCTGTTTTGAACCTTGAAAAGGCTGGAGGGAAATGGAAGGTAATCAGCAGAAGTTCTGAGCTGTTATCTGTTAAAGGTGTGCCGGAGGATCTGTCTCTGCTAGATAAGGCAGAAATATACGAAAGGCATACACAGGCATGGCTGGATCAGCCAATTGGCAAAATAGAAGGGAATATGCTGGTGGAAGATGCGCAGCAAATCCGGATGAAAGATAATGCTCTTATCGAATTTATTAACAAGGTACAAATGGATGCTGCAGGAGTGGATATTTCAACCACAGCTTTGTTTGACAACGAATCTTCAGGCTTCCCAACTAATGTGACGATGCGTGATGTCGTTTCTAACTATATATATCCAAATACATTGAAAGTTGTCCGTATTTCGGGTGAAGATATAAGAGAAGCTTTAGAGAGATCTGCTTCTTATTTCATGCCATATAACGGGAAAGCAATAGAAGTGAGCCCGGCATTCACCACGCCAAAGCCCCAACATTATAATTATGATATGTGGGAAGGAATCGAGTATATTATCGATATTTCCAAGCCTGAAGGAGAAAGAGTGGTTAAACTTAAGTATCAAGGAGCACCTGTTCAGCCTGATCAATCATATGACGTGGTTATGAGCAATTACCGGGCAGGGGGCGGTGGGCAATATTTCATGTACCAAGGAAAACCTGTCTTAAAAGAAATACAAATTGATATGTCTGAGCTGATTTCCAATTATTTCCTCAGGGAAAAGACAGTAAAGGCGACGGTGAATGGCAATTGGAAAGTTATTTATGATTCGAACTGAAAAAAGAAGCATTGATCAATCCTCCAGTGAGGAGTACGGCCGCGGTCAAATAAAACCAGATCATCAGTACAATGATGCTGCCGAGTTGCCCATAGAGCTGGGAATAGTTGATATAAGACACATAATAAGAAAATCCAATTGAAGTGGCTTGCCAGCCGACTGTTGCAAAGACAGCTCCTGGAAGAACCGAGGAAAATGGGATTTTTCCACTGGGCACCAGCCTATAAACAAGAAGAAAGAAGAAAAATAAATAAATGGTGCCAATTCCCCATTTGATCAAGAACCAAGATTCATAAAAGACGGAAGGCATGTCTAGGTGAGTCGATAAAAAAACCTTTTCGACCTCTTCTCCAATTGGGACAAGAAGAGAAATACTCAGAGTACTCGTCAGGATAGCTGTTAAAAACAGATCTTTGCCCAACGCTAGGAAAAAACCTTCTTTTCTAATAATGCCATAGGCATCATTCATCGCTCGGACAAGTGATTGGACAGCCATGGATGAAATCCAGAAGGAAGCAATCAAACTGAAAGAGGCGAGCTTTGTCCTTTGTCGATCAAAGATAAGGATGACATTGTTCTCAATGAGTGCGAAGCTTCCTTTTGGCGCAAATTGCTCGATGGTGGACAGTATATCTGTGGAATGAATAGGAAAAAAGCTTAGTAAAGAAAGAACAAAGATGAGGAAAGGGAAGATGGATAACATAAAAAAGTAAGCCATTTGAGCAGATTGGTCATGGAACCGTTCTGCAAAGAAACGCTTAAAAATTTCTAAAATGAACCTCATTTCCATCCTCCCTTAAAGTAGCTACGTTCTACCTTATATTATTCCCGTACAATTAAAATTAATTTCAAATGTAGTGACAATGGTTCGTTCCACTTTTGTCAGGGCAGATTCTTTTCAAAAATTTAGAAGCCTAAGTGAACAAACTCCATTATCTATTTCTAAGCCTTGCGTTCTTACCAAATCTTCTCTAAGACCTTGTCTCTAAAATTATTCATGCGAAAGGATAATGACGCGATTTCCGAAAGAATTTGTTAAATTGTCGGCTCCACCTCTCTCTAATTTTCAGTTTAAGGGTATTTTTATAGACGACAATCGCTTTCCAGCTATTATATTTTCTTTCATATCCTCCATTTTTCATGTAAAATTGGTGCGTTACTGTCGTAATAAGTATTTTACTTTTAGAGATTTTAAAATAGATGGGATAGATTAGAATGGAATTCCAAGTGTCGTCCAAAAACTGGACAACGGCCCAAAAATTTTTTCTTATTGCTGGAATAGTATTTATTGCTTTTAATTTGCGCCCCGCCATCACTTCGGTTGGTCCGCTCGTCAGTCTGATCCGAAATGATTTGGAGCTTTCCAATGGACTGGCTGGTTTCCTAACGACTCTTCCGCTAATTGCTTTTGCGGTTTTATCTCCTTTTGCTCCAAAAATTGGACAGAGAATTGGAAACGAAATGACCATTCTTTTAGGAGTCGCTTTGATTGGCATTGGCATTGTCATCCGCTCCTCAGGAAGTGTTCCCCTTTTGTTTATTGGAACGGTTCTGGCCGGAGTCGGGATAGCGGTAGGAAATGTACTGCTCCCGGGAATTGTTAAGATGAAATTCCCTAATAGAGCAACCCTAATGACAGCAGTATACTCGACGTCGCTTGGTGTATCAGCGGCTATTGCATCAGGAATCAGCATTCCCTTAGTTGAAAACTTTGGATGGGGTTGGGAAGACTCCCTTATGACGTGGGCTTATCTGGCTTTAGTTGCATTTCTTATTTGGGCTCCACAGCTTAGAAAATCCAAAGTATCCGAAGGTAAAGTAAAGATTATTAAATACGGAAATTCTCTTCTGAAATCTCCACTTGCATGGCAAGTTGCATTTTTTATGGGATTGCAGTCTTTTATTTTTTACTGTTTGATCTCATGGCTGCCAGAAATTTTATATAGTCACGGATTTAGTCGATCTTTATCAGGCTGGCTGCTGTCCGTTGTACAGTTTGCTGGTCTGCCGGCTTCCTTCATCATTCCTGTTGTTGCAGGAAAAATGAACAATCAAAGGGGACTTGTATTGGGATTGGGAGCTGTCTACCTCATTTCTTTTACAGGATTACTATTTGGGAGTGGGCCCCTTATCTATTTATCAGTAGTTATGGTCGGGATAGCTCAAGGTGCCGGTTTCAGTCTGGCTTTGACGTTCCTCGTATTGAGGGCCAGAGATGTGATGGCTGCTTCCCGCTTGTCGGGAATGGCCCAATCTCTTGGGTATTTTCTGGCTGCTGTCGGCCCTACATTAATCGGTTACGAATTTGATCATACTCATTCATGGTTTCTGCCGATTTTGACCCTTATGATTGTTGCTATTTTTATGACTGTTTCAGGCTTTGGGGCAGGAAGAAACAAATATGTGCTAGAGGAGAAGAGTCAAAAAGCCACCAGCTAAGTGCGGAACTTCACCATGCTTTTATGCAATTTAGGTATGCAGCTGGGAGCTTCTTGTTTCTTGTTGGATAGTATTTGAAGGTGAATACGGTAAAAAAGGAGGTTTTAAAATGAAAAAGTCGGAAATCGCATATAAAATCGCGGATTTAAAAGCGGATTATGTCAGGCTTCAGCATGATTTGGAAAAGCTTGAATATGTAAAAGGAATATTACATCCTCTTGAAAAGCAGCTAATGGAAATTGAAGACGAGCTGAAAATCTTAAATAAAAAGCTTGATGAGATAAGTGATTAAAGATATCCGCCCAGTTTTCTCAAAAAAATAAGTACCATCCATTCACCCAAAGCATAGGCTGAATACAAGAATAAAGTAATAGTATTGAGGGTGACAATGTGAGCGGAAATGTCTTGCGTTATTTTGCCGGCGGTAATACAGCAAAGGGTTTCAGTCATTTGTATGATTCAAATTTGCGCGGACTGAACCGTGTCTTTATTCTGTCAGGGAAGTCTAGTTTGGAGAAAAAGATATTAATTCACAAACTGATGAATGAATGTATGGAGAAAAGTGTAAATATCGAGACCCTTCATTCCCCCAATGACCCTGATTCGTTGGAGGGAATGATTATACGGGAGCTTGGTTTCGGAATTGTGGACGGCGATTTCCCGCGTGAGATAGGTAAGGAATTTGTTGGTGACAGGTGGGAGACGATAGATTTGGACGTAATGGCCCTTTCTTCCCTGGAAGTTACAGCAAAAAAGAATATCGCACAACTAGAGGTAGAAAGAGATCGTGCTCTAGACAATGCTTATCAAGCATACGCGGCGGGGTTGAGGATCCATGATGAATGGGAGAAGCTTTATATTGAGCGAATGGACTTTTTAAAGGCGGATGAAGTGACAAATCGCCTTATTACAAACTTGTTTTTACAAGACTCCCCCCGGCAGGATCGAACAACCAGACGCCGGTTTCTCGGTGCAGCAACCCCAAAAGGTCCAGTCGATTTTGTAGATAATATTACATCTGGTTTGGAAGCGAGATATTTTTTAAAGGGGCGAGCAGGAACAGGAAAATCCACTGTTTTGAAAAAACTCGTCATGGAAGCCGAAAAAAGAGGCTATGATTTGGAGATTTATCACTGTGGGTTTGATCCTGCCAGCCTGGATATGGTTATCGTCAGAGAGCTTGGGTGGGCAGTGTTTGACAGCACCCAGCCACATGAGTATTTCCCTTCTCGCAGTGGAGATGAAGTGATTGATATGTATGAATTGGCGGTTGCCCCTGGAACTGATGAATTGTATGCGAATGAAATTGCAGAAATTGAAGGGCAATACCGGGAACAAATGGATGCTGGAAAGAACTATCTTGCTGAAGCAAAACGCATTAATGATCGGTTAGAATCAATTTATCAGGACAATTTAGATGATTCACTGATTGATGAAATCTTTTACGATATTGAAAAAGAAATCAAGCTGCTCATAAAAGACTAGAGCCTCTTCGAAAGCCGAAGAGGTTTTTTCTATTTCAGATAAGGCGATAAGAGAGGCAATTGATTTTTTTGGTTGCCCGACTCGCAATCAGTCTTTGCTTTCACTCTCATGGAAGACCTCTTTATTTTTCGATGACATAAATGCTGTCCTCTCTAAATAAACATAATATACATTATATTTAACTTCATTCAGTGGGGGTTCAAACCCTGGCTGAATAAAGATAAGCCACTGGCGGATGCCACAGATTTTGAGTGGGGCTTGATAAAATCTGGGCGCAAATACGCCATGGCGCATATTACAGTGAATCTGAGCCATTTTGGTATGTGTCTTTTTAGAAAGTACAAATAATTTATAAATTCCATGACGGAGGAGTCGATATGTCGAAAGTGCTGCAGCAATTTTTAGTGAAAAATTTGACTGAGCTTCAGAACCATGGCCTATACAATGAAATAGATACGGTTGAAACGGCGAATGGGCCTATCATCAGAATTAGTGGGAAAGAGCAAATCAATCTTTCATCCAATAATTATCTCGGTCTCGCAACGGATGAGAGATTGAAAGATGCGGCAATTGAGGCGATCGGGAAATGGGGAGTGGGCGCGGGGGCAGTTCGCCCCATTAATGGGACACTTGAAGTCCACGAAAAGCTGGAGGAGACTCTTGCCGTTTTTAAAGGGACTGAGGCTGCTATCTCTTATCAATCAGGTTTCAATTGTAATATGGCTGCTATTCCGGCAGTAATGGATCAAAATGATGCCATATTATCCGATGAGTTAAATCATGCTTCTATCATTGATGGTTGCCGTCTTTCACGGGCAAAGATCATCCGTTTCAGACATTCAGATATGGATGACTTGGTCAAGCAGGCAAAGGCTGCAAAAGAGTCAGGAAGCTACAATAAAATTATGGTGATAACCGACGGTGTCTTTTCGATGGACGGGGATATTGCCAAATTGCCGGAAATCGCCGAAATCGCTGAAAAATATCATTTAATCACATATGTTGATGACGCGCATGGCTCGGGAGTTCTTGGACATGGAGCGGGCACGGTAAAGCATTTTGGTCTTCAGGAAAAGATAGATTTTCAAATTGGTACTCTTTCAAAAGCAATCGGCGTGGTAGGCGGTTATGTTGCAGGCAAAAAAACGCTGATTGATTGGCTCAAAGTCAGATCCCGGCCATTTTTATTCTCCACTGCCGTTACCCCTTCGGATGCAGCGGCTGCAACAAAAGCGATTGAGCTGATGATGGAAAGTACGGAGCATTGCGAACGCTTATGGAAAAACGCAGATTACTTAAAAAGCAGCTTGAAGAAGCTGGGGTTTGATATTGGCTATAGTGAAACGCCTATAACGCCTTGCATCATCGGTGAGGAAAAGACAACCCAGATGTTTAGTAAGCTCCTTTTTGCAGAGGGAGTTTACGCAAAATCTATTGTGTTTCCTACTGTTCCAAAGGGAACTGGGCGTGTGCGAAATATGCCGACAGCAGCTCATACGAAGGAGATGCTGGACCGGGCGGTTTCGGCTTATGAGAAAGTAGGAAAGGAAATGAGGGTCATTTAACTTCATTCAGCAGAAGCTCGTACTTCTGTAGGTGGTGAGATGAAAGAATATTGGTATTTCAGTACAGTGGAGGTTCAAACTCCGGTTGAATGAAGTTAAAGCTTTCGGCGGATGCCACAGATTTTCAGCGGAAATGTATCGAGCGGGGCTTGATAAAATCTGGGCGTAAATACGCCAAGGTGCATTTGATCTATTCGAGGAGGTTCACAAACAGAAGATCGTTTATGCCAGGAGGCAACACAATGAAAAAGATCTTGGTGACTGGTTCCTTGGGACAGATTGGTTCAGAGCTCGTCATGAAACTGCGTCACGAGTATGGGGATAACAATGTTATTGCATCGGATATCCGCCGCCTGGACAACGAAGTGGTTGAGTCAGGCCCTTTTAAAGTGTTAGATGTTCTAGATGGCAATGAAGTATGGAAAACAGCCAAGGCATTTGAGGCAGATACGGTCATTCACCTGGCTGCATTACTTTCTGCTTCGGCGGAGACGAAGCCGCTTTGGGCATGGAACCTCAACATGGGTGGCCTTATCAATGTGCTGGAAGCAGCGCGCGAGATTGGTGTGAAAGTTTTTGTACCCAGTTCGATTGGTGCTTTCGGTTCTGAGACACCAAAGCAGCAAACACCTCAACTCACGATCCAGCGACCATCTACCATGTACGGGATTAATAAAGTTGCAGGTGAGCTTCTTTGTGATTACTATTTTCATAAATATGGAGTAGACACAAGGGGTGTTCGGTTTCCCGGGCTTGTCTCACATATGACACCTCCTGGAGGTGGTACCACAGACTATGCCGTGGAAGTCTATTATGAAGCGACTCGAAACAAAAACTATACTTGTTTTGTCGGTCCCGATACATGCTTGGATATGATGTATATGCCAGATGCTCTGAATGCCATCATACATCTGATGGAAGCCAATATTGAAAATCTTACATTTCGAAACTCCTATAATATAACAGCAATGAATATTACGCCAGAGGATATCAGTGCTGAAATTAAAAAGCATATCCCTTCGTTTGTTCTTGATTATAAAATTGACCCCATCCGGCAGGCGATAGCTGACAGTTGGCCAGACTCTTTGGATGACTCTGCCGCTAGAAGGGATTGGGGATTTAAGCCAGAATTTGGTTTGACAGAAATGACAGCTGATATGCTAGAAAAAATCAAAGATAAATAATTCGAGCCTCCTGTGTTATAGCAGGAAGGCTCTTTGTTTTGATATACTGAAACTATCTAGAAAAATGCAGAGTCTTGCTGAGTGGACCGGGGAGGCAGTACTTCAGCCACCAAGGGAAGGCGGCACATGTGATTGGATGGCCACCTCAAACCGCCACATCCCTTTGGTGGGATGTCCTATTCGTTGGCAGGCTCAGCCGGTAAAAGAAACTTCTTATTAAATAAAATTTTTCATAGCAAGTTCTATTTTCTACTTTACTCAACTTTCGCACCAACAAAATAAGTACTAATCGTTGGCTAGACTGAATCTTGAGCCTATCAATTATGTTGCTTG
>NZ_JACSPV010000024.1 GCF_014836955.1 Bacillus norwichensis
GCAATTAGATCCGTGGCCTAGGCCACGGATCTAAGAAGAATATGGGTGGATAATACCACCACATTTGACAGAGAGCCTGTTTACTTGATCAAGCTTACACATTCTCCTAATACCAAAATGACGTAATGCCACATCTATATCAGCAGGTAGAACTTATTTTGACATATACTATAGAAGGGGGCTCACACAAGTTTGGAGTAGCCAGTGTATATACAGCATTTAACTTCATTCAGCAGAACTCTCCTCCTTCAGTAACTGGTAAGATAAATACATATAGTATTGCTTCAAACCCCGGCAGAATAAAGTTAAAGCCTCCCGCGGATGCCACAGATTTTCAGAGGAAATGTATCGAGCCTAAGCTCGATAAAATCTGTGCACATTTGATGACAAGAGGGGATAAGATCCCTGGACTAAACACCTATGCACTGTTCGTTTTCAGTCAAATTGAGACTTCCAAGCTTTGTTTCTTCTTGACCAACTTTTTACAAAGGGACAATTAACTTCCTGAAAGGATTAATATAAATAAGAACTGTGCCAACAGCCGAAGTTCATATCCTAATTCTGTGTTAAGAACCTATGATTCAAGTAGTTTAGAAATAGGACCAAAGCAACAACAGCTCTCATGCATAAACCTATTAGGACCACCTGATTATTCTAAGAAAAACTAACCCCCCATTTAATAAAGAAGTAAGTATGCGAACTACAAACATTGAACTTCTTCCTACAGATACATCCAGAAATAATCTTCTGTACAGATTAGAGATCATCTAAACTACACAATCCCAAATTAAAGATTTTGTATTGAAAAATCCCATATGATTGATGTCCTGCCACTTCACTTCTTAAAGTGAAATACTTTCCTATTCTCTTTTTAAGCACCCCGTGATTTTGATATTCATGAAGAAACAAAATAGCGTAATACTTGGCACTGAAAACGATCAAGTAGCGAAGTAGCTGGTACGGGTTTATACTCTCTTAAATATTATGTTCTATTCAAAGTCTGAAAAAGGATGTCTAAAGAGCTAATTGAAGCAGTCCAACAAGTATAAATTTCTCTTTGCTGTTACTTGTTTAAATGCAGAAGATGAGAGGCATTTTTTAACCTACTGACATGAGCTTTAAAAAAGGTCAGTACGATTTAGATGAAGAATATCAATTTTAAATCTGGTACTTAAGTTTCAGCCAAACGCAATTTTAAATATGCCGTAACCCGCTTTATATGACTCTTTTACATTGGCTAATATTTTGCTTCCAGTTGATACTTTCCGTGTGGGATACACGATTTTTCTGAAAGATACTGCTTTAATAATAAGGAATGTTAGCCGCTTCTTTTTCTTCATTTTCTCTCGGAATCTTTATCTATATTTCCCATAATATGCTGCATCACTTATGATTGAGAGCTTTCTCTTTCGGCAGGAGTGAGGAAAAACTTGTCTCCCTCAGGTCTGGCACTCTTGTGACTCTTTTAACTCTAAAGGATGAAACGAGAAAATTCCCGCATTTTTTTACAGATATTGATTTCTTAAACCACTAAAACTACACTACTGATTTCAATTTTTTATAAAAAGTTTTTCATTTAGCAAATTCCTCACTCATATTCAAGACATTATAAAAATATTGTTTCCTGACAAGAAACGTTCAATTTCTCCATTCTGATGCAATCATATCAAGTGTTAATTCAACTTTTGTTTTTTATATTTTCGGATTATCAGTATTTTTGTGAAAAACGTATAGTTTTTGTACAGATTGTCGAATTATAATTTAACCAAATATTAGTAGTTTTTCCATTCCTTCAATGGATTTTTTTATGAAGTTAAAATTCAATATATTGAAAATGAAATTCGTTATTAAGATAATCTATCCTATGCCTTTGAACCCTGAGAGACTCAATTTTTATTTTGATTTTTATTTCCTTATTTAAAATTAAATTGAAAATAAGGAAGGAATTTCATTCTATCATCGCTTCGATTTATAAAATAAAAAATAACATTGTGACAGAAATCAAAAGGAAACTTTTAAGGAGGTGATTATAATGGTGTAAATTTGAGATTATTCATTATATTTTAAATTAATATGGAGGTGGAAAATTGAGTCTCGCAATTTCCAAAAGATTAAAGGCAGGATTTAAAAAATCCATTATATTTTTTGCGATGATTTTGGTAACTTTAAACGGAATGCTTCCTTCGTTTGCTAATCCAGTACAAGCTGCGGAAATGGAAACAACAGAAGCAATAGAACAGCCAAATGTCTCGAAGGATATTGAGGGGGAAGAAGTAAAAGAAATATCAACGGGAGAAGACTATAACTATCATGTAAGTGTTGAACTTCCAGAAAATATATCAGGCTATGGATCTATAGAAATATTAGATAATCTTAATAAGCATTTAGCTGTTCAGGGTACAGCAGTTCTAATAGATGAGGAAGAAAACGATACATACACAGTAGTTGTAGATGGTCAAAAGGTTTCCCTGGAATTGGCGAAGGACGAGCTGGAGGAACTTGCAGGCAAAGAAGTAAAGCTGCAAATCACGACACAAGTGAAAGAAGATGCGGCAGCGACTGCAGATAAAATTGAAAACGTTGCACAAATCGTGATAAATGACGATCTTATCATGGAAACGAATCCAGCAGTTGTCACGCCGATCGATTTGGAGGAAAAGGATCAGATGGGGCCTGATGAGTTAAAAGAAGAAAAGGATCAGGCGGAGTCCGATGAGCTAAAAGAGGAAGAGAATCAAGCGGAGCCGAATGAACCGAAAGAGGAAAATGACAAAGACGTTGAGTCTGATGATCAAACTTCCACTAAAGAAATTTTGGCTGCTCCATTAAATCAAGTGCAGGCTGTAGAAGGCATTACCATTAATGATACTGATTCATATTCGATTACATCTATAGATGGAGCCATGTACATTATCCAATATGATGGGAATAATCCGTCGGCAGCTCCTAAGGGAAAAGTCAAACTTGATAACCCTGCTATAAATAATTCATTAGCCTTAGGCAAAAATGAAGATGTCTTTTACGCAAATGCAGGTGCAAATTTATATAAAATATATCCAAATGGTAAGACCGAGTTCGTAACCAATTTAGCAGGAGGCACGGTGGCTGGTGCGATATCACCAGATGGAAAAAACTACGTATATTTTGTAACAAAAAGTGGTGAATTGTACATTGAAACTGTCGATTTGGCTACAAAAGGAAAAAAATCCGTGCCTATACAAGACAAATCTGGATTTGCAAATTTAGGTGGGGGAGATTTGGTTTTTGATGCGGATGGGAACCTCTGGTTCTCAAGATGGCAAGATACTCCCGTAAAATCTGTTTTAGCGAAAGTGGATGTAGAAAAAGGTATATTAGAAAGTGTCATCCCGATTGTTGCGGATAATGGTAAAAATTTTACAAGATCTGGAGCGCTAAGTTTTTTACCAAACGGTAAACTCTTAACAGTAGGCATATATAGTACTGCAGGCACTCCTTATCTATTTGAACTAGATCCAGCGACGGGGATTGCGACGGAATTGACAGCATTCCAATTGGGGACGACGGATTTTGCTTCGCGTGTATATCCTTCGATTAAGCCAGACTTAAAGATTGAAAAAAGGAATGACCCTTCTGATACGGTTTTTCCGGGTGATACTGTCACCTACACGTTGAAGGTAACAAACACCGGAACGCTAGCATCGACTTTGACGAAAATGAATGATGATCTGCCAGAAGGTACTTCATATGTACCAGGCACAACTACATTGAATGGTGAAAAAGTTGCTGATGTTGCCGAGACAAGCCCTATTTTTACAGGGATGCCGGTTCATTCACCTGGTGAATCTCTTGTTGGTATATTATACGCCGGAGAAAAGAATGCGGCAGTTGTTACGTTTCAAGTGAAAGTTAATGATGGGGTGCAACCTGGAACAGAGATTAAAAACATAGCTACAGTCAGCGGAGACAGCATAGCAGTTATTTCTTCTAATGAAGTATCAAATAAGGTGGTAGGAACCCCGGTCCTGGAATCTGAAAAATCCGCTAAGTTGCATGAAAAAGTGGATGGAAACGTAGATACGGATCATCCTGAATCGGGAGATACGCTTGTTTACACGATTCAAACACGGAACACAATCGAAAATAGCTCTGTGAAAAATCTGGTCATCTCGGATACGATTCCGGAAGGATTGGAATATGTTCCGGGTACGCTGACAGTAGATGATAAAAAAGTCAGTGATGAGGAAGATGATGATCAAGGCGAGTTTGTCGATAATAAAGTAACCGGAAAGTTTGGGGATGTAACCGACACCGAATGGCATACCATTACCTTCCAAGTGAAGGTGAAGGAAGGACAAGCTGGTAAGACGATTAAAAATACTGCGACTGTCACTGGCGACAATCTGGACAAGCCAGATAAGCCGGAGACTAGTATTGTTGTGTATCCGCTTGATCCTCCAAGTGGTGTTTGTGGACCAACTGTCGCGCTGATTAATGGTAGTTTTGAGGGCGGGCCTGAGAGGGGCTCCTATCAAAATATCCCATACATGTTCTTGGAATCTGAAGTGCCGGGCTGGAATACTACGGACGATAGTCAAGGCGTGAAGATCATAGAAATATGGGACTATAAACAAGGATATCCAGCAGGAGCAGTAAATAATTTTCCCGCTCCACCAGATGGAAATCGATATGCAGAATTGAATGCTTATGATAATGGTTTGTTATACCAAGATGTTAAAACAACCCCAGGACAAACCATTTATTGGAGATTAGCTCATATGGGACGTCAAGGAGTAGATACGATGCAGCTTCGTATTGGACCTGTGACGAATGATCCATATGATACTCCGGTTATAGAGCAAATGTCAGATGGCAATACAAAATGGGGAACCTATACAGGAACTTACACTGTCCCAGAAGGACAAACCGTGACAAGGTTTGGATTTGAAGCTGTTTCTACTGCTGGTGGAAACTTAGGGGCCGGGAACTTCTTAGACGACATTTTCCTTGGTACAGAGGCTTGTATCACAGCGGAGAAATCGGTAAGCCCTGAAGGCGATGTATTTCCAGGGGATGAATTAACCTATGAAGTTACTGTCAAAAATGCAGGCGGAGACGTTGCTTCAAACACAGTCATCGAAGACGCCATTCCTGAAGGTACAGAATATGTCCCAGGATCAATGAAAATTTTGAGTGGTCCCAAAAAGGGTGACGTAACAGATGAGAAGGATAATGACGTAGGTCATTATACTGACGGAAAAGTAACCTTTAATATAGGGGATTTACCCAATACAAATGACTTGCCTGACGGTGTTACTGTTCAATTTAAAGTAAAAGCTTTGTCCGATCATGCAGGAAAAGATGTTATTAACAAAGCACAAGTCAAACATAAGAATTTGTTGACAGGTAAGGACGAAGAAACGGAAACAAATGAAACAAAAACACCGATTAAGTATAAAGATCCTGTCCTGAAATCAGAGAAATCGGCCGTGATCAAAGAAAAGGCAGAGGGCAATACTGACAGGGATAATCCAGAGGTTGGTGATACACTTCTCTACACAATCAAGACGCAGAACACCAATAAAGACAGTCTTGTGAAAAACTTAGTGATTTCGGACGAAATTCCTGAAGGCCTTGAGTATGTAGCAGGCAGCTTGAAAGTAGATGATGAATCTGTTACAGATGCCAAAGACGATGACAAAGGTCATGCGGTGGATGGCAAAATTTCAGGTCAATTCGGTGACATCAAAGGTACGGACTGGCATACATTGACATTCGAAGTTAAAGTCAAAGCGGGTCAGGCTGGTATGGATATCAAAAATATTGCTACTGTTAAAGGGGATAATATTGATAAACCAGATGAGCCGGAAGAAGAAGTAAAGATTTACCCACGTGAACCGAAGCTAGAGTCCGAAAAATCAGCCACAAACGCTGAAAAAGGCAAAGAGACATTCGAAGTGGGCGACACGATTGTTTACACAATCAAAACGCGCAACAAAGTATCCGATAGTTTAGTAAGCAACCTGACGATTGAAGATACACTTCCAGCAGGTTTAGAATTGATCGCAGATAGCTTGAAAGCCAGCCATGGCGGCACAGTGGAAGAAAACAATGGTGTTATCACGGCTAAGTTTGGCGAAGTGGCGGATACGGAGTGGCGTACGGTCACATTTGAAGCGAAAATCAAATCTGGTCAATCTGGTAAGGAAATCAAAAACACCGCTAAAGTAACGGTTGATGAAATTGAGGAACCAGAGGAACCAACAACAACAGTCAAGGTCGATCCGAAGGAACCAAAGCTGGAGTCGAAGAAGTCCTCGAAACTGGAGAAGAAGGCAGAAGGTAATACAGATGCCAAGAACCCAGAAGTCGGTGACACAATTCGTTACACGATCACAACGAAAAATATGATCGCAGATAGCTTGGTCAAAAACTTAGTCATTACGGATACGATTCCATCCGGTCTGAGCTATGTAGCAGGCAGCCTTGAGGTAGATGGTGAATCAGTTACAGATGCGAAAGACGAAGATGCGGGTCATGTGGTAGACGGCAAGGTCGCCGGTACCATTGGTGACGTGACGGATACGAAAGAACATACGATCAATTTCTTAGTTACTGTAGACAAAGGCCAAGCTGGTGCTGATATTAAAAATATTGCCACCGTTAAAGGTGAGAATATTGATAAGCCAGATGAGCCAGAAGAAGAAGTAAAGATTTACCCGCGTGAACCGAAACTAGAAGCCGAAAAATCAGCCACAAACGCTGAAAAAGGCAAAGAGACATTCGAAGTGGGCGACACGATTATCTACACAATTAAAACGCGCAACAAAGTATCTGATAGTTTAGTAAGCAACCTGACGATTGTGGATACACTTCCAGTAGGTTTAGAATTAATCGCAGATAGCTTAAAAGCAAACCATGGCGGCACAGTGGAAGAAAAAGATGGAGTTATCACAGCCAGCTTTGGTGACGTGAAGGATACGGAATGGCGTACGGTCACCTTCGAAGCAAAAATTAAATCAGGTCAATCTGGTAAGGAAATCAAAAACACCGCTAAAGTAACGGTTGATGAAATTAAAGAACCAGAGGAACCAACAACAACAGTCAAGGTCGATCCGAAGGAACCAAAACTAGAGTCGAAGAAGTCCTCGAAACTGGAGAAGAAGGCAGAAGGTAATACAGATGCTAAAAATCCAGAAGTCGGCGACACAATTCGTTACACGATTACAACGAACAATACAATCGAAGACAGCTTGGTCAAAGATTTAGTGATTTCGGATACCATCCCATCCGGTCTGAGCTATGTAGCAGGCAGCCTTGAAGTAGATGGTAAAAAAGTTACAGATGCGAAAGACGATGATGCTGGTCATGTAGTAGACGGTAAGGTCACAGGAAGCTTTGGTGACGTGACGGATACGAAAGAGCATACAGTTACTTTCCTGGTAACGGTAGACAAAGGCCAATCCGGCAAAGATATTAAAAACATCGCTATTGTTGGTGGAGAAAATACCGGAGATCCAGATGAGCCGGAAGAAGAAGTAAAAATTTATCCAAGAGAACCAAAGCTAGACTCGAAGAAGTCCTCGAAACTGGAGAAGAAGGCAGAAGGTAATACAGATGCCAAAAACCCAGAAGTCGGCGATACGATTCGTTACACAATTACAACGAAAAATACCATCGAAGATAGTTTGGTCAAAAACTTAGTGATTTCGGATACGATTCCATCCGGTCTGAGCTATGTAGCAGGCAGCCTCGAAGTTGATGGTAAAAAAGTTACAGATGCGAAAGACGATGATGCTGGTCATGTAGTAGACGGCAAGGTCACAGGCAGCTTTGGTGACGTGACGGATACGAAAGAGCATACAGTTACTTTCCTGGTAACGGTAGACAAAGGCCAATCCGGCAAAGATATTAAAAACATTGCCGTCGTCGGTGGAGAAAATACCGGAGATCCAGACGAGCCAGAAGAAGAAGTAAAGATTTACCCGCGCGAACCGAAACTAGAAGCCGAAAAATCAGCCACAAACGCTGAAAAAGGCAAAGAGACATTCGAAGTGGGCGACACGATTATCTACACAATCAAAACGCGCAACAAAGTATCTGATAGTTTAGTAAGCAACCTGATGATTGAGGATACACTTCCAGCAGGTTTAGAATTAATCGCAGATAGCTTAAAAGCAAGCCATGGCGGCACTGTGGAAGAAAAAGACGGAGTTATCACAGCCAGCTTTGGTGACGTGAAGGATACGGAGTGGCGTATCGTCACCTTCAAAGCAAAAATTAAATCAGGTCAATCTGGTAAGGATATTAAAAACACCGCTAAAGTAACGGTTGATGAAATTGAAGAACCAGAGGAACCAACAACAACAGTCAAGGTCGATCCGAAGGCTCCAAAGCTAGACTCGAAGAAGTCCTCGAAACTGGAGAAGAAGGCAGAAGGTAATACAGATGCTAAAAATCCAGAAGTCGGCGACACAATTCGTTATACGATCACAACGAAAAATACAATCGAAGACAGCTTGGTCGAAAATTTAGTCATTACGGATACGATTCCATCCGGTCTGAGCTATGTAGCAGGCAGCCTCGAAGTTGATGGTAAACAAGTTACAGATGCGAAAGACGAAGATGCCGGTCATGTGGTAGACGGTAAGGTCACAGGCAACTTTGGTGACGTGACAGATACAAAAGCCCATACGGTAAGCTTCTTGGTAACGGTAGACAAAGGTCAATCCGGCAAAGATATTAAAAACATTGCTGTCGTCGGTGGAGAAAATATCGGAGATCCAGATGAGCCGGAAGAAGAAGTAAAAATCTATCCAAGAGAACCGAAGCTAGAGTCCGAAAAATCAGCTACAAACGCTGAAAAAGGCAAAGAGAAATTCGAAGTGGACGACACGATTGTTTACACAATCAAAACGCGCAACAAAGTATCTGATAGTTTAGTTCAAAACTTAACGATCACTGATAAACTTCCAGCGGGTCTCGAATATGTAGCAGACAGCCTGAAAGTAAGTCATGAGGGTACCGGGGATTTCAAAGATGGCACCGTCACGGCGACCTTCGGTGATGTGAAAGATACGGAATGGCGTACCATCACTTTCCAAGCAAAAATCAAATCTGGTCAGTCAGGTAAAGAACTTAAAAACATTGCCGTTGTTGATGGTGATAATATAGACAAGCCAGATGAGCCAGAAGAGGAAGTGACAGTCGATCCGAAGGATCCTACTCTCCAATCGGAGAAATCTGCGAAGCTGGAAGCAAAAGCTGACGGTAACAAAGATAAGGACAACCCAGAAGTTGGGGATACACTTCTTTACACGATTAAGACTAAAAACAAGAGCGCAGACAGCCTTGTGAAAAACTTAGTGATTTCGGATGAAATTCCAGAAGGACTTGAGTATGTAGCAGGCAGTTTGAAAGTAGATGGTCAATCTGTTACTGATGCGAAAGACGATGACAAAGGCTATGCGGTAGACGAGAAGATCGTAGGTCAATTTGGCGACATCAAGGATACAAACTGGCATACAGTAGAATTTCTTGTAAAAGTTAAGACTGGTCAATCTGGCAAAGACATTAAAAATATTGCCACTGTAGATGGTGACAATATTGACAAGCCGGATAAGCCAGAAGAAGAAGTACAAATTCATCCACGCCACTCTGTTTTAGAATCTGAGAAATCAGCTTCGAACATAGAGAAAGGCAAAGAGAAATTCGAAGTAGGCGATACGATTGTTTACACAATCAAAACACGCAACAAAGTATCCGATAGTTTAGTTCAAAACTTAACGATCACTGACAAACTTCCAGCTGGTCTTGAGTATGTTACAGACAGCTTAAAAGTAAGTCATGAAGGTGCCGGTGAGTTTAAAGACGGTGCCATCACGGCGACTTTCGGTGATGTGAAGGATACAGAGTGGCGTACAGTTACTTTCCAAGCAAAAATCAAGTCAGGTCAATCTGGTAATACCATTGAAAACATTGCCATCGTAGATGGAGATAATATAGACAAGCCAGATGAGCCAGAAGAGGAAGTGACAGTCGATCCGAAGAACCCTACCCTCCAATCAGAGAAATCTGCGAAGCTGGAAGCAAAAGCGGAAGGCAACAAAGATACGGAGCATTCGGAAGTCGGCGATACCCTTCGCTATACGATTAAGACCCAAAATACGATCGAAGATAGCTTTGTGAAAAACTTGGTGATTTCCGATGAAATTCCGGAAGGACTTGAGTATGTAGCAGACAGCCTGAAAGTCGATGGTGAATCTGTCACCGATGCGAAAGACGATGACAAAGGCTATGCGGTAGACGGCAAGATCGTGGGTCAATTCGGCAACATCAAGGATACAAACTGGCATACTGTAGAATTCCTTGTAAAAGTCAAGTCCGGCCAAGCAGGCAAAGACATTAAAAACATTGCCGTAGTTGACGGAGACAATATTGACAAGCCGGACAAACCAGAAGAAGTAGTACAAGTATATCCGCGCCACTCCGTTCTAGAATCAGAGAAATTAGCAATGAACTTGGAGAAAGGCAAAGATACATTCAAAGTTGGTGACACGGTTGTATACACCATCAAGGCTCGTAACACTGTATCTGATAGTTTAGTTGAGAACTTAAAAATCACCGATAAGCTTCCTGCAGAATTAGAGTATGTAGATGGAAGCTTGGAAGTAAGTCATGAAGGTACGGGCGAGTTCAAAGATGGTACAATTACAGCGAACTTCGGTGACGTGAAGGATACGGAATGGCGTACAGTTACATTTACAGCAACTATCCAATCCGATCAATCTGGAGAGACAATTAAAAATATCGCTACTGTAAGCAGTGATAATGTTCCAGATTCAAATTATCCAGAAGCGAAAATCGATGTTGATCCAAAAGATCCAGCACCGAAACCGGATCCAGGAGTAGATAACTCCGGCGGTAAAACCCCTCCTTCTAAAACCGAAAAAGAAGAGGGTAAAAAATTACCGAATACTGCTACTAATATATTTAACTATGGATTATTAGGTGTTATCATAGTAATAGCAGGACTATTAGGATTAAGAAGACGAAAATCGAGTTGACTTTAATTGAAAGAGAAAACTACCTCCAGTATGAGTCGTACTGGAGGGAAGTCTTCTCTTTTTTTAGAAGTGAGGAGAGTATAACCAATAATGGAAAGTTCTCGCTGTCCAACTCTAAGCGTCATAACCATACGGATTGGTCAATCGCTTTTGAAGACAAACTAAGCTTTCTTCAGCGTCTTGTCATTTCTTTAGAAAAGCTAGATTAGACACTTCCTAATAAAAAGGGGAAAGGCATTTTCATAAAGTCCCCTCCTTATTTCTTGCTATCGGAATTAGTGATTCATAATTCCAGACAAAAATAGATGAAGTTTGAAGTAGGGAGGATTGGTCATGAAACTTTGGTTGAGAAAGATATCCGTTTTTCTGGTCGCCATTATCACTTTAGGGCTGTATATCCCGTCAGTTGATTCAAATATAACGATCAATGAAGATAAGGAAGTCTATTCTCCGAAAAAAAACCTCAGAGAAACAGGAAATGATAAACTTCCTGACTCAGATACAAAAGCCAAGGAAGATTCAGTTTTTCCTGATAATGCTATTGATATATTCACCAGTAAAGCGAAGGATCAGGCGATAGTAAAAATGGGCCCAAGAATTTTACAGCACGTGGAAGATGATTTCACGAGCATGATTTTACCAGCAATGGAAGAAGTCCTTACATCAATGCTTGTTGAAGCAGGACAAGATCAAGTAGCGTATTATACGATTACCGAGCAGCCTGCCGGCGGGTATGGAGAAAGAATATTTCATTTATATGATTCACAAAAGCGAAAGGATGTTGCTAGGTTTCATGTTAGACGTGAAAAGCGCCCCCTAGAGGGATACTGGTTTAATTTTCACTACCATTTAAGCAATGACCATTTTGAAGAACATCACGAGATTGGGGAAATTTATTGGTCCAAAGACGACCCTCCGAAATGGATGACTTAATGACTTATATGTAAAGAATGGCGATTGGAGAATGAGAAATATCCTTATTAATAGTGAACGGCTCTCGTTTAAAAATGGAAATCTGTTAAATAAGGAGAAACCAATAAAAGAACAACATCTCAAATATGCATATGCGGGTTTTTTACATGTTTATTTATAACTCATTTGCCAGAAGTCTCCCACTTGGAGATGGATGCAGTTGGTCATTCCATTCAGTGGGGATTCAAATCGAGACTGAATAAAGTTAAAGCCTTCGGCGGATGCCACAGATTTTCAGAGGGAATTTATCGCTAAGTTGATAAAATCTGGGTGCAAATATGCCTTGGTGTATTTGATATAGCATGCATTGCCTTCATTTGGACCATACCTTAGCTAATTAATCGTGTGTTGTAAAAAGGGGGATTTAATTGCGGGCAATAATAATTGATCAAGATGTATTAATGCTTGAGATACTAGAAAACATGATACAAGAAATCGGAGGAGTGCAAGTTATTGGGAAATTCACTACTCCTCATCGAGGGTTGATAGAGATCACTAAGATACAACCAGATATCCTCTTTCTTGATATCGAAATGTCCGATATTAGCAGTCTGGACATTGCCAAAGAAACAAAAGAAACATTTCCAGATATGGATATTGTTTTTCTTTCCACTTATAAGCAATATACTGTTCAGGCATCTAAGCTTCAAGCAACTGATTATCTAGTAAAACCTTATCATGAGGAAGCGCTCAGTGAAACCATAATTCGTCTACGGTCAAGAAGAGGAAGTATGAAAACAACGTTGGCTCGTCAGATGGTATGCTGTTTTAAAAAATTACAATTTAAATACTATGGAAGGAATTCAGAGGTGCTGGATGTTAAATGGAGAACGCCTAGCTCAAGAGCATTATTCGCATTTCTTATTCATCACCACGGTCAATTTATAGAGAAAGATGTGTTGTTAGAAGAGTTTTGGCCAGGGGAAGAAATAAAAGAAGGATATTCTAAGCTTTATTCCACGATTTATCAAATTAGAAAAACATTAAAATCCATCGGCTTCAATATTACAATCATTAGTTCTAAAGGTAGCTACAGGCTGGAACTAAATGATGTTCTACTGGATATTAAAGAGTGGGAACAAGGAATAGAAGAATTTCCCTTTGTAAATGAAGATACCATATCAAAACATAAAGAAATATGCCGTTTGTATAAAGGGGACTACCTGGAGGAAGAAAATTATTTATGGGCGGAGAGTAAAAAGAGCCGCATGAGGATTCAATGGTCACATTATTTAAAAAAGGTTGCAAAATATTACCTTTCAACAGAGAACTATTCTGAGGCCATTATTCTATACTTACAAATCCAAGAAATACTGCCCTTCAAGGAAGAAAGTTATTTTGTATTAATGCAGCTATATGATTCATTTGGAGATCGGTATTCAGTTGAAGAGCAGTATAGATTATTACGAAATATGTTATATAAGGAGTATTGTGTCGAGCCGAATGAAATGGTTCAAAAATGGTATCGGGATTGGAAAAGCAGGCGGGTGAGGGAAGAATATAAAGTCGAAGAACTCGTTTATTCAAAATAGCTGTATCAGTATGAGTAAGTCTTCAAAGAAGAATGAGTTTTTACATAATGTTCGAATTGAAATTGAAAAGTTGATGATTCCAAATCTGTTTTTTTACAAGGATAGATTAGTGACTACATTGATGAACGGGAATTTAAGCTTAAAAGCTCTTTATTTATGTAGGGACTAGTGCACTATTATCATAGGAATAAATAGTGATTTTTGGAGCAAAAGGTTAAAATTCTTAACTTAAGTGGAAAGCGATTACCGTTAAAGTGGATGATGTTATGGATATAGAGCGAAGGTGCTAGGATGAAAGCATATTGGTATTCTATTCAGTAGGGGTTCAAACGCTGGCTGAATAAAGTTAAGGCCACCACATTTCAGAGGGAATTTATCGAACGGAGCTCGATACAATGTGGGCGCAAATATGCCTTGACTTATTTGATATGCTTCAATTCTTACTCAAATCACCCTCCTTTTGAAAGAAAAAACGTGGATTTTTATTTAAACAGCTGAACGTTTATTTAATATGGAAAATTTACGACCTACTCACCGGATAACTTTTTATCTTTTTGGCTAGATAATTAAAAAAAGAGTCAACTTTAGTAAAAGTAGATCTATAAAGTGGTAATTCAAATGAAGTACTTGCACTATCAGGTGGACATCACTTTTGTAGAAGAATGCTCCCAAATAGCCGAAAAAGGCCTTTTGGGAGCATTCTCTTTATGTCATGAACCACTGCGAGAATCATTGTTTTGGATATGGTTTAGTACGGCCTCGACATGCAAAGTCATTGTATCTAAGACATAAACAGGACAAAATTCCTGCTGGATTAATAAGGGCAATTCCGTACAGCCAAGTATGACTCCATCGATAGTATAGTTATTTATAATCTCCAGCATTCTATTTCTTGATTCATCCGTAATTATATTTAATACTAGCTCATCAAAAATAATGGAGTTAATCTCATCTTGTTCCTGAGCACTCGGAACAAGAAGTTGAATACCGTTCTTTTCAAATAACTCAGCATAGAACGCCGCTTTCATTGTATATTTTATCCCAGTTAATAATACTTTTTTCATGTTATGTTTGACTGCATTTTTTACAGTTTCTTCTGCAATGCTAATCATTGGTACTCCTGCTTTAGATGATACAATATCGAAAACAGAATGTGGTGAATTTGCTGCCATGATCACTACATCTACACCGGATTTTTCCAGGGAATTAACACTTGCGGATATATATTCTATGTATTCTTTTTTTCGATTTTCATTCTCTAAGTCTGTAAAATATTGAAAATCTAGACTATGAATTTTTATTTCCGGATAATAATAATCTTTATTTTTCTTATAATAGAGATCAATAATCTTCTCATAATACTTAATTGTTGAAGCTGGACTTATCCCACCGATAATACCAATCGTCTTTTTCATTATAAACAGCTCCCTTTTAACTTAAAAATTAAATCATTGAACGAGTTATTTATATATCGAGCTATATAAGTACTTTATTGCTCTCTTTAAAATTATTCCTCTCAGCAGTTAATCTTCGTTTGTAATTAAATGATTTTGAATTCTTTCCAATCCTTTTTTCCAATTTTGTTCAATATAGTTAAGCGTTAAATTTAAATCCTTTTGTTTCAATGCATCGATAATTTGTTCGTGTTCCATAAACGATGTATGAGCATCCTTTATTTTGTCGTAATAATAAAATTCAATCCTTTTTAGCTTATGTTTTAGATTTGTTAGTATTTTTGCTAACTCTGCATTAAGTGAAAGAGAAATAGGAATTGCATGAAACTCGGTATCTTTTTGCAAAGCAGTAAGATATTTTCCTTCTTTGATAGAGAGATGCATTTCTTGATTTATATTCTTCATTTTTTCAAGGTGCTGATCAGTGATTTTGGTGAATATTTCCTCTATAACTAGTTTTTCAAGAGCATAAATAATCGAATAATAATCTTTAATTTCTTGATACTTGATTGGGGTCACAAATGTAGAACTGTTAGCTTTTGTTTGCACAAAACCTTCATTTTCAAGTCGAAGTAGTGCTTCTCTAATTGGTGTTCTGCTAACACCAAGTTGTTCAGAAATCTCTTTATCCCGAATTTGTTGATCAGCTATTAATTTTCCAGTAACAATCCAATCTAATAATATATCGTACACTTCATCACGCATAAATTTGCGTTTAATTTTTTGCTCTGTACCTTTTGATGTATTCATTATTTTTCACCACCAAAATATATTAAATGTAATATATCAGATACCGATAATAAGTTCAATTTATTTTTGCTTCAGTCCCAGGAAGTACTTGTCACTTGAAAGAAATTAATCTAATGTTTTCTTACATCATCTATGTGTACAAAACAAGAAATGGGGAAACAAACTGATGAAAGTGAGTGGAAATGATTTTGTTAATTCAAAGTCATAACATAGAAGAAATGCTAAATATTATTCGTTCGGAAAAGAAAAAAGTAAGTTCCGCAATCAAAGATACTGCTGATAGGCAGGAAAAGAATAGAATTCACATATACAGGGGCGGTAAAAACGAAGGAGTCGACTCACGGGCTTGTAGCAATCGAATATATTAGGAATGACCTTATGATGATAGAAACAAAGTTTGTGGCCTAAAAGGGCAGAAAAGTCTTTAATCGGCTTTACGATTAAGAGAAGATTAGTATGATTAAATTGTGAAAGAAACAAATCAATTATCAAGGAATATCATTGCTATTTTTTATGGGTCGAAGGTGTTGACTCACCTATGGTCTTCTTTTATTTATTAATCAAATCCCCCGCCTTTTGAAAGAAAAAGCAAACATTCTAATCACCAAAGGCGTTTTTATGCTATTATATGTAAATGCAGAACAAATGGGCTTTTAAGTTATTTTTCTCTTCATGTTGACTAGGCTAAAGAGTTCTCCATCAAAGATTCTACTAAAAATGATTCTGCAACTGTTGTGATTTGTAAGTGTATTAATCTGGATTTATTAAGAAAGAAACTTTAAAATGAATGTCCTAATGGTTCAGTTTTTTCTTATTTTTTCTCGATGAAAATGACATGAAACGGATATCACAGCTCATTCAGGAAAAGACCACTGGGAGAAAAGAGAAAATGATGAAAAAAATAATTTTATTTTCATGTGTCCTTCCCCTGTTAATATTGGGGTCATGTGCTGAGCGAACAACGATAAACGATATCGAACGATTTAAATATTACTTGGATAAAGGGAATAATAAAATCGGTGATCAAATGAAAAAAATGGATTTGGTCATTGTTGAGCCGATTGAAATGCAAGAAGAATATATCTCAGCCGCGCAGCAACAGGGAACATTAGTATATGGATATATTAATGCAATGGAAGGGGACAAATGGAACAAAGAACTTTATCATCAATTCAAAGAAGATGATTTTTATAAAGACAAACATGGGAAGAAAATGTACTTTGAACAGTGGGACTCTTACATGATGGATATGACTTCAGTTCATTATCAGGAAGTTTTGCTAGAAGAGATAGAGAAGCAGGTTGTTCAAAAAGGTTTGGATGGTGTGTTTCTTGATACAGTGGGAAATATTAATTCCTTTTTGCCGTCTGATGAACAGCAGCCACAAAATGAAGCTATGCGAGAATTTATGAAAAAAATAAAGGCGGAGTACGACGGTTTGTCCATAGGACAAAATTGGGGATTTGATACACTCATTGATTATACAGCCCCTTATGTTGACTTTATTATGTGGGAAGATTTTTCTTACAGGGAAGTTGCGCATGATGAATGGGCATTAGAGAAAATGGAACGATTACAAAAGCTAAGAAAACAAAATGGTATCGAAGTATTGTCGATAGGTTTTAAAGATGAGGCTAAAAGTAAGAAATTGGCTCAAAAGTATGGTTTCAAGTATTTACATAATAAGAACGGTTCTTATTACAACGAATGGTGATTACATGGTAAAAGGGATTTACTTTCGAGAAAAAGCTGATTCAGAAAATGAATATGTTGCTTATTATTCGGAAATCTATAAGACCCAAAGACCTCCACCAGCAAATAAAAATTTCCGTATGATACATTGAAGAAGTGGAGCCTGGGGATATCAACGGTTGAGAGTTTTTGGAGGAAGCATCAATGAAAAAGAATATCGCGCTTAGCATTGCCGGATTGGTAACTGTTCCTGTAGGCGTTTATTTTGCTTTCACATTCAGTGATGACGAAATGAGTACCGATAAGAGGAATGAGGATGCATCCAGCCTGGAAATAGCAGCGCCGATCAAATATATAGCTACTAATAAAGAAAGAGTGACAGCAGAAAGAGACATTGGAGAGATTTCTGATGAATTGACCTTGATCATGAGAATGATCGAGATGTCCCTCCAAAAGGTGGATATTGGAGGGGAGAATGATATTCCGCTAGAGATTGCTGAAGATTCGATTCAACGGATCCAAATGACGAAAGGTAATATATTTTATCTACAGCAGCAGGTGGATTCTATTGAGATTTCAAGGAATACGAAGAGCAGTACCTATTCATACGAAAGCATATTGGACAGGTGGCTTGACGGAAACTTTGATAACATCGCAGATGAGACTGAATTTCTTTTAAGCCTTGTTTCTAAGCCGTATGGAATGTATGAAGGTGAGGAAGTCACTCAAAAAAGCAGAATTGAAGAGCAGGAATATATTCAGCATTATTTTGGAGAAAGCAATTGAGATAGAAAAATGTACCGAGAAGTCGGAATATCGCGCTTCGGTGGGTACATTTTTTTATTTTTACTCTTATTACAAGCGGGGGTAACTTGATAAATGAACTTTAATGAATGAACCTTATAATTTTCATTACAAGGATCACTACGTCATTGACAACTATCCATAATTAATATAATATTCGAAATAATTGACTGCTGATCAAGAGGAGGCGATGATTACCATCATAGCTGTTTCAAGGACGACAGGGAGTGAGTTTTCTCAAACAAGGAGGAGAACCATTTGTCTAACGTAGGACTGCTTTATGTCGGAGGGGTTTTGTTTATCAATTCCTTAATGCTGCTTGGGAGGATTGACGGAAAGAGCGCTTCAGTATTTAATATTTTCATTGGGATACTACAAGTTTTCACCCCTATTTACTTAATCATAAAAGCAGACGGAAATATGTCGGAAATAATGGGCGCGGCAAGCATTTTTTTATTTGGTTTCACCTATTTGTATGTCGGGTTGACAAACTGGTTTGGTCTTGAAACATCCGGACTTGGATGGTATTGTCTATGGGTTGCAATTTTGGCACTGGGCTTTTCTTACATTAGTTTCAGCAATGCAGATATAAAGTTTGGTATTATATGGTTGTTTTGGTCATATTTATGGTTTTTATTCTATTTAGTCTTGGCAAAGAACATGGACATAGGACGTTATGTTGGAAAAGTAACTTTTGTAATGGCTTGGATTACTTGTACGATTCCGGCCTTTTTAGGCTTGGCGGAGTTATGGGATCAGTTAAGCAACACAATTGTATTGATTGTGGCAGGCCTGGCTGTCATTTATTTTCTTGCCTCCTATTTTTCCGAAAGACAAGCATCCTCTATTCCAAAAAATGTGACTTCATAAGCCCGTCTAAAAAGCCACTAAAACGAATCAGTTGGGGGAAAAATGAGTTTTTGTTTTTCTCTGACTGATTTTCATTTTGGACAGCTTCCTTTGTCAATAATGGCCATTTTAATGAGCACTCTTATGCAGGAGGATCAGGAGAAATCTATCGCCACTTATCGTTCCCATTTTGCATACTAGCTGCTTATGAGGGTTATCTTTCGCGGCTAATGTGCTTCTTTTTAATGAAAGAACAAAGAACAGGCATTTATCTTCTCAGACATCCTTTTTCTATTTTACAGTGAATGAGATTTGACAATATACCCCTATACGTATAGAATGGTGGTCATATGAAATCTTGTAGGAGGACGATATCCTAGATGATCATCCTGATTTTTAGTATGATAATTATAGGCTTGATGTTTTATAACAGATATATTCCTGTTCTGGGTATCAAAAGTGCAAATCAGGAAGATATAAATCATAACGATTGTCGATATAAGAGATTTAACGAATCCTATAAAAATCCTGTCCCCGGTGCATTAACGATCCCGATTCCCATTGCATATTTAAAAAGAAATGGTCAGGACATTCCGAGTACAGATCTTTTCTTGAGAGTAAAGAAAGTATAACTTGTTATGGGAAGTTTTATTCAAAGGAAGGTTTTTCTTTGTCCAGCTAGGACGGACAGGACGTGCTAGTGCAAGCAAAGCGACAGGATGTCGCGTTCCTGAGCCTGCTAGCACCTAGCCCCTCGAGGTCACAAGCACTTCCCTTTGGTGGCTGAAGAACTACCTCCTCGAGAATCGTCTTGTTTGCCCGCGCTGACCAAGGCGTTTGCGCATTTCTTGGTTACTTAGAGTAAGTTGGAAAGGAATATGGGGATTCGCTATTTGAAGAAAAGAGGCTATCATATTCGTGGTTATTCAATCATGGATAAGTACCAGGGTTTTTGTTAAGCGAAAAAAATCTATAAGCCTTGGAAATAACAATAGAGGAGGCAGCTCAATGAATTATGATGATCAAATGAAAAACAGAGTTAAACGCATTGAAGGGCAACTTAGGGGAATATTAAGAATGATGGAAGAAAATAAGGATTGCAAAGATGTGATCATTCAATTGTCGGCTGCACGGACTGCTATTGATCGGACCATTGGTGTGGTTGTGAGCTCCAATCTAGTAGAGTGTGTTCAAAAAGCGACTGAATCAGGAGAAGCAAGTACGGAAGAGCTTGTCAAAGAAGCGGTAAACTTATTGGTGAAGAGCCGCTGAAAAAAAGAGGGTTGACATTCTCTTTTATTTTCAATATCATAATACCCATAGGGGTAAAGGTAATATATTTTTTAAGTTTAAATATACCCTGGTAGGTATACGGGGAGGAGACAATGATGGAAGAAAAGAAGAGAACAACAATCGTGCTGTTCAGCGGCGATTACGATAAAGCGATGGCAGCATACATCATCGCCAATGGTGCCGCAGCCTATGACCATGAAGTGACCATTTTTCACACGTTTTGGGGATTGAACGCGCTGCGAAAGGAGGAAAATATCCCAGTTAAAAAAGGATTCATGGAAAAGATGTTTGGCAAAATGATGCCAAGAGGCGCAGACCGAATGGGGCTTTCCAAAATGAATTTTGCCGGGGTGGGGCCGAAAATGATTAAAGATATCATGAAAAAGCATAATGCTATCCCACTGCCTCAATTGATTGAAATGGCTAAGGAACAGGAGGTCAAATTAGTAGCCTGTACCATGACGATGGACTTGCTTGGATTACATCAGGAGGAGCTCTTGGATGGAATTGACTATGCAGGTGTTGCGGCCTATCTTGCAGATGCAGAAATTGGGCATGTGAATCTGTTTATTTAGGCAGAAATGTTCAAGGCTATGAGAGCACTCGCTTTTACACTGTTTGTTGTGTTCAGCATTTGGCGAATGCCACCATCCAGAGGAATGAGAAAGTGACTGGATAAAAAAAGCAATTTGTTGGTGTAAGGATACCAGTCAAGTACTCCTCATATGTTGGAAAGCCAAGCGGATCAAAGGATTTTAAAGGAAAAAGAAATCTTTTTAATTTGCCAAAGTGGAATGAGGAGCTTACAAGTGTGCCAGATTCTGAAGAAAAAAGATATGTGAAATTGACAAAGGTCCGTGGCGGGATGAATAGCTGGATTTAACTTCATTCAGCAGAAGTTTCCCACTTCTGTAAGTGGTGAGATGAATGTATATAGGATTCCATTCAGTGGGGGTTCAAATCTTGGCTGAATAAACTTAAAGTCTCTGACGGATGCCACAGGTTTTCAGAGGAAATGTATCGAGCGGAGCTCGATAAAATCTGAGTGCAAGTACTCTTAGGAGCATTTGATAAGGAGGTAGTAAAAATGAAGGAAATAAGTGCAAAAGAAGTTGAACAGAAACTAGCCAAAGGGGAGAAAGTAAATATCATTGATGTCCGCGAGGCTGACGAAGTAACAGCGGGGAAAATACCTGGAGCTTTTCACATTCCATTGGGATTGATTGAATTTAAATTGAATGAACTCGACAAATTCAAAGAGTATATTATGGTCTGCCGTTCAGGTGGAAGAAGCGGCCGGGCAACGCAATTTTTAGAGGAACAAGGCTACAAAGCAGTGAATATGGCTGGCGGTATGCTTGATTGGGAAGGAAAAATAGAATAATTAACTGGAGGCTGAAGGATGAGTAAGATGAATGCTGATGTCATTTTAGATGCAAAAGGGTTGGCGTGTCCCATGCCGATTGTCAAGACAAAGAAGGAAATGAATGAACTGGCCCCAGGTAAAGTCCTTGAAGTTCAAGCGACGGATAAAGGCTCTAAGGCCGATATCAGAGCTTGGGCGGAAAGCACTGGTCATCAGTACTTGGGCACTTTGGAGGAGGGGGGAATATTGAAGCATTTCCTCAGAAAATCCGCCAATGAGGAAACAGAAGTAAAAGAGTATCCTAATATTGTTCAAAACGATGAGCTGAAAAAGAAAATCGAATCAGGTGAGAGCATCATTGTACTGGATGTAAGAGAAGCTGCTGAATATGCCTTCAATCATATTCCAGAGGCAATCTCTATTCCATTGGGAGAACTCGATGCTAGGATAAACGAATTGCAGAAAGAAAAGGGAATTTTCGTCGTGTGCCGCACAGGGAACCGGAGCGATATGGCAGCACAAAAGCTAAAAGAAAAAGGTTTTGATAAAGTATTCAATGTTATTCCGGGTATGAGTGAATGGGTCGGACCATTAGAAGGTATTAATGATAAAGGAGGTCAACAATAGATGCCAGTTACTGTGTATACTACAACGAGATGCCCTTACTGCGTCATGTTGAAGAACTTTTTGAAGGAAAAAGAGGTAGCTTTTCATGAGGTAAATGTAGAAAGCTCCCCTGAAAAAATGCAGCAATTAATCAGAACAACTGGACAAATGGGTGTACCGCAAACTGAAATCAACGGCCAGTGGATTATCGGTTTCGATCCAAACAGCATTATGGAGGCATTACAAAAGTAAATTTTTTTAACTAAAAATATACCTATGGGGGTAAAGTGATGGCAGTATCAGTTTGGACATCAAAAGAAGTTGCGAGAAAAATCGTGAACAATGAAGAGTTGTTTATCCTGGATGTTCGAAATGAAAGTGATTTTCAGGACTGGAAAATCGAAGGGAGACATGTGGAGCATTTAAATATTCCATATTTCGAACTGCTTGATGGTGTGGAAGATATTTTAGGAAAAATTCCTATCGACAAAGAGGTTCTCGTTGTTTGTGCAAAGGAAGGATCGTCAGTAATGGTGGCTGAAATGCTGGCTGAGCACGAATTGAATACAGCATATTTGAAAGGCGGAATGAAGGGCTGGAGTGAACATTTGGAACCCGTAAAAATTGGAGATTTGACAGATGGTGGAGAAGTGTATCAGTTTGTCCGAATGGGAAAAGGCTGTTTATCTTACATGATTATTTCGGGGAAAGAAGCTGCAGTGATTGATGCAACTCGTATGACCGATGCTTTTATAGAGTTTGCCAAAGGCAAGAATGCAAATATTACCCATGTGCTAGATACTCACCTTCATGCCGATCATATTTCGGGAGGCAGAAAGATCGCTGCGCAGACAAATGCAACTTACTGGCTTCCTCCAAAGGATGCAGCGGAGGTCACTTATGTTTATGAACCGCTCGAAGATGGAGATGTGATTACAATTGGCAATACTGCGATTGATATTCATGCACTTTACTCACCGGGGCACACAATTGGATCTACATCGTTTACTGTCGATGAAAAATATTTACTGACAGGAGATATCTTGTTTGTTGATTCGATTGGAAGGCCAGATCTTGCTGGATTAGCACAAGACTGGGTAGGAGATTTGCGGGAGACATTATATTCCCGTTATAAAGAACTATCCGAAGAACTTCTTGTTCTGCCGGCCCATTTCATGATTATAGATGAATTAAAGGAAGACGGGAGCGTTTCTGAAAAGTTGGGAACTCTTTTTGAAAACAATCATGGCTTGAATATTGATAGTGATGAAGAGTTTAAAAGATTAGTAACTGAAAATCTTCCTCCTCAGCCAAATGCTTATCAAGAAATACGAGAAACAAATATGGGAAAGATCAATCCAGATTTGGAAAAGCAACGTGAAATGGAAATTGGTCCGAACCGCTGCGCGGTACGATAATATACGAGGAGGAATATCAAATGAAAGCTGCAAAATTTCTAGATGCAAAAGGTTTGGCATGTCCAATGCCGATCGTAAGAGTGAAAAAGGTGATCAATGAAATGGAGTCCGGACAAATATTAGAAGTACATGCAACTGATAAAGGGTCTAAAAATGACTTGACAGCATGGACTAAATCAGGCGGACATGAACTGATGAAAATAGAAGAAGAGAATGGTGTTTTCAAATTTTGGATAAAAAAAGCCTGATTATAAAGGGGGACCGAAGAGTCCCCTTTTTCAAAGAGTAGGAAAGTATAAAATGAATAATTTGTTCGAATTAGGATTTTATATGTCTAACTGCGTCGTACAGAAGTGCCAGTGCAAGCAAAATGACAGACGTCGTGTACTGAGCCAGCCCCCGTACAGCAGGAAGCCACTGATAGCCCCATGGGATTGCACTTTTATTATATCCGACGATTACACATTTGTTTAAGGAGGTAAAGCGATGGATTTTACATTTATCATCGTAATTTTTTTAATTGGATTCGTCGGCTCTTATATTTCGGGCATGCTTGGGATTGGCGGCTCCATTATTAAATACCCGATGCTTTTATATATCCCGCCGCTATTCGGTTTAGCAGCATTCAGCGCACATGAAGTTTCCGGAATTAGTGCTATCCAAGTATTTTTTGCGACGATAGGTGGAGTATGGGCATACAGAAAAGGCGGCTATCTGAATAAAACATTGATTGGATATATGGGAATCAGCATTCTAATTGGAAGTTTTATAGGGGGATTTGGGTCCAAGCTTATGTCAGAGGAAGGTATTAATCTAATTTATGGGATTTTGGCATTAACAGCTGCGGTGATGATGTTTGTTCCGAAAAAGAGGATTGATCATATTCCATTTGAGCAGGTGACATTCAATAAATGGTTAGCTGCATTGCTTGCTTTCGTTGTTGGTTTGGGTGCCGGGATAGTCGGAGCTGCCGGTGCATTTTTGTTAGTACCTATTATGCTTGTCGTATTAAAAATTCCAACCCGCATGACAATCGCCTCATCTTTGGCCATTACCTTCATTTCATCCATTGGAACAACGGTAGGGAAGATTACTACAGGGCAAGTGGACTATGCTCCAGCATTGATTATGATTATTGCCAGCCTGATTGCTTCTCCCCTTGGTGCAATGACAGGTAAAAAAATGAACACAAAAATTTTACAAGTCATATTAGCTGTATTGATTTTTGCAACGGCTGTTAAAATTTGGATAGATATCATTTAACTTCATTCAGCAGAAGTTTCCCACTTCTATAAGTGGTGAGATGAATGCATATTGAAATTTCATGCAGTGGGGGCAAACCCCGGCTGAAGAAAGTTAAAGACTCCGGCGGATGCCTCAGATTTTCAGAGGAAGTTTATAGAGCGAAGCTCAATAAAATCTGGGCGCAAATACGCTAAGGCGCATTTGATTAGGAAGGCTAATGTTTCTGTGAATAAAGGCTTATTTTTGGAATTTCCCTTGAAATTTCATAGAGAGTCTAATATAGTGAAGACAAATCGAATAGCAATAACTAGGGGTGCCCAAAGAGCTGGGCTGAGAGAGGAAACGCGATGAAGTTTCTTGACCCTTTGGACCTGATCTGGTTAATGCCAGCGTAGGGAAGTTAATGAGTAGTACATCTTAATTGAAGTCTATACATTTTAGGCCGGGTCCAGCCATTTTATTATGGTTCCCGGCTTTTTTGTATTGTCTGCTCGGAATCCTGCCTATCAGATCTCGTCCTTTAACAAAAAATGAAGGGGAGAGTATCTAATGTCTATGTCGTTATCAGATGATAAAAGTATCGCCATCATGTCTAATTTTCCAAAGAGCAAAAAGGTATATGTGGAAGGAAACAAACCTGATATCAAGGTACCCATGAGGGAAATTGAATTGAATCCTACGAAGACAGAAGCAATAAAGGAGGATAATGCCCCGGTTCGAGTCTATGATACAAGCGGGCCTTATACCGATCCGGAATATACCGTTGATATTACAAAGGGTCTGCCTCCGCTTAAAAATCAATGGATTTGGGAGCGAGATGATGTAGAGGAATATGAGGGACGAGAGGTTAAGCCTGAAGATAATGGTTTAAAATCAAATAATGATCCAAAAGCAGAGCGGAATGTGTTTCCAGGATTAAAGCGAAGACCTATTCGAGCTCAGAAGGGAAAAAATATTACCCAGCTTCATTATGCAAAAAAAGGTATCATCACGCCTGAAATGGAATTCATTGCAATAAGAGAAAATCTAACGCCGGAGTTTGTCCGTGATGAAGTAGCAAAAGGGCGTGCCATCATTCCAGCTAATATTAATCACCCAGAGGCGGAACCGATGATTATTGGAAGGAATTTTCACGTTAAAATAAATGCAAACATTGGAAATTCCGCCGTAAGCTCTTCCATTGAGGAAGAAGTGGAGAAAATGACCTGGGCCACCCGATGGGGCGCCGATACAATCATGGATTTATCGACAGGTAAAAACATACATACAACTCGGGAGTGGATCGTCCGAAATTCCCCGGTTCCGATTGGTACCGTTCCTATTTATCAGGCTTTGGAAAAGGTGAATGGGATTGCAGAGGATCTCACCTGGGAGGTTTACCGTGATACATTAATTGAACAGGCAGAACAGGGTGTCGATTATTTTACGATTCATGCTGGTGTACTCTTAAGATATGTTCCATTAACAGCGAATCGAGTGACAGGTATTGTTTCCAGAGGTGGATCCATTATGGCGCAATGGTGCCTCTATCATCATAAAGAAAACTTTTTATATACTCATTTTGAAGACATCTGTGAAATTATGAAAGCATACGATATTGCATTTTCTTTGGGAGATGGATTGCGACCCGGCTCCATTGCGGATGCGAATGATGAAGCGCAGTTTGCGGAGCTGGAAACGCTCGGAGAGCTTACAAAGATTGCATGGATGCATGATGTCCAAGTGATGGTTGAAGGTCCGGGGCATGTTCCTATGCACATGATTAAGGAGAATATGGACAGACAGCTGGAAGCATGTCATGAAGCGCCGTTCTATACACTTGGGCCGCTTACAACTGATATTGCTCCTGGCTATGACCATATCACTTCCGCAATCGGGGCTGCCATGATTGGATGGTACGGAACGGCGATGCTATGTTATGTAACTCCGAAAGAACATTTGGGTCTCCCTAATAAGGATGATGTGCGTGAAGGAGTCATTACTTATAAGATAGCCGCGCATGCCGCAGATTTGGCGAAAGGACATCCGGGTGCTCAGATTAGGGATGATGCCATTTCAAAAGCTCGTTTTGAATTTCGATGGGAGGATCAATTCAATTTATCTCTGGATCCGGAGCGAGCAGTGGAGTATCACGATGAAACATTGCCTGCAGACGCAGCAAAGACGGCCCATTTTTGTTCTATGTGCGGCCCGAAATTTTGCAGTATGAGAATCTCACATGATATTCGTAAATATGCAGCAGAAAATGACCTCGATACACTGGAAGCCATTGAAAAGGGGATGAAGCACAAAGCGGCCGAATTCAAGGCAGCTGGTAGCAATATCTATCTATAGTTTTCTCGGAGGTGCATGATGAGCGTACAAAAAATAAAAGAAGAAATCCGACAGTTGGAACTACGCATCAAAAATCTGAATATCCGGGTCAAAAAGATTCAGCAATCCTGTCATCATCAATATGATGGGAGTGAATATTACGAAACCTGCAAAAAGTGTGGAAAAGTGAATGCCTTGTACTATTAGAGATAAGCTAAGGTTGATTCTAAGAATGGGGGAGAAGTTGTCTGTTCTTTTGCTTTCATTCAAAACAGTTATGACCAATGAGGAAAGACTCCCGTTATAACTGGTTAGCGGATAAAACGGGAACGGGATAGCCGTATAAAGCCTACCATCATCAGGATTTCGATTAAAAACAATCACTTTTGGTGAAGGTGGTTACCCCAAATGGAAATCAGTCGGAGAAAAGTGAACAAGATCCATTTTCTTCGACTGATTCAATTTAAGGCAGGATACCACTTGCAAAAAAGCAGAATTGACTAGAGGTTGCATCTCTGTCAATTCTGCTTGAAAGTCTATTTTAATGCTGGAGCTGCTTTTTTCGACAATTTCAGTCTCCTTTGCCACACTGATGATACAAACAATGTCACAGCAAGAACAATTAAACCGAGTAAAAACGGATAGATCATATGGATATCATAGATCATCCCTGCAATGAGTGGTCCAAGGACATTCCCGATACTCATATAGGCGTTGTTCATTCCCATAGCGAAGCCTTGCTCATTCCCGGCTAATTTCGAAATCAGCGTATTCAGGACAGGTCTTAATATGGACGTTGCCATGAAAATGATCAGTGTCACAACGAAAAAGAGTACATAGCTTGATGCAAAGATTGAAAATAAAAATCCGGCAGCTGAAACCGCCAAGAAGATATTCATCACTTTACCTTCACCCAAACGGGAAACAAGACGATCGACCACAAAAAGCTGAAGGATAACACTGATAATACCAGAGACAGTTACCATGAACGCTATTTTTTGTGGTGTGGCTTTAAAGGCATTATCGAGATAAAGACCGATAATTGATTCGTAAGCCATCAGGCCGAAGCTCATAACCAATACGATGATAAGTGGAATAAAATAGGGCTTGTGAATAGACTGCGCAAGTTTTTTTGCCATGGAATCTCCCGCAGTACTATCCCCCTGAACATTTTCCTCTTTACTCTCTTTAAGGACAATAATAGAAAAAACTGCAGCTACAACACCTACAATCGCTGATACAAGAAGCGGCATTTTCAGTCCATAGTCAGCTAAAAAGCCTCCGACACCAGGACCAACCACAATTCCTAGTGACATTGCAGCAGAAATATAACTGTTTCCTTTTGCACGCTGTTCGAGAGTGGTGATATCAGCTACATAAGCAAATATAGCCGGAATTAGCAGGGCTGCACCAATACCTCCGATAACACGCGAAAGGTACAAAATGCCAACTGAATTGGAAAAATAAAAGATGAACATGGAAAATGCTAATCCGCTCAATCCATAAATGATCATTTTTCTCCTTCCGTATTGGTCCGTCCATTTACCAGCAATCGGGGACATGATGAATTGCGCGCCTGCAAAAATAGCAATCATTAGACCAGCAGCCGTTCCGCCCTGGCCGATGGATACTAAATAGGCGGGCATAATCGGAATGATGATCCCAAAACTCCCAATAGCAATAAACATATTGATCATTAAAACAAATAACTTTCTTTTTTGATCAGGCTGCACCATAATCCCCTCTTTTCTTCTTCTACTTAAAACACAGCTTCTTAATATAACAATACACGGAGGGAAAAGTCAATAAGTTTTTTTGAATTCTTTTTTAACTTCATTCAGAGGAGGATATAGCCCGGCTGAAGCAAGGGAATTAGGATTTATTTTTGAATCACGGACAGTATTCTCTAGACATAGGACAGTAAGTGCTAAAATTCAGACAGTATTTTTGAATCACGGACAGTATTCTCTAGACATAGGACAGTAAGTGCTAAAATTCAGACAGTATTTTTGGATCACGGATAGTATTCTCTAGACATAGGACAGTATGTGCCAAAACTCAGACCGTATTTTTATATACTGTATCGTTTTGATCGAAAAATCTTTTATTGTACGGTACTGAATCTGAACAGTAGAAGAAAGATTTTAGTTCAACTTATATAGACATAGAAAAGCTTAATTTGAACTAAACATTTCATCTGACTTTCTTACTTTATAAAAATAGAGGCTGGGACATAACTAAAAAGATCAACCTAAAAGACGAATGATTTATAGAAATTAATAGCTTTAAACAAGAAAATCCGAACTGATTCAATTTCTCCTAGAAGAAATTTGAATCAAAGTTCGGATTTTCCTTTACCTAAAATGGTTCTGTCCCAGCCTCGGGTAACTTATAAAACGAGAGCTGCAATCATTCCGAAAATGAAAAGCGGAATATTATAATGAAGGAATGTAGGTACACAAGTCTCCCAGATATGATGGTGGCGCCCATCGGCATTCAGGCCGGCAGTTGGCCCGAGCGTACTGTCAGAGGCAGGGGAACCAGCATCACCGAGTGCTCCGGCAGTTCCAATCAAAGCAGCTGTTGCAAACGGAGAAAGCCCGGCAGCTGCACAAAGTGGAACATAAAGGGCTGCGAGAATTGGAATCGTACCGAAAGAAGAACCAATTCCCATTGTAATGACTAATCCGATGAGCAGCATGAAAAAGGCAAGCAACATGGGAGAGTCTCCTATGATACCTGTTGTTTTTTCCACAAGTTCAGTAACAGAACCTGTTTCTTTCAATACTGTCGCATAGCCTGAAGCTACGAGCATCACGAATGCGATCATTCCCATCATGCCAATTCCTTCCTGGACAACTTTATCTCCATCATGGAATTTAACGACTCTCGTAATGAACAAAATGACAATACCTGTCAATGCACCGAGAACGAGAGATTCAGAAACTATTTGAACGACTAACGCAGCAATGATGGCAAGAACAGTAAACGTATGCCCCATGCTCCAAGAAACAGAAGCAGATTTGTTGGTCATGTCTTCAGCCTTATCGAGTTCTGCGGGAGGCATTTGCATGGCTGGTTTGGAGACGCGATCTTTTCTATAAGAAATAAAGATGGCAATCAAAAGACCAACAATCATGCCTGATCCCGGAATCAGCATGGACAAGCTTACATCATTCATAGAAATATTCATCCCGTTGGAAATCATTTCATCGCGGATGATTCCATGGAAAAGCAACCCGAATCCGGCAGGAATCATGATATAAGGAGCCTTCAACCCGAAGGTCAACGCAGTAGCGACGGCTCTTCTGTCCAGTTTGAGCCGGTCAAATAAACCAAGAAGTGGTGGGATTAAAATAGGAATAAATGCGATATGCACAGGAACTGCATTCTGGGACAAACAAGCAATCCCAGCAATAGTCAGTACAAGTATCGTTTTTTTACCACTAAAGACTTTAAGCATTTGATTAACCAGCAGTGTCGTAATGCCTGAAAGACCGATCATAACAGCGAAAATCCCCAGCAAAATATAGCTGAGCGCTGTATTGGCCTGGCCGCCCATCCCTGAAATCATTAGATTCACAGAGTCAGAGAAATTCATTCCTGATACAAGGCCGGCAGTCAGGGAGGCGATGAGGATTGCAAATAAGACGTTCACACGAAGAAGACTTAATGCAACCATAACTATGACACTGATTATAACAGCATTAGTCACCATGACTTAACCTCATTTCTATTTTTTTATACCATACTCTATCATCCATATCACTCATGAAAATGTCAACGGTGAATTGTATGAAGTTCTAAATGCATGGGATCAACCTGAATCAGCACGAAAAGCATGGCCATAATCATACTACATCAAGAGTTACAGGGGAATTATGGCCAAGCTTCTTCATATGTACTTTATTTGTCTGCAATTTTTAATAGTTATTTCACGTTGTTGACAGGAAATTCAGCACGAATAGCGAAATTCTTTCTTAAATAGAAAACTTGGAAAGGCGGGGTGTGAGAGTGCTGGAGGTGCGGGATCCTTTAAAGAATTCTGTTTGGAGCCGGTTTGTTCAGGAAGGTGTTTTGGATGAAAGCAGGATTAATAAAAGAATTTCCGAGTCTTGGTATATTTGCCGTAAAGACGGGGTTAATCCGTACAATGGCAAAGGTGAAAAAATACTCCAACAAAAACAATTTGTCCAGCGAAAGAATGAACGAAATGATTTGTTGTATGTTGCTCTTCCATTAATTAAGAATCTGCAAAAAATTTTTGCTCAGACAAAGTCCTTATTCTTACTTGTTGATTCCGAAGGATATGTGCTCTATATGGATGGTGATCCATTGGCATTGGAAAAGGCAGGTGCCATCAATTTTATTGAGGGTGCAAAGTGGACTGAAAAAGAGGTAGGGACGAATGCTGTAGGAACCGCACTTAGGACAAGGGAGCCCATTACCGTCATCGGAGCGGAGCATTATGCAGTAGCTTCTCATTCCTGGGGATGTGCATCTTCGCCAATCCTTGGTGAGGATGGATGTGTTGAAGGGGTATTAAATATTTCATATCCGTTGGAATTTGGCGTCCATGAACAGATGCTGCCAGCTGTCGTATCCGTAGCTTATGCCATTGAGCAGAAACTAATAAACATTGCAAAAGATAAAGAACTTGAATTGATGCAATATGTTTTCTTCACAGAATCTCAAGATTCCCTTTCGCTTATCTGCAATGAGAAAGAAAAAATCATTTGGTCAAGCTCTCAGATAAAAAAAGAACGTTCTATTAATCAAGCTGCGTCACTTTTATCGGAACTCTTAAATGAAGGTTATTCCGTGATTCAAAAACAACCTGTCTACTCCCAAACCCAATATGATTTGATCGGATATAAAATAATATTGAAAAAAACGCCAATGGATGAAGGAACAAAGTTATTCGGGAAACCGGAATTTACATATGGCGGTGTTTGCGGTGAAAGTGAGAAGTTCCGGTCAGTCCTGTTCCAAGCCAAAAGAGCTGCCAGCTCTAATATCGCTGTCCATATAAATGGAGAAACAGGAACGGGGAAAGAGGTTATGGCCCGTTCCATCCACTTAAACAGTACTAGAAAACACGCTCCTTTTGTAGCCGTCAACTGCGGTACCTTTCCAAAAGAATTGATTGCCAGCGAATTGTTTGGATATGTCGGCGGAGCTTTTACTGGATCCAAGCGTGAGGGGCATAAGGGAAAGTTTCAGCAGGCAAATGGCGGAACCTTATTTTTGGATGAGGTCGCCGAAATAACTCAGGAGATGCAAGTAGCACTGCTAAGAGTGCTGGAGGAGAAAAAGGTTGTTCCTGTTGGGGGTACGAAGGCGATACCAGTTGATGTAAGAATTATTACAGCCACTCATTGTGATTTGGCTGAATTGGCCAGAAAGGGAGACGTAAGGGAGGATTTCTTTTATAGAATATTTGTCTATCCCATTTACTTGCCTTCTCTGCGTGACAGGGTTGAAGACATTCCTTATTTCATTAAGCACTATTGTCGTACGAATCATTGGACGGTGACTTTTCCAGATGATTTGCTAGATTATCTGGAAACGTATGATTGGCCTGGAAACATACGAGAACTGCAAAATTTTCTTGAGCGTCTGCGGCTTGAATGTGAATTAGGTCTTCCGACATTAACGGATGTAAAAAAGCTCCTTCACCCTGCCATTAAGAACATCAGTCATTCGGACCCGTTGACATACAGGGAGCAAATTGAAAAAGACAATATGATGAATGCTTTACTCGCCGCTGATGGAAATGTTACAAAAGCTGCAGAAAGGCTGAATATTTCGAGAAGCACTCTTTACCGAAGGATAAAGAAATTCAATTTGTAGTCATGAGAATAAGTGAGGCAAAATGAGACAGTGTATCATATCGTCTCATTTTTTATGAAAATCGGATGCCATCAGGTATCTGATTTTTTTTGTGAGTAAAAAAAGTATGACTTGTTATGGGAAATTTTATTCAGAAGAAGCTTTTTATTTGTCCGGCAGAGCCGTATCGGACGTACTAGTGCAGCGAAGCGGCGAGAGGTCGTGATTTGAGCCAGCCAGAGCTTACAATCGCTGCCTCCTCTTGATCGTCTTGTTTGCCTGTGCAGGGCATTGCGCTTTTTTATACAGTCTGGCATTTTTCAAAACTAATCATAGTTGGTACAAAATTTGCAATAATTTTAATATATAAAATGATAGGAGGAGAGGAAATGATGCTTTCAGCAACAGTCAGTTTAACAGAGCAAAAGGCTAAATGGATGTATGAAAAAATGTGTGAGATTCGCCAGTTTGAAGACAAAGTCCATGCCATTTTTCAAACGGGTGTACTTCCGGGGTTTGTCCATTTGTATGCAGGGCAGGAGGCTGTGGCAGTAGGTGTATGCGCCCACCTCGATGATAAGGACAGCATCACAAGTACTCATAGGGGACATGGACACTGCATCGCCAAGGGATGTGATCTAGATGGAATGATGGCTGAAATTTATGGAAAAGCAACCGGCTTATGCAAAGGAAAAGGCGGGTCCATGCATATTGCAGATGTGGAAAAAGGAATGCTTGGGGCAAATGGGATTGTCGGCGGCGGTTTTCCTTTGGCGGTTGGGGCTGCCTTAACGGCAAAGACACTAAATACCGATGCAGTGGCAGTTTGCTTTTTTGGAGATGGTGCCAATAACCACGGGACTTTCCATGAAGGAATCAATATGGCTGCTATTTGGAAACTGCCTGTTATTTTTGTTGCGGAAAATAACGGATATGCGGAAGCGACACCTTTTCATTATGCCTCCAGTTGTACAAATATTGTAGATAGAGCTGCTGCTTATAATATTCCGGGAGAGAAAGTGGACGGAAAGGATGTTATGGCTGTTTATGCAGCTGCGAAGCGTGCAGTCAAACGTGCTAGAAATGGTGAAGGACCTACATTAATTGAGTGTGTCACTTATCGGAATTATGGTCACTTTGAAGGGGATGCCCAGACTTATAAAACTGCTGAAGATAAGGACAAACATTTGAATGAGTTGGATGCCATTGCCTTGTTCCGTGAGTATGTCCAAACAAACGAGTTGATCAATAAAAATGAATTGGACAATATCGACATTCAAGTGCAAGAAGCTATGGACAAAGCAGTCAAATTTTCTGAAGAGAGCCCTTTTCCGTCAAAAGAAGATCTGTTAAAAGATGTTTATGTTTCTTATTAAAAATGATGGAGGCCGATAAAAATGACTAGAATGATTTCATATTCAGAAGCGATTAATGAAGCGATGAAGCTAGCCATGAGACGGGATGAAACGGTTATTTTAATGGGGGAAGATGTAGCGGGGGGCGCGGAAGTTGACCATTTGCAGGATGAAGATGCATGGGGTGGGGTCATGGGTGTTACGAAGGACCTTGTGACTGAATTTGGAAGAAACAGGGTGCTGGATACACCTATTGCTGAAGCCGGATATGTCGGTGCCTCTGTAACGGCAGCTGCCACGGGGCTCCGCCCAATTGCAGAATTAATGTTTAACGATTTTATTGGAAGCTGCTTGGATGAAGTGATGAATCAGGGGGCGAAGCTCCGTTACATGTTTGGAGGAAAAGCAAAGGTTCCACTGACAATTCGGACAATGCATGGAGCCGGGTTTAGAGCGGCGGCCCAGCATTCACAAAGTCTTTACGCTCTTTTCACCCATATCCCAGGGTTGAAGGTGGTCGTCCCTTCAACCCCAAGAGATGCCAAGGGACTGCTGCTAGCCTCCATTTTTGATGATGATCCTGTTATCTTCTTTGAAGATAAAACCCTTTACAATATGAAGGGGGAAGTGGAAGAGGACTTCTTCACCATTCCGCTTGGAAAAGCGGATATTAAACGTGAAGGGGAAGACCTCACCATTGTTGCTATTGGAAAACAAGTTCATACCGCATTGGAAGCGGCGGAGAAGCTTACTGAAAGAGGAATTGAAACTGAAGTGATTGATCCGCGAAGCTTGTCTCCACTTGATGAAGATACAATTTTAAACTCGGTAGCCAAGACAAACCGCATGATCATTATTGATGAAGCAAATCCAAGATGCAACGCCGCAACAGATATTTCTGCACTTGTGGCAGATAAGGGCTTCGATTATTTGGATGCTCCGATTAAAATGATTACGGCTCCACATAGCCCTGTACCGTTCTCACCAGCGTTAGAAGATCTATACTTACCTTCTCCAAAAAAGGTTCTACAAGTTGTAGCTGAGATGATCGGTGACGAAACAGTTGCAGTACAATAGTTGAAAATCAGTTCGCTGAAGCTTGCAAATGAATCTTAAAGCAGTGCGTGCTGTGTAATCGGGAAACAGCGCGCCTTTTTCTATATTAATACGAGGAGGGCGGAATATGGCTGTAGAAATCATCATGCCAAAGCTTGGAATGGGTATGAAAGAAGGAACTGTTGTTGAATGGCTTAAAAAGAAAGGCGACAAGGTGGAAAAAGGGGAAAGCATTGTGGTGATCAGTTCAGATAAAATTGAAAAAGACATCGAAGCTCCGGATAGCGGGGTCCTTTTAGAAGTGGCAGCGGAAGAAGATGATACGATTGCGGTGGGGGAAGCGATTGCTTATATTGGTGAGTCAGGCGAACAAGTCGGCTCAGCTGCAATAAGTGAAAAGCAACCTATTACAACTGTCAAGGAGGCGGCTGTTGCTGCGGAAACGACCACTGAACGTCCGCCAATCAATATGCAGCTTAAAGTAAGGGTTTCACCAGCAGCTAGAAAACTGGCAAAAGCAGCTGGAATTGATGTGAATACTATCAAGGGAACCGGACCACAGGGAAGAGTGACCAAAGAAGATATCGAGAAAATAACTCAAAAACAAGAGCAAGTAGCTGCTGAATTAAAATCCGCAGAAGTGAATGGAAGTGAGGCTGTGACGACCAAGCAGGTCACTGGGATGAGGAAAGTCATTGCCGAGAGAATGATATCCAGTATTCAACAAAGTGCTCAGTTGACCATTCATATGCGTGCGGATGTGACGGAAATGCTCGCGTTGCGCAAAAAGATCAATAATGGACGTGAGAGTACTCCATTGACTGTGACTGATTTTATTGCAGGGGCTGTAGTTCAGGCACTTCAAAAACATAAAAATATGAACAGCACCTTCGAAGATAATATCATTCATATCTATGATTCCATTCATTTGGGAATGGCAGTAGCTTTGGATACCGGATTAGTGGTTCCGGTCATTCGGCAAGCGGAACAGTGTTCAATGGAGGAAATTTCTAATCAAATTAAAGAGGTAAGTAGGAAGGCGAGGGAAGGGTTGCTTGAAAGTGATGAAATGAAGGGTTCCACTTTTACGATTACAAGTCTTGGAGCATCAGGGGTTGAGTTTTTTACCCCCATCTTAAATCCGCCGGAGGTTGGGATACTGGGTGTTGGTTTAATAGTGGATACACCTGTATTTGTAGGGGAGGAACTGAAACGGCAGTCGATGCTTCCGTTGAGCTTGACTTTCGATCATCGCGCAATTGATGGAGTTCCGGCAGGCGAATTTTTGATGACTATCAAAGGGCTGTTGGAAAACCCTTATGAAATGCTGATTAAATGATCTAAATCGTTAAATTGAAAATATGAATAGTTTGTGACAATGGTTGCTGAAATGTGTCGAGTTTTGTATAATGAATTTTGCATGCAACGAAATGTATGCTTGAGCAGCTTGATGTTGCTCCATACATAACCTTTTACTAACGCAGTGTTTCGTTCCAATGAAGGACGAAGCACTGCGTTTTTCTATTTTTTAGATGTCAGGATATAGCTTTGAGCGTTGCCGCCGTTGATATGAGTGAACATAGAGGCGAGTGATTCTACAAGTTTCTGCGCATTATGTAATTCTATCTTTGGTGAAAGATAGGCGATTTGAAGAGCATTCGTTGTACTTGTTGTGACGGCCGTCCTGGTTGAATCCACAAAAGGGCTGCCAAATGGCCCGGCATCATCGGCTGTGATAAGTAAATTTTCCGCATTATTTTTTCGCCCGTTCAGCCCCTCATATAGTTCTTCTGGCATACCTTTCCGAAGCTCGGTATCACCTTTAATTTGATTTTTGTCATAAATGCCCAACGGAATTCTGTATTCAAGTGAAAAGAAATTATTAAGGTCTGTTGCTGAATTCAGGGATGGAAGAAAAGTTTGTTTTTTCACTCTTCTATAAAGTGCTTCTGCTGAATGTCTGTAGCGGTTGGGATCTTTGCCAAGCTTTTTAAAAATAGCTCTCCACTCCCTGATTTCTTCATAATCGGTTATGTTCTTATCTTCAAGCTCGAAATAGGCATTTTCCTGAAAAAGACGCAGTCTGCCTTTTAACATTTGCGGCGAATCCCCAATTGTAATATTCTCATATTGTATAACGCCGATCTTGAGGTCAGGTATGATATCGTATAATGATGAATTTACGGTTACTTCCAACGTTTTCACCTCCAAATTTCGTTTCAATTAGTTTATCATATAGTTGCGGTTATGACAGTTGGGCCAAATCGTTTTTTACTATAGATGATACCACCAGAAAGAGTCAGAGCGAGTATCTGTGAGAAAGAAGTCACCAAAGCGTTCAGGATATATCCGAAAAAACGGAACAATCATTTTAACTTCATGCAGTAGAAGTCTCCCACTTATGTAAGTGTTGAGATGAAAGTAGCATTCCATTGAGTGGGATTCAAACCTTGGCTGAATAAAGCTAAGATCTCGAATGCCGCAGAGGTTCAGAGGAAATTTATCGGGCCAGGTCAGATAAAATCTGGGCGCAAATACCAGGGCGCATTGGATAGGAAAGGAGGTAGCTTTTATTTATGGATTATGAAGCACTGAAGGAAGAGATTATTGCTTATAGTAAGAAAATCGGAATTAGCAAAATCGGTTTTACAAGTGGTGATCCTTTCATTGAAATGAAAAATCGGCTTATAAGACAGGAAGAGCTGGGCTACCAATCAGGTTTTGAACATAAAAACATTGAAGAACGGACACATCCTGAGCTCATTTTTGACGAGCCCCGTTCCATTATCGCTATTGCCCTAGCGTATCCTTCGAAAATGAAAGATGCTCCACGTGGTGAACGCGGATCGAGAAGGGGCATTTTCTGCAAAGCATCGTGGGGAGTAGACTATCATGTATTAGTTCGTGAAAAGCTGGAGCAATTGGCTTCTTTTATTGATAGCAAAGCTGATAACGGCAGGTTTAAGCTGATGGTTGATACAGGCGAGTTGGTTGACAGGGCTGTGGCGGAACGGGCAGGAATCGGCTGGAGTGGAAAAAACTGCTCGATTATTACTCCTGAATTCGGGTCATATGTATATCTTGGTGAAATGATAACAAATCTTCCTTTTGCTCCAGATGAGCCAATACAGGATCAATGTGGTGAATGTACGAAATGTCTTGATGCATGTCCAACGGGGGCGCTAGTGCAGCCAGGGCAGCTTGATGCCCAAAGATGCATAGCTTTCCTTACTCAGACGAAAGGTGTCCTGCCAGATGAATTTCGTGATAAAGTCGGAAACCGTCTATATGGATGCGACACATGCCAAACTATTTGTCCTAAAAATAAAGGGGTTGATTTTCATCTGAACCCTGACATGGAAGCAAATCCTGAGATTGCAAAACCTCTGCTCCAGCCTCTCCTTGACATATCTAATCGAGAATTCAAAGAAAAATATGGAGAGGTTTCGGGATCATGGCGGGGCAAAAAACCCATTCAGCGTAATGCGATCTTAGCTTTAGGACATTTTAAGGAACAATCAGCTGTCAGGGATCTGGTCAAGGTTCTAAATGAAGATGTAAGACCTGAAATCAGAGGCACAGCTGCCTGGTCACTTGGTAAAATTGGAGGAGAGCAGGCTAAAGAAGCACTGATCCGTGCACAGGCCGAAGAAAACGATTCGCTTGTTTTAAAGGAAATTAATAAAGGTCTTCAGCTTTTAGAGTAAGAGTTTTTTCCATTCAATGGGGTTTCAACCCCGAATGAATGAAGTAAAGCGGATATTTATTGGGCTAAGCTTAGATAAAATCTGGGCGCAAATAGCCAAGGTGCATTTGATATACAAATCATGAAAACAAAACCGCGTAAAGTTTTTAAAACGGATTTTACGTGGTTTATTTATATAGGCCATGTCTTTTTCAATGAGAGCATCTGATCAAAGGCGGCGAAGTCATATCAAAAAATCGTGACCAATGAAAAAGGTGGAGCCACTTATTTTAACAAATAAAGGAAGGATCTTCTGTTTTTTATTTTTACGCATATAATGATCTTTCTGAATGTATATTATAGCGGCGAGGAGGGATGAGGTGAGAAAGCAGCTTCAGAAGATGCTGGAAAGAAAAGTAAGTGAATTTGTGGGGGAGAAAAAAACAAAGGACGAGAAGGTCCTTCGCAAAAGAGAAGCAATGTCCAAAAGGAATGCGGATATCGTGAAAACTCATGCGATTGGAAAAATCTCAAAGGCTGAAACAGAGGATGGATATCGTCAACTTTATTATCAAGTACATCTGAAGCATTTGATAAAACAGGGGGAGCATTTATATGTAGAAGAGGAGCTGGAAAGGAGAAAAGCATCTTTCGGAAAAAAGGGATTGTATGAAGATGCAGAACTTCCAGTAGATTTTACAATCAAAACGTCAGAAGACGATCTAGTCGAAGAAGATCGGGATCCGGTAATGGAGAGATACACGTATGATCGTCTAAAGGTCGTTCAATATGCAGAGAGATGGTGGGATGAATACAATCCTGCTTATCAGAAATTTGACGTGGACTGCACGAATTACGTGTCGCAATGCCTTCATGCAGGAGGAGCTCCTATGAGAGGTCACCCCAATCGAAGCAGGGGCTGGTGGTACCGGAGTAAAAATTGGAGTTTCAGTTGGACAGTCGCCAATGCGCTGAAAACCTATTTGCAACATTCAACTGCTGGGCTGCGGGCAAGGGAAGTTGAAGATCCTCAGGAGCTGCAACTAGGTGATGTCATTTGCTATGATTTCCAGGGGGACGGGCGATTCGACCATAATACAGTCGTGACTGGGAAGGATGCCTATGGCATGCCGCTTGTCAACGCTCATACGTACAATAGCCGAATGAGGTATTGGGCATATGAAGACTCTTCCGCTTACACGTCAAACATCCAATATAAGTTTTTCCATATTGTTGACGATAGTTTATAGAAAGGGCTAAATCGGTTCCTTTTCATTCATCAAGGTGTTATAATATCACGGTATTTTGATGAATGAGGTGACACTAATTGGCCATACATGTAGTATTGTATCAACCTGAAATCCCAGCCAATACAGGGAATATTGCAAGAACTTGTGCAGCTACGGATACATGTCTTCATCTTATCCGTCCCCTTGGCTTTTCTACGGATGATAAAATGCTGAAAAGAGCAGGGCTTGATTATTGGCAGTATGTTAACATTGTTTATCATGATTCCTTGAATGATTTTCTTGCCTCCAGCCAAGGAGGGGAATATTTCTATTTGACGAAATACGGTAATAAGCCGCACACATCATTCGCATATGATGAACCTGAAACAGATTATTATTTCATTTTTGGCAGGGAAACAACCGGGCTGCCGAAGGAACTGCTAAAAGATAACCTTGACAGGTGCCTGAGAATACCGATGACCGAAAACGTAAGATCACTGAATTTATCCAACACAGCGGCCATCCTTGTATATGAGGCGCTGCGTCAGCAGGGCTACCCTGGATTGATGGGGTCAGACCCCCTTTAGTATGTTAAAGCGTTGTTGGAAGAAAAAGGCCGTCACAGGAAGTTAATACTTTCTGGACGGCTTTTTTCATTTGTGCATTACTTTTTGAATACTCCTGGCTTATCTTCGCGGCCGGATGTGAAAATTGCAGTCAAAAATGCAATAGCTACACCCAACATTAAGATTGTTCTCATCCTTATGTAAGCCTCCTTTTTTTCAATCATAGTTGTCCCTGAAGCTTATTATATCCGATTTGCTGCATTATGTGAATGCAGCACACCTATTATAAATATGGCGAACCTTTGAAAAAATATACCGATGCAAAAAGCGGCTTATGCTTAATTGAGACATGTTCAAGCGAGCGGGTGCATATGGTTAATTAAACATTCCTCATCAAGCAAATAGGGAGGTCCATATGGATATTCTAAAAAAGATTGAACAATACAGGTCTCAAGAGGAGAAGTTAAAATGGGAAGGAACCTTCGCTGATTATTTAAAATTAGTCAAAGAAAAGCCGTGGGTTGCGCAGTCGGCTCACTCCCGTATATACAATATGATCAGGGATGCGGGTGTTGAAGAAGAAAACGGGGATAAAGTCTACCGCTTTTTCAGCCATGAGATGTTTGGTTTGGAGGAAGCACTGGAAAAGCTTGTTGAAGAATACTTCCATCCGGCGGCAAAACGACTTGATGTAAGAAAGAGAATTCTTCTGCTAATGGGTCCTGTCAGCGGCGGAAAATCAACTATTGTCACGATGTTAAAAAGAGGTCTTGAAGCTTATTCCAGAAGTGATGGGGGTGCAGTATACGCCATCAAAGGCTGTCCAATGCATGAAGATCCGCTTCATTTAATTCCCCAGCATTTACGAGATGACTTCAATAAAGAATATGGGATTAGAGTGGAAGGGAACCTTTCACCATTAAATACAATGAGGCTGGAAGAGGAGTATGGGGGCAGGATTGAAGACGTATTGATAGAGCGCATATTTCTTTCCGAAGATAAACGGGTGGGAATTGGTACATTCAGTCCCTCCGATCCGAAATCCCAGGATATAGCCGACTTGACTGGAAGTATTGATTTTTCAACGATTGCAGAATATGGATCGGAGTCGGATCCTAGAGCGTATCGGTTTGACGGTGAATTGAACAAAGCTAACCGCGGTTTGATGGAATTCCAGGAAATGTTGAAGTGTGATGAAAAATTCCTCTGGCACTTGCTCTCGTTGACACAGGAAGGGAATTTTAAAGCTGGAAGATTTGCCCTTATTTCTGCAGATGAATTAATTGTGGCACATACGAACGAAACAGAGTATCGGTCCTTCATTTCCAACAAGAAGAATGAAGCACTTCATTCCCGGATCATTGTTATGCCTGTCCCATATAATTTGAAGGTATCCCAGGAAGAACGGATATATGAAAAGATGATCCGCGATAGCGATGTGGCAGATGTCCATATTGCTCCGCATACATTGAAGGTTGCAGCGATGTTTACGGTTTTGACAAGGTTAAAAGAACCAAAGCGTGGAGATATCGACCTCCTGAAGAAGATGCGGCTGTATGACGGTGAAAATGTGGAGGGCTATAATTCATCAGATCTAAACGAATTAAAAAAAGAATATCAGGATGAAGGAATGAGCGGCATTGACCCTAGGTACGTAATCAACCGGATTTCATCAACAATCATTCGGAAAAAGGTGCCGTCTATCAACGCATTGGATGTGCTGAGATCCTTGAAGGAAGGATTAGACCAGCATCCGTCTATTACTCAGGAACTTCGTGAAAAATACTTGAATTTCATTTCAGTTGCGCGGAAAGAGTACGATGAAATGGCGAAAAAAGAAGTCCAGAAAGCGTTTGTTTACTCGTATGAGGAATCTGCAAAAACATTGATGGACAATTATCTTGATAATGTAGAAGCCTTCTGCAACAAATCGAAACTTCGTGATCCATTGACAGGTGAGGAAATAAATCCGGATGAAAAACTGATGCGTTCCATTGAGGAACAAATCGGGATTTCTGAAAATGCTAAGAAAGCATTCAGGGAAGAAATCTTGATTCGCATCTCGGCTCTTGCTCGAAAGGGAAAGCGATTTGACTACAGATCCCATGCACGCCTTAGGGAAGCCATCCAGAAGAAACTGTTTGCTGACTTGAAGGATGTTGTAAAAATCACGACATCTGCAAAAACGCCAGATGAGCAGCAATTGAAAAAAATCAATGAAGTGGTAGCACGTTTGGTTGATGAGCATGGCTATAACTCGACATCTGCAAATGAATTGCTTCGCTACGTAGGAAGTCTGTTGAATAGATAATGCGAGACCCCCTTCCAAAAGAGTGAACAGCATGTTCTCGGTGGAGGAAGGGGTCTTTATTTTTAACTTCATTCGGCAGAAGCTCTGACTTCTGTAAGTGGTGAGATGAATGCGTATTGATATTCCATTCAGTAGGATTCAAACTCCGGCCCAATGAAGTTAAAGCTTCCGGTGGATGCCACAGATTTTTCAGAGGAAATTGAACAAGCCAAGCTCGATAAAATCTAAAGGCAAATACGGCAAGGAGCATTCGATTATTAAAAGGAATGGTCAACAAGCAGTTCTAGCCGGTAGTAAAAAAACTATATTCAGAACAAGTAGGGATGCTCGTTTATATTTGTCCCATTCTCGCAAACTTCTGTAAATAAATCTGTTATTCTGCATAAGATAGATTAACAAATGGTGAGTGTACAACTGCTATACAATCAAAGTAGGTCTTAGCTAAAGGTGGCTGCATCAGCACATAAGAAATACGAGTGTAATCAAAGCGGTTGGGTGCCGCTTTCTATGCCATGGTGCCGTAAGGTGCCTGAAGTTAATTAGACCAGCTTGTCACTCTTTATTCGTCTATTTTTCCGTTCATCGAATTGGAATGAACGTTGATAAACGGATGCTTGCTCTCACCATAGTTGAAAAAATGCAAGGGGGGCGTCGTAAATATGTCAAACTCGCAGTCTCATCAGTTTGCTGTCTCTCAAGAAGATTGGTCCCTCCATCGAAAAGGTTATGACGATCAACAACGACATCAGGAGAAGGTACAGGAGGCCATTCGCAACAATCTGCCGGACTTGATCACTGAAGAAAGCATCATTATGTCAGATGGCCGTGATGTTGTTAAAATTCCGATCAGATCTTTAGATGAATATAAAATCAGATATAATTATGATAAAAATAAACATGTCGGCCAAGGCGATGGGGACAGTCAAGTGGGAGATGTAGTAGCCAGGGACGGTTCTCAGCAGTCTGGTCCAGGTAAAGGGCAGGGGGCAGGCGATCAGCCTGGCGAAGACTTTTATGAAGCAGAGGTTTCCATGCTTGATTTAGAAGAAGCTTTGTTTAAGGAACTGGAGCTGCCAAATTTAAAAAGGAAAGAACAGGATGCAAACCAAATAACACATATTGAGTATAATGATGTGCGGAAAACCGGTTTGATGGGCAATATTGATAAGAAAAGGACGATGATGAGCGCATTTAAACGGAATGCGATGAATGGTGATCCTAATTTCTATCCCATTTTCCCAGAAGACCTGAAGTTTCGCACATGGAATGAGGTCCAAAAGCCCGAATCTAACGCTGTTGTCATTGCGATGATGGACACAAGTGGGTCGATGGGGGTATGGGAAAAGTATATGGCGCGAAGCTTCTTTTTCTGGATGACCCGATTTTTACGAACAAAATATGAAAAAGTAATGATTGAATTCATTGCTCATCATACGGAGGCCAGAGTCGTATCAGAAGAGGATTTTTTTTCAAAAGGAGAAAGCGGAGGAACGATCTGTTCATCGGTGTACAGGAAAGCTTTGGAAATCATCGGAGACAAATATGATCCCGCTCGCTACAATATTTATCCGTTCCATTTCTCCGATGGAGATAACCTTACATCAGATAATGCCAGATGTATCAAGCTTGTTGGCGAGTTGATGGAGAAATCGAATATGTTCGGCTATGGAGAAGTCAATCAGTATCAAAGAAATTCTACTTTGATGTCGGCTTATAAAAATATCAAGGATGAAAAATTCCATTACTACATTTTAAAGCAAAAAGCAGATGTGTATCACGCCATGAAAAGCTTTTTTAAAAAGGAAGCTGAAACCATGATGGTATGATTTCACAGTAATGATTGCAGGAGGAGAGCTCGAAATAAGAGTGATGCCTTCTGCAATTATTTGTGTTTACAATAAATAGCTTCAAGATAAGAGGTGTTAGCAGCATTATTGATCTAACTTCCAACGATCCGGAGTTTTGTCGTATTTTCTTTTAAAAAAATTTTCTGATTTTATGGTTGACAGCCTATCAAAATAAAAGTATTCTTTAGTTAAATATAACGGAATTTTATCACTTGGACAATTTTTCGTTATAGTTTTAACTTCATTCAGCCGAAGTCCCCCATTTCTATAATTGGTGGGATGAATGCATATTGATATGCCATTCCGCGGGTTTGCTTTCAAACTCCGGCTGATGCTACAAATTTTCAATAGAGTTTTTAACGAGTCAAGCCCGATAAAATCTGGGAACAAATACGCCAAGGCGCATGTAATAAATGACAGATTGAAAGCGCCTACAAAACGTTACTTTTGAAAGGAGTGCGTTTGATGGATATGGCAACAGAGCTCTCTAATGAAGAAAGGCTTAACCGTTTCATGGAGAGGATCAATGCGGGAGAGAAAATCGAGGCCAATGACTGGATGCCGGATGATTATCGAATGGCTCTCATCAAGTTGATCTCTATGCATGGAATGAGTGAAATCATGGGGGCGCTCCCTGAAAAAGAGTGGGTGCCTAAGGCACCATCACTTCGCAGGAAACTCGGAATCATGGCGAAAGTCCAGGATGAAATGGGGCACGGACAGCTTCTATTGCGTGTTGCGGAGGATTTGCTGGCTCCATTTGGAAAAGGCAGGGAAGATATGATGAATGATCTTCTAAATGGAGATTTGAAGTTTCATAATGTCTTCCACATGGAAGCTCCTACATGGGCTGATGCCGGGGTGGTTGGCTGGCTTGTCGATGGAGCGGCCATTATTACGCAGACCAATATGCTGGGGGCATCCTATGGTCCTTATGCAAGGGCTCTTCAGAGAATTTGCGCAGAAGAAGTGTTTCATGCCCAACATGGGGAATCTATCATTTTGGCTCTTGCGGAAGGCAAGCAGGCGCAAAGGGCTATGATTCAGGACGCCATTAACAGGTGGTGGTCATCGCTGCTCATGTTTTTCGGACCAGCTTCAGCTGCAACAACTGGATCATCCAAGCAGGATATCACCATCAAATATAAAATCAGGACAAAAACGAATGAGCAGCTTCGGCAGGATTTTCTCACGAAATATATTCCAAGAGTCCGCTCGCTTGGTCTTACACTACCGGATGATACCCTGAGGTTTGATGAGGACAAACAAGAGTGGATCTATCAGCAGCCTGACTGGAGTGAATTTAAAAAAATTATTTCCAATAAAGGGCCGAAATCTGAAAGCAGGATCAATTTAAGAAGAACCGCCTTCAAGGAGCACGAATGGGTGAGAAGGGCTCTAGGCTAAAGGGCCGATGGAAGGAGGAGGAGTGCGATGGAAAAAGAAAAAGGCGATGGATTTTATCAAATATATGAAGTATTCAGCAAGAGAAATCATAAAGGAGATTTTCAGCATCAATTCAGTTTACTGGCTCCCAACAAGGAAATGGCTTTTATCATGGCTCAGGAGAATTTCATGCGCCGGGAGCCCGTTATTGATATTTGGATAGTGAAGCGGGATGATATCCGCATGATGCAGCCTGAAGAGCGACAGATTGTGAACAGGCTTGATAATAAAGATTACCGAACCACGAAAGGCTACGGTTATTTACGCAAGAAGTGGCGCCAATATGAGCAGCAAATGCTAGATGAAAAAGAGATCATGTCTTGGGGAGAAGACAACAAGAACTCCAAGAAGACACAATAATTTTTTTGCCATATGTATCATAAACAGACATATAGAGAAAAGGGGAATGATGAATGTTTAAAATGATCGCGTTATTTAAGAAACCTGAAAATCCGGAGGAATTTGATCAATACTATTTCGGGACACACATCCCATTAACGAAAAAGATTCCAGGATTGAGGAAAGTAGAAGTTACAAAAGTTACAGGGTCCCCAATGGGGGAAAGTCCGTATTATTTAATGTGTGAAATGTATTATGACAGCTTTGATGCATTCAAAGAAGCTTCAAAGACGGAGGAATCCAAAGCATCAGGAAAAGATGTCATGAAATTTGCCGGTGACATCGTTACTTTCATGTTGGGTGAGCAGGTAAATGAGTGATTATCAATTTATTCAGACTGAGGTCGATGGCCAGGTCGGAATCGTCTGGCTGAACAGACCGGAAGTTTTGAATGCATTAAACCGAACAATGGTGAACGAAATTCTCTCGGCTTTTGAGGCATATGACCGTGATGATGAAATACGAGTGATATTTTTGGCGGGGAAAGGAAGAGCTTTTGCAGCTGGAGCAGATATCGATGAAATGGCTGAAGATGACTCGGTTTCAATGGAACTGTTAAACCAATTTGCTGATTGGGATCGACTGAGCCTGGTAAAAAAGCCTGTAATTGGGGCAGTCCACGGGTTTTGTCTTGGCGGAGGCTTTGAGCTCGCTTTGGTTTGCGACCTGTTATTTGCCGGAAACGATACAAAATTTGCCTTTCCGGAAATCAACCTTGCAGTAATGCCAGGGGCTGGTGGAACCCAGAGATTGACCAAGCTGATTGGAAAGACGAAAGCGCTTGAATGGATATGGAGCGGTGACATGAGAAGCGCAAAAGAAGCGTATGAATTGGGAATTGTCAACCGGCTGTATCCGAATGACGATTTGGTAGAGGAAACTCTTAAATTTACGAAACAACTGGCTGAAAAGCCTCCACTTTCAGTTCGGCTGATTAAGGAGGCTGTTAATAAAGCAGTTGATTATCCGCTGCAAGAAGGGATGTTCTTTGAGAGAAAGAACTTTTACCTGCTGTTTTCCTCTGAAGATCAAAAAGAAGGCATGAAAGCATTCATTGAAAAAAGAAAGCCTGATTTTAAAGGCCGTTAAAGAGGGGGATTGGATGTTTCATACTATTTTATATGAAGAAAAAGAGTCTGTGGCATGGATTACACTAAATCGCCCAGAGAAGCTGAACTCATTTAATGAAGCTATGCACACCGAGTTGCTGGAGGCACTTCGGTCAGCAGAGAATGACAAAAATATCAGGGCAATTGTATTAACTGGGGCAGGAAGAGCTTTTTCCGCTGGACAGGATTTGTCTGAGGTGGACGATTCCACGGACTACGGAGGACTGCTGAAAAACCGGTATAATCCGATTATCCAAAAGATGTCCGAAATGGGTAAGCCGATCATTGCTGCAGTGAATGGAACCGCTGCCGGGGCAGGGTTTAGCCTTGCGCTAGCAGCAGATTTCAGGCTGGTATCAGAAAAAGCGAGTTTTTTAAATGCGTTTATCCATATTGGTCTTGTGCCTGACTCCGGCAATACATATTATTTGCCGCGGATAGTCGGCCATGCAAAAGCTTTGGAGCTGATGGTGCTTGGGGAAAAGGTGAATGCTGTGGAAGCTGAGAGGCTTGGACTTGCGACCAAAGTCATAACAGTAGAAGACTGGGAAAGTGATGTTTCGGTATTTGCGGGAAGATTGGCTTCCATGCCAACAAAAGCAATCGGTCTAATGAAAGAGGGGTTGATACGGTCTTGGAATTCGACTTTGGATAATGTTTTGGAAGGTGAGGCTCATGCGCAAAGCCTAGCAGGATTATCTGCCGACCATCGGGAAGGGGTCCAAGCCTTTTTGGAAAAAAGGAGGCCTCTGTTTACAGGAGACTGATAGGACCCTAATCTGCTAACCTTTGAAACTTATTGACTAACAAGTCCAACCATTGTACCATTACGGTAATTATTGTCCTTTACCAAAAGGCGATAAAAAAACAAAGAGGGGGAAAATGAATGAAAAGGAAGTTAAAAAGAAGCGCGATGGCTTTATTCAGCGGAGCAGTCTTGATGCTCGCAGCCTGCGGAAGCAACACTGCAGCTCCTGAAAAAGAGGAGAAGCCAAAAGAGGCAGAAAAGCAGGAGGAGTCAAAGACATACAAAATTGGAGTTACTCAAATTGTTGAGCACCCTTCTTTGAATGCAGCTTTTGACGGTTTTAAAGCGGCACTTGAGGAAGCAGGAATCGATGCTGAATATGATGTACAAATTGCACAAGGTGACAACAGTGCAAACACCTCTATTGCGAATAACCTGGTAAGCGGCGGAGTGGATCTTATTTTCGCCAACTCTACACCAAGTGCGCAGGCATCTGCTAGCGCAACAAGCGACATTCCGATCGTGTTTACCTCTGTTACGGATGCCGAAGGTGCTGAATTGGTTGAATCTAATGAAAAGCCTGGCGGTAATGTGACGGGTACAGTAGATACCCACCCAGATGCGATTCCAAACACGTTGAAGTTTTTGAAAAATGAGTTAGATGCCAAGAAAGTTGGGATGGTATTCAACTCAGGCGAGCAAAACTCACGTGCACAGGTAGACTCTATTAAAAAGTTGATTAAAGACGAAGGAATTGGTCTTGAGATCGTTGAAGCTTCGGTAGCAACATCTGCTGATGTAAAACAGGCGGCTGAATCACTTGTCGGAAAAGTGGACTCCATGTACACCATTACTGACAATACTGTCGTTTCTGCCCTTGAATCTGTCGTATCTGTTGCAAATGACAATAAGATTCCGATGATGGTTGGGGAATTCGACTCTGTCAAAAGAGGCGGACTCGGAGCCTATGGGTTTGAGTACTATGATATTGGATATGAAGCTGGTGAAATGGCTGTAAAAATCTTAAAAGGTGAAGGCGAACCAGCAGAAATGCCAGTCCAAAATCCGCAAAATCTGAAATTTATCATTAATAAAGAAACTGCTAAAGCTATTGAATTAAAAATTAAAGATGAATGGAATGCAGAAGACGTTAAAGATCTAGAAAAATAAGGAGATGATTCTACATGTTTGCAGCTTTGTTTGGCTCCGTTGAGCAGGGAATCATCTATGCGATTATGGCCCTTGGGGTGTACCTTTCTTTCCGGGTTCTTGATTTTCCGGATCTTACCGTCGATGGAAGTTTTGTAACAGGTGCTGCAGTTGCCGCTACGATGATATTTTTCGGATATCATCCGGCGGCAGCTACGGCTGTTGCACTCGTCGTTGGATTCCTTGCTGGTTGTACTACAGGATTATTGCATACAAAAGGAAAGATTAATCCTCTTCTATCCGGGATATTAATGATGATTGCTCTATATTCCATAAATTTACGGATTATGGGATTAACCTCTGATAATTCTGTTGGCAGACCGAATATCCCGCTGTTAAATTCAGAGACAATCTTTTCGAAGTTCCAAGCGTTTTGGGGAAACCTCGGGATTGACGCTGCATTGAACAATATGTTGGGAGCTATTGGCATCCAGCACCTTCCATCTACTTGGGGTACGCTGATTCTCATGGCAATTCTGACCTTGATTATTAAGTTTGCAGCAGATTGGTTCCTGCAAACGGAACTGGGTCTTGCTATTAGAGCCACAGGGGACAATAAGCGGATGATTAGAAGTTTTTCAGCGAATACTGATAATTTAGTTATAATTGGTCTTGGGATTTCCAACGCCATGGTAGCTTTTTCTGGAGCATTGATTGCACAATATGCAAAATTCTCGGATATCGGTATGGGGATCGGGATGATTATCATCGGTCTTGCATCAGTTATTATTGGTGAAGCTATTTTCGGAACAAAGACCATTGTAAGGACTACATTGGCTGTTGTAGCTGGAGCAATTATATATCGTATTGTTCTTGGATTGGCTTTGAGAATCAAGTTGCTTGATACAGGTGATATGAAACTAATTACAGCTGTAATCGTCATTGCTGCCCTTGTAATGCCTCAATTGATTGAGAAGAGAAGAGAAGGCAGAAGAAAGGTCAAGTGGCATGCCGAAAGAGTGGCAGCTTTGGAAGCAGCCAAAAACAAGGAGGTGGAAACCGTTGCTGAAGCTCGAACAGATTAACAAAATCTTCAATGAAGGCACACCGGATGAAAAAATCGCCCTGGATCAAGTAAGCTACTCTTTGAAAGAAGGCGATTTTGTCACAGTGATCGGCAGTAACGGTGCTGGCAAGTCCACTTTGATGAATATGATTTCAGGTGTTCTTAGCCCGGATGTTGGTACAGTGAATATTGATTCTAAGAATGTGACCAGACTTCCTGAGTATAAACGCTCTCACTTTATTGGCAGAGTGTTTCAGGATCCCATGGCAGGTACTGCGCCCACGATGACAATTGAAGAAAATTTGGCAATGGCTTATTCCAGAAATAAAAAACGGACCTTGAAAAGAGGAGTAGACAGGAAAAGAAAGGACTTTTTCCGCACGTCTTTGGAGACTCTTCATTTAAATTTGGAAAACCGTTTAAATGCTAAAGTGGGGCTTCTGTCTGGAGGGGAGAGGCAGGCATTGTCTCTGTTGATGGCTACTTTTACTCAGCCTTCCATTCTGTTGCTTGATGAGCATACAGCAGCGCTTGACCCTGCAAGAGCCGAGTTGATTACGAACCTGACGAAAGAGCTTGTCTACAAGGATAACTTGACTACTCTAATGGTTACGCATAACATGCAGCAGGCACTTGACTTAGGAAACAGGCTCATTATGATGGACAAAGGACAGATCATCCTTGAAGTGGAAGAAAAAGAGAAGAAAGAATTAACGATTGAGAAACTACTTGCTGAATTCCAGAGAATTCGCGGAGAGCAATTTGCAAGTGATAAAGCTTTATTAACAAGCTAAAGAATTGCGGTTCTAATATCGGAGCATTCTTAATAGCTGTACCGAAAAGCCGGCGGGGCCATGTGATTATTTGGATTATATTGCCCCGAATCTGCCGGGTTGTCTGAATGAAAGCGCTTCATTTAATTTTTAGATTGGTTAACTTTTTTTCGAGATGAGAAGAAAATGTCATCGTTTCAATCAGCTTCAACAACAGGGAATGATAAAGGGATAGGCTTGCACGGAGTCAATGAACAGTATGTGCTGACCAAAGTTAAATCCATTTATGATTCCTTTTTTCACTGTAAAAGTGGCCAACAGCTTATGTAAGCAAAAAATCCAGTCGAGAAAAATTGATTTTTTGCAAAACATCTCACTGAAAAGGCAGATCAAGTATGAAATCCGTGTGATCATTCTATCTAAAGGAGGAGTAGCATGGAGGAGAAATTTGCTAAGGTTGTTTGTATAAATGGAGATGGGACTCTTGTAAATAATGAATTGAAAAGTGAGTTGACTGAAGAGCTTACAAAAAAATTCTATCGGCAAATGGTGCTAATGAGAACGTTTGACAGGAAGGCAATCAATATGCAACGACAGGGACGACTTGGAACTTATCCTCCATTTGAGGGGCAAGAAGCCGCTCAAGTCGGCAGCGCGTATGCTTTGAAACCTGATGATTGGATTTTTCCGACATACAGAGATCATGCAGCCACCATAACATTTGGAATGCCGCTAGATAGGGTGTTACTTTATTGGAATGGAAGAGCAGAAGGGTGCATTCCTCCAGAAGGAAAAAAGATTTTTCCACCGGCTGTCCCCCTTGCCACCCAGCTGCCGCATGCAGCGGGAGCCGCTATGGCAGAGCAATACAAAGGAACAGATAATGCGGCTATTGTTTATTTTGGAGACGGTTCAACTTCTGAAGGGGACTTTCATGAAGGGATGAATTTCGCGAGTATTTTTAAAGCTCCGGTCATCTTTTTTAACCAAAATAATAAATATGCGATCTCAGTCCCAATTGAGCGCCAAATGAATTCCAAGACAATCGCGCAAAAAGGCGTAGCATATGATATACCAGGAGTTCGAATAGACGGTAATGATGTGTTTGCTGCGTATTTTGAGACGAAGAAGGCTTTGGAAAGGGCGCGAGCGGGAGAAGGACCGACATTAATCGAAGCTGTGACATGGAGATATGGCGCTCATACAACAGCAGATGATCCGACAAAATATCGGGATCAGTCATTGAGCGAGAAAAAAAGGACCGAGGGAGACCCGATTTTACGGTTGGAGAGGTTTATGAAGATTGAGGGTATCTGGGATGAGAGCTGGAGTGAATTGATCCGGGAAGAGGCGAATGAGACGATTGAAGAGGCTGTCAAAACAATGGAGGCTTATCCAGAAGCTGATGTGAATGATTTATTTGACCATGTATTCGTGGAACACACGTGGACAATTCAGGAGCAGAAAGAACAATATCTTGATTATTTGCGAGGTGTCCAATCATGAACATTTCAGCACCAGCCTCTCAAAAACTCACATTGGTTCAAGCGGTGACCGATGGACTAAGGACCATGATGAAGGAGCGGGAAGAAATTATTTTGATGGGGGAGGACATTGGGGTCAATGGCGGTGTTTTCCGGGCAACTGAGGGATTGATTGAAGAATTTGGAGAGCGAAGGGTTATGGATACCCCCATCAGTGAATCTGGAATCGCGGGGACCGCTATCGGTATGGCGGTCAATGGCTTAATCCCAGTAATAGAAATGCAATTTCTTGGGTTTATTTATCCCGCTTTTGAACAGATCATGACTCATGCTACGAGGCTAAGAATGAGGACGAACGGTTATTTTCATGTTCCTCTTGTCATCCGTGCCCCCTATGGAGCTGGCATCCGTGCTCCTGAAATCCATTCCGATAGTGTTGAAGCATTGTTCACTCACATGCCGGGAATAAAAGTAGTTTGTCCGGCAAACCCCTATGATGCAAAAGGATTACTGATTGCCAGTATTGAAGATCCCGACCCAGTTCTTTTTCTCGAGTCAATGAGAACATACCGGGCATTTAGAGAAGATGTACCAACAGAGAAATATACTGTGGAAATCGGTAAAGCGAAGAAGCTATCGTCTGGAGATGATGTAACGGTAATTGCTTGGGGAGCAATGGTTCCGGTTGCAGCTCAGGCTGCGGAACAAGCGAAAGAACAGGGTATCTCCTGCGAGGTGTTGGATTTACGGACTCTGTATCCGCTCGATCGCGATATGATTGCAGAGTCGGTACAAAAAACCGGAAGGGCAGTCATCGTTCATGAAGCTCATGCCACAAGTGGATTGGGTACGGAAATTATCGCATTGATCAATGACACTTCCTTTCTCTATTTAAAATCTCCGATTGAAAGGGTCACCGGCTTTGATGTTCCGGTTCCGCTCTATTCTTTGGAACAGCACTATTTGCCAACGGCTAATCGTGTAGCGAAAGCAATAGAGAAAACAGTCCATTTTTAAATAGCAATTATAATGGAAAAGTCTAATCGCCGAGGATTAGACTTTCTGTGTTTGGAGGTTTTTCAAAGTAAACGAGTATGCACGTAGAAAAGGAAAAATTCTTGTTACCTCTCGTGGAATAGTTATAAGGAATGAATCCTGGGAACACCTTCAGGAAATAATCGTGGCGTAAAAGATTGTTTAGAAGGAAATGTCCATTTCGAGTTGGCATCAAAAAGGTCGGAGACCTGAGAGAATTTCTCTTTGTTAGTATCTGATTTCTTTTACTTGAAGGAATTAAAAGCGGGGTCAGAGCTCAACTAATAAAAGGCAATCCCAAAAATAGGATTGCCTACATTTATACAAAAATAGTTAAAATGTAATAAGTAAGTGCCGATAGCAAAATAGTAATCGGTAGCGTGATAAACCATGTAACAATCATCGTTTTGGCTGTATCCCATTTGACCCCTCTTACACGGTGGGACGAACCAACCCCCAAGATAGATGACGAAATGACATGGGTGGTGCTTACTGGTAAGTGAATGTATGTTGCACCAAATATGATTAGGGCTGAACTTAAATCTGCAGCAACACCATTCACTGGACGAATCTTCATGATTTTACCGCCAACTGTTTTGATGATCTTCCACCCGCCGACGGAGGTACCAAGTCCCATTGCGGTCGCACAGGAAATCTGAACCCACAATGGGATGTCTGTCGTCGTATGAAAATTATTGGCAATAAGGGCCATCGTAATAATCCCCATCGCTTTTTGGGCATCGTTCATGCCATGGGTATAGGCCTGCAAAGAAGCAGTAAATATTTGAAAATAGCGGAAACGTTTATTGGTTTTCGCCAAATTTAAATTTTTAAAGCTGGTTTTGAAAATCGAATAAATAATAAAACCTACGACAAATGCGATAATAGGTGAAAAAATCAGCGCCTCAATAATTTTGGTAAAGCCTTTAAAGTTAATCGAGGCTATTCCCGCTGATGCAATGGCTGCCCCAGCAATTGATCCTATCAGCGCATGCGAAGAACTGCTCGGAATAGCAAAATACCAGGTAATCAAATTCCAGGCGATTGCCGAGATTAACGCAGCCATGATAACAATCGAACCATTTTGTAAAGTGAAAGGGTCAACTATATCCTTGGTGATAGTCTGAGCAACCCCTGTAAAAGTCATCGCTCCCAAAAAGTTCATTGTAGCCGCAAGGACAATGGCAACACGTGGCCTTAAGGCCTTGGTAGAAACAGCCGTTGCAATGGCATTTGCCGTATCATGGAAACCGTTAATAAAGTCAAAAGAAAGAGCGAGAATAACGATCAATATAGTAATCAGTAATAATGAATCCATAAGTTAAGACTCCCTTAAGCGTTTTTCATCACAATGCTTTCAAGTGTGTTTGCGACGCTTTGGCAGTCGTCCGCAATCTGTTCCATATGCTCATACACTTCTTTATACTTAATCAATTGAATTGGGTCGGTCTCTGTTGCAAACAAATGTGTCATGGACTCGCGTAGTACATCGTCGCATATTGATTCATATTCTTTGATTTTGATAGCGTGCGGACGGACTTCCGGAAGTTTTTTACTGAATAGCAATCCAATGGAAATCTCAATTTCAATTGCACATTTGCGGATGGTTTCTACAAACTTGACCATATATTCATCAGCTTTAATAATGTGGTACATTTCAAATAGTCCAGCTGTGTGCTCCATACCGTCAAGTACATCATCCATGATCATGGACAGGTCCCAAAGATCTTCGCGCTCTATTGGGGTAATGAAGGAGTTGTTCAATTCTGTGATCATTTCGTGAACAAGTGAATCTCCGATGTTTTCGTATTCCTTCATTTTTTCTGCGAAAATTTTTGTATCGTCTGCATTGCCAAGTTTATAGTCGGCGAAATAATCAGCACTCACTTTCAAGTTTGCCGCAATTTTCTCCAATAATGTAGCAAATTTGTCTTTTTTCCTGTTGAAGACCATTTTTCAATTCCCACCCTTTTCCAAGGTTATTATACCAAACGTTTTTATTTTAGCTCATATTGAAGAAAGTTAAAAGTTTCTGTCGAATAAATATTGTGAACAAATTATTCGTCTTGAAGATAGAAAACGGATACAATGGTAGAAAATGGAGGAGGGACTGTGAATGATCAAGAACTTGAAAGGTGTAAAAACACTGCATAATGGTGTGAACATGCCGTACGTAGGACTCGGAGTGTATCAAATGACTGAGGAAGAAGAAACAGCAGCTGCCATAAAAATTGCCATTGAGCACGGCTACAGATCCATTGACACTGCCCATATTTATGGCAATGAGCAAACAGTCGGAAGAGCAGTCAAAGAATCGGGAGTTCCAAGGGAAGAACTTTTTATCACCACAAAGGTTTGGAATACCAACCAGGGGTATGATGAAACAATGAAAGCATTTGAGCAGAGCATGAAAAAGCTGGATATGGACTATCTTGACCTTTATCTTGTTCATTGGGCTGTAAAGGATAAATACAAGGAAACATGGCGCGCTTTAGAAAGGCTGTATGATGAAAAAGTGGTGAAAGCCATTGGAGTGTGTAATTTCCAAATCCATCACTTGGAAGACCTTGCAGCCAATAGCAATGAAAAGCCGGTTGTGAATCAAGTGGAGCTGCACCCAAGGTTAACTCAGGAGACCTTGAGGGAATATTGCCAGCAGCATGAAATTGCGATTGAGGCATGGTCACCAATTGCGCGCGGCCGTCTGCTGGAAGAGCCGTCATTGAAGCATATTGCTGATAAGCATGGAAAAACTACGGCACAGGTTATTTTGCGCTGGCATTTACAAAACGGCCACATTATTATTCCAAAATCAGTACACGAAGAGCGGATTCGCGAAAACACTGATTTATTTGATTTTGAACTATCAATGAGTGACATGAATGACATTAACGCTTTAAATATGAATGAGAGGTTCGGTCCGGATCCTGATAACTTTAATTTTTAGGAAGAGCATTAAATATAAATGGGGCTGTACTACTTCGCCTTTGCGGATCTTGTCATTTTTACCTTCATTCAACGGAAGGTCCTCCATCCGTAAGTGGTGAGACGAATGCTGGGGGCAAACCCCGGTTGAATAAAGTTAAAGCCTCCCACGGTCGAGAGGAATTCAATAAAATCTGGGCGCAATTACGCAAAATAGCATTTACCTTTCGCTCGAAAAAATTTTCCTACTTCGGCAAGTTGTAAAAGTATCAGTGAAGTGGGAGATGAATTTGGTCAGGCGCTGCCTAAAGTATTCTTATTTTTACGTTATGAAATGGAATAATAATATCCAAAAGGAGGCTAAGAAGGCCTCCTAATCAATTGAAAAAAACTCCATTTTATTTCCTGCCTTTACCATGAAAACGGAGATTTAACGTATGTTATCCTTAAAGGACCTAATATTAATTATTCTAAAGGCGGGTCAGGTAATGAGAGTGGTTTTCGCGGCAAGCAAAGAACAAAAAAAGATGATCAGCGACCTGATTGACCATCTTTATCATTCCGTATTTCCTTTATATTTTGAAGAAATGGAGATTGACGAATTCATCCGTGGGGAGGTATTGAAAACTCCTGGCTTGCAGGAGGAATGGCTGGAGACTGCAAATGATGCATTTCAAATCATTGCTGCACTTCAGGTGTTGATTTCATTACTTGAATTGAACGCGCTCCCTATTGATCACTCAGAGTATCAGAGAATTTTCACTCGAAATAAGCATATTTTGGAGTGTTTTGATATTTCTTTTCCATTTACCTATTACCAGTTTTCTGTACTACATAGACCTGAAATGGCGTTCTCCCTGTTTTCCAGAGCAGCAAATGAATATTTAATTTAAAAAGCTCAAACTAGGAATGCTGGTTATTTTATCGCAAACGTGTCCGGTTCTTTATGGAAAGACCTAAGGACGAGCACTGTGCCCGTCCTAATTTTGACTCATCTTCTCCTACTTGACGTTTTCTTTTAACCAAGATTCGATATCATCCTGTGTATGCGCACCAACAAGTCGTGCATACTCTTCACCGGCTTTGAAGTGCATCAGTGTAGGGGTGGATTTTATTTTGTATGGTGCGCCTTCAACATCAAATTCAAGCAGATTAAATTGATATACGTCGACACCGACCTTTTCCGCAGCAGGAATTAATTCCGGTGTTGTATTCATACAGTGTGAGCACTCAGGACTGAAGAAATAGACAGTCACGTCTTCTTTCTTATCCAGTTTTTTCTTCAATTCATCGGGTAGAATAATGTTCTGATATAAAGGATCATCCAGCAATGCTACAGTTGCAGGTTTAAGTTCCTCTTTCTGATATACATTTCCTTCCGATTGCTTCGCCTGCTGCCATTTGGTCAGACCTGCTATACCGGCGAACAAAGCAATAATGACAACTAAAAAAATAATTAATTTCTTCATTTACGGTCCACTCCCTTGATCATTCTCAACAACAGCAAACTAATAGTGAAAATCAGAATAAACGCAATAAGGGCAAGAAAAGGTATGGTGATAAAGCCAAGCCAGTTTATGTATTCTCCTGTGCATGGAACACGGCCACACGCCGGTGCTCCCGATGTGAAAAAAGGTACTTTCTGAATTAAGTAATGATAAAAGGAAAGGCAAAGTCCGATTCCGGAAAAGATTGCCGAATATAAGGCAATACCGTAATTTTTTTTGACTGAAGCAATTCCTAACAGGATTGTTAACGGGTACATTAAAATCCTTTGGTACCAGCAAAGCTCACAAGGTTCGAATTGTTTGATTTCGGAAAAATATAAACTCCCGAGAGTAGCAACAACAGAAATAGCCCATGCAAAAAAAAGCAAATTTTCCTGATTTTTTTCTGCTTTCGATTCCATCTCATCAACTGCCTTTTATTTTTTTCATTTAAGAATTATCTTGATTATAGTATCAAACCAATCTAAATGTAAAAAATATGTCCTTGCCATAAGAGTTTTAACAGTTTATGTAAACGACTGCCGGTATTTCCGGCAGTCGCTGATTATATGGGTGTGAGAGGACAGTCTTCAAAAATGTCACTGTCATCCGTGACTAATGCCGCATGCTCTAAGAAACGGAGCAAAGAAAAGAGCTGGCGCTCAATCAGTGAATAGTCCTTGGAAAAATAATACGCATGCAAAAAGCGTTCAATTCTTTTTGAGAGCATATCGTCTTTTGTCCTCACCATCAAAACGATTAAATTATCCCATTCGGATCGATGGGTATAGTATAGCGCGCGATCATAGTCCAGCAAATGAACTCCCTCCTTTTTAGGAGTTGCTTATAGTATGGACGGCAGGAAGCAGAAATCTTGGTGTAAATGTTGACATTATTTATAAAAGCGACTTGTCAATTCTTGATAGTTATGCAAATGGACCGGCTGGGAAAAATATAATGAATTGCTTAAGCATCTTCATGATTGCCCTTCTTTATTCATACATTGTGGATAAGGGAGGGGAATTGCCGATGAGTGCGGATGAGAATACATTGGAATATGCGATAAAAGAAATCACAGAAATTGCCAGCGGATTCGGATTGGATTTTTACCCTATGCGTTATGAAATTTGCCCCGCAGATATCATTTATACATTTGGAGCTTACGGAATGCCGACTCGTTTTTCCCACTGGAGCTTTGGAAAGCAATTTTTTAAAATGAAACTTCATTACGATTTTGGCTTAAGCAAGATATATGAACTTGTTATAAACTCAAATCCTTGTTACGCCTTTTTGTTGGATTCGAATACACTCATTCAGAACAAGCTCATCGTTGCCCATGTTCTTGCCCATTGTGATTTTTTCAAAAATAATGTGCGCTTCAAAAATACAAAACGAGATATGGTTGAGAGTATGGCTGCAACCGCGGAAAGAATCAGGCAATATGAAATTGAGCATGGAAGACAGGAAGTTGAGGAATTCCTAGATGCTGTTCTTTCGATAGAAGAGCATATTGACCCTTCTTTGATTCGACCATCACTTGATTTGAAAATGGATGAAGGTGAGTGGGAGGAAGAAGAGGAGAAAACTGTATCTGAATTTGACGATTTGTGGGATTTAGATGATCAACAGCCTAAGAAGCAGAGAAAAAAGCGGAGGAAAAAGTTTCCGCCTCAACCAGAAAAAGACTTGATGCTTTTTATTGAACAGTACAGTAGGGAGCTTTCTGATTGGCAGCGGGATATCATGACGATGGTCCGGGAAGAGATGCTCTATTTTTGGCCGCAGTTGGAAACAAAAATCATGAATGAAGGCTGGGCTTCTTATTGGCATCAAAGAATTATCAGGGAAATGGATTTATCCAGCGATGAAGCAATTGATTTCGCAAAATTGAATGCTGGAGTTATTCAACCATCGAAAACAAGCATCAATCCTTATTACATCGGGTTGAAAATTTTCGAAGATATTGAAGAGCGCTGGAATAATCCAGATGAAGAGTTAAAAAAACAGGGGGTCGAACCTGGTTCGGGAAGAGAGAAAATTTTTGAAGTAAGAGAGCTTGATTCAGACATCTCTTTTCTGCGAAATTATCTTACGAAAGAACTTGTTTCCAGAGAAGACATGTATCTATTTCAGAAGCAGGGGCGCGATTATAAGATTGTCGATAAAGATTGGAAGGAAGTCCGGGATCAGCTTGTTAATATGAGGGTTAACGGAGGATTTCCATATTTGACCATTCATGACGGTGATTACATGAAAAATGGGGAATTATATATCAAGCATTCTTATGAAGGAGTAGAATTAGACTTAAAGTACTTGGAGAAGGTTCTTCCTTATATTTATCAGCTTTGGGGAAGACCGGTCCATATGGAGAGCATTGTGGAGAATCGCTCGATGATTTTTAGCTATGAAGGCAGGAATGTTCAAAGAAAATTTTTATAATACTTCTATAGGTATTACAAGTCGGAATGATTGCCATTCATCATAAAGGCTGGGTGCATTGTTGTAATGCACCCAGTCTATTTTTGATGGTTTAGAAAACCCCTGGCTATGCCGGGGGTTCCAGAGAGCTTATAGCGTGGTAACAAAAAAACCTCAC
>NZ_JACSPV010000025.1 GCF_014836955.1 Bacillus norwichensis
CCTTCACGACGAACTGAAAGATAGGGTTTTAAGATACCTTGAATAAAGTGTACTTACACACTTTATTTGACAAACCCTCATACATACAGTCTGTATCTTCTTCAGTTAGATATAAAAGACTTTTTTCCTTCTATTTCTAAAGAGAGAGTTTTCTATATTTTCAAAAACACAGGTTACAATAATGTTATTTCTAACGTTTTAGCAAACCTTTGTACACTCAATGGTTCTTTACCACAGGGTGGTGTTACTTCACCTTATTTGTCAAACTTGGTATGTTATAGTTTGGATAGGAGATTACAGGGACTGTGTGGAAAAAGGGATATTATTTATACTAGATATGCAGATGATTTAACTTTTTCATGTGATAATAAAGAGATACTGAAAAATTTATTTAATGTGATAAAGGAAATATTGGAAGATGAAGGGTTTGAATTAAATAAATCAAAAATAAGATTCCTGTCTCCTATTTCTCATAAAAATATAACTGGAATAACTATCGATAGTAGAAGGCAACTAAAGGTTAATAAAACCTTAAAGAAAAAAGTTAGAGCAATGATTCATAAATCAATTGTTTCTGGTGATTATAAAGAAAGTTCTAAAATTTTAGGGTATGTTTCTTATATTGACTCGATTGAAAAAGGCTTTAAAGAAAAGGTTTTAGATTATATTAATAGCCTAATTAAAAAGGATTACAAGTATTTTGATGGTACGGTAAAAGCATATAATAGAAACAAATTATACAAAGAATTAAATACAATGGAAAAACAAGACTTTCATAGTGATCTTGATAAATATTATAAGAATGATCAAATGTTGAGGTTTAATATTGAAAGGGACACCTTTATTTTTTATGAATATATAGAAATGCTAGAGAGCAGAAGGCAGTACTTAAGTAAATATAACTTAAGAGATGAAAAGGTTGACAATGAACTATTGGAGTATAGACAATCAGCTGTAAGTATTGATGTAGATGAGGATCCGACAGGTTTTTTCTAGTATTATGTGGTTCTTAGTATAAAGCTCATATCTTAATCTCAATGGTATAGTAAAGGTATCTTAATAAAAATCTGAAATTTAGGGAGGCTACCATAGTCATTTAGACTGTGGTATTTTTTTGTGAAGGAAAGAACTTCCGCCAAACCTTGCACAACTCTTGGAAACTACAAAGTCTTTGACACCTGAACAACAGAAATTGCTCAATGATTTTTTGAAAACGTTTAAGAATCAATAGGGATTTTACAGCCTGCTTTTATAGTTAACATCCGAGATTTTTTCTCCTCATGTTATTTAGTCAGAGTAATTTAAAAGAACATTTTAGTCATGTACATGGTACGAAGTTTTAAGCGTGAGTTTTCTAAGCTGATTGGCCTTTTGAATATTGCCTTGATCGTTGTTGGTCTAGTCTTTAATGCTGGCGGCGTAAAAAATGTACTGTTGAATCTTTTTAATCGAATTATTGGGGCGTAATATTCACATCTATTCTTCAATAAGGTAGAAGCATTTTCTTATACTTTCAAACAACAAGTAACTCAGTGATAGGAGTGAATATTATGATATAATAGGCTCCAAAAATGGGGGGGATGATTTTGAAGAACAAAAAAACCGAAATACGTTTTAAAAATTTACCACTTTTATTAAAAGATATGGAAAAAAAGAAATGGATTATTGATTCATTTATCTTTAAATACAAAAAAGAACGGTATATTGTCATATTAACTCTGTATAAAGAAAAGGAACGAAAACCAAGTAAGTATGCTAAAGCAAAAGTTGAATTTGTAAAAAATAACAATACTAATCATTCCATTAAAGGATATGTTGATTTCTACGAAGTTCGTTTTAACAATGTAATAGAGTTTTGTGATTTTTTTGATGTAGAAAGTGGAAATGCAATGAGAGATTTATTCAAAGATTTTTCTCGAATTTTTTCTGATTTTATTCCTAAAGAAAAAATAATTACGAAAAGTGATACAGAAAGAAAGTTAATTGGTAGTCGTGCAGAGGGAAATAATCCTAATGCAGTATACTGCTATGAAATACGTCGTAACGGTAGAAAATCTGATGGATCACCCAAAAGACGTAGAATTGAGAATAGTAATAAAGCACAATCACTACGTCCGGAACTATATGAACAATTTTGTAGTGAGACAAATCTGAGCTTTTACTTTTCAGATAAAAAAGAACTGGAAAAAAGCGATAATGAAATTAGAGAAGCATTTGCAAGTCGATAAACTTTTTTGCAGTAGACAATGATTCTTTACTGCTTTTTTGTGCCCATTTTTTAAAAATAAGGAAGTGAAACGATATGGAAATGCAAGTCTACATTGCCAACCTCCGCAAGTACATGAAGGTGAACTCGTTGGAGCTTGGTTCACTCCGCCTATTGTGACATTGAGAATGTAAAAGAACGAACGGTTTAAATCCTTGGACAACATATTGTGTTTATCGTAGATGAATGCCATCGAGCATTAAGTGCAGAAGGGATGGAAGTGATAAGGGCTTCTTTCCAAATTCTACATGGTTTGGATTTACAGGTACACCGATCTTTGATGTGAATAAGAAACAAGCTAAAGGACGATTAGCCTGCACCATTCATGATTGATATTAAATCCCTATTTAAAAAAAGGAAAAAATCAAAATAAGATTGCTGAATGGTATCAAGGAATTGCTAATTTTATAACTTCCTTTAATCAAACGAAAGAGGAACAAGAGTATTCATTTTGGTGCAGTGAACAGTTAGAAAAATATCTATTGCCAATCATTGAGGAAAGAAAAAATTCCAGACATTTAGATTTAATTTCTCTGCTTCATCAATCCGAGACTACTGATACGAAAATGACTTCTCAAGAAATTTTAGCATTAACACTCAATATCTTGTTAGCAGCTACTGAACCAGTAGATAAAACATTAGCTTTACTATTTTATCATTTACTTGAAAACCCTGATCAATTTGCCAAAGTTGAAAAAGATCGAAAGTTGCTAAAAAATGGAATCAGAGAGAAACACTTAGATTTAAATCTCCAGTCCAATTTATACCGAGACAACTTGCTGATAACACGGAAATTAGAAACATTCCTTTGCCTAAAGATGCTCTAATTATATGTATGATAGGAGCGGCAAACAGAGATCTGGAGTTTTTCACTGAGCCTGATAGATTTAACATTTATAGAGAATTAAATCATCAAAAAGTATTCAGTACCCATTCACAAAATCTATCATTTGGGTATGGGACACATACGTGTGTGGGAGCCTCACTTTCTCTTATTCAGTTGGAGCTTGTTGCCAATATTATACTGGACAAGCTTAAAAATTTGGAATATGAGAAAAACTTTGTATATGCTGAACACGGATTGTACACGAGGGGCCCAAAATCTTTAAAGCTTGAATTTAGAGCTTCATAAGAACTATCATATTATAAGTATTGGAAAAGAAATTAGCACCTTGTCATTACTTTTAGTCAAGAAGTTAATAAATACTGTAAAAAACCATGAGTTGATTTTATTCCCACTCAGGATATTTTATCTGACATTTTTACAAATCAATAATGTAATGCTTCACGAATGATTATCAAAAGGGTCACTAGCTGTGATGGTAAGGAATTGTTTTGAAATACTTTAAAATAAGTGCTTTGTTCTATGAATTATTTTAGAACGAAGCACTTATTTTGATTTTTGTCACCATTTGGAGGGATCCAATTCCAAAGCGGCAGCGAGAGCGATAATGGTGCTGGCGAGGGGCTCCTGTTGGATCGTGCCCAGTCTTTTTATCTTCTTATTATTAAGAGAAGAACGCCACGCCAGATCCACCTGTGAGAATTGATTTCTTATTCTCAGTCTCTTTATGGTTTCCCCCATATACTTTACCGTCCAACGGTAAATAGGTGTATTTCCTATTTAAAACCATTAGAAGCTAGGGAGAAAAATTAGAACACGGCGAGGTTTGCTCAAAACTTTCTAATTTAAAAATCTTACCTCTGCCCCTTTTGGTTATGTCGTTCATTAATTTATGATAATGTAAGTTATATAATAATTTTGGTATTTAAAAATTAACGAAATAATGATCTATTGTTTTTGTGAGTGGGTGAAAATTAGTGGGGAATGTAGAGGTAGTGACATGGGACTTTGCGGAGAAAGAAATAAAAAAAATTAACAATGCGGCATCATATGTGAATTACCCAGTAGTGTATATATTGAATAATGCTAAGGAAGCTTATATTGGCGAAACTGTTTACTTTAAGCGAAGAATGCAAGCACACATAAAAGATAAAGTTCGTAAAAAGTTAGATAAAATGCATTTAATAAAACATGAAAAATTTAATCAATCCGCAACATTTCATTTAGAAACAAAGCTGATCAACTACTTTTTAGGTGATGAAAAATATACACTTCAAAATAAAAGTAAGATTGCAAGTGATCTTACTCATAATTATTATAATAAACCTTATTATGACAAACCGGTGTTTGATGAGTTGTGGGGAAAATTATATGAAAATGGAATTGTTAACAATCCACAGCATGTTATAGAAAATAAAGATATCTTTAAAATATCTCCATTTAAAGAATTATCGTTGGAACAATTAGATTTAAAGGAAAAAGTCATACAATTTTGTGAGCAACAAATTGAAGTGGAAAATAATATCGAGTATGGAAGTTTGTTTTTAGTTGAAGGTGAAGCGGGTGTTGGAAAAAGTGTTGTATTAAGTTCAATTTTTAACACGATACAAGAATATAAAACTGAAGCTTCTTCTCCTTTATTTCAAACGGAGAATTATCTAATTGTTAATCATGAAGAGATGTATAAAACATATAAAGGAATTGCAGCTCAGCTAAAACATTTGAGGATTAAAGATTTTGATAAGCCGACACCTTTGATTAATCGATTAAAAAAACAGAACAAGAAAGTAGATATTATTTTGGTAGATGAAGCTCACTTGTTGTTAACCCGACAAGATAAATACAATAATTTTCACTCAGACAACCATTTAGAAGAATTATTGAAATTAGCAAAAGTGGTTGTCATGGTTTATGATCAAGATCAAGTTCTAAAGTTAAAAAGTTTATGGGAAGAGAAAACGTTGCAAAATCTAATCGACAAAAGTTCACATCATGAACGATATGAACTAACGAATCAGTTTAGAATGCATGCAAATGATGAAATACTAGAGTGGATAAAAAATTTTAAACAAAAGCGTGTACTGCCAATACCACAAGACAGTACATATGAAATAAAAGTTTTTAAATCATTAAAGGATATGCATGAAGCTATAATTCTGAAAGACACTCAACATGGATTAAGCCGTGTAGTATCTACATTCGATTATGTTCACAAAAAGGACGGAGAGGTGTACTACATAACGGAAGATCAGGGAGAATATCAAATTCCATGGAATATTACAGATAGAAATTCTACTTGGGCAGAGAAAGAAACAACCGTTAGAGAAGCAGGCTCTATTTATACAGTACAAGGGTTCGACTTAAATTATGTAGGGGTAATTCTAGGTCCTTCTGTTACTTACGATGTGGAAAAAGAACAGTTAGTCATTAAAACAGAGTTATATAAAGATACAGGAGCATATACAGGTACTGATGGAGTTGGTAATGTTGAGAAGGCTAAAGAAAGAATTATACTGAATTCAATCAATATTCTTATGAAACGAGGTATAAAAGGGTTATTTATCTATGCAAGTGACGATTCACTAAGAAGAAAGTTGTTACAATTTTAATAGAGTAGGTGAAGGTATGGGTGATTTGTGGCAGTAAAATTTATAGGTGAAAGAGATTGGAAACAGTTTCATAATCCAAAGGATTTATCGTTTTTTTAAAACGAGTGATGAAGCTCTAGAATGAAATTTTGAAAGTATGAAAGACGAGTTGGCAGATTAAATCAATATCTACATGAGATTCACCAATTTCATCAAAGTTAACATCCACTTATTTTTTCAATCCAACTTAGTGTAGCATATTTAGGCCTTCCTTTTTTCAGAAGCGCAGGATCTATCCTTTGGTGCTTATCTTAATCAATCTTTTGTAGGAAAATACGTTCGCTTTTTTATTGTGTTCTGTGGTTGGATGGTATATGCTGCTTGTAGAAGGTTTTATTTAGGAGCGATAGAATTTGAGTGCGAATGAAAATAAGTATAATCTAATAGATTTATTTGCAGGGGCAGGTGGTCTGAGTAACGGATTTGAGCAAACTGGGAGATTTAAAATAGTTGGAGCTGTAGAAATTAATAAAGAAGCTGTTGAAACATTTATATATAATCACCAAAATGACAAAGAATTAATAATTAGATCTTCTGATAGAGAAGAAAGTGACATAACTTCAATTGATTTCAATAAATTCATGAACGAAAAAGGAATAGATCGTTCGAAAACCGTCGTGATCGGTGGGCCGCCGTGCCAAGGCTTCTCAAATGCTAATAGGCAAAAGAATTATTTGATTTCAGGTAATAATCAGCTTGTCAAGGAGTATGCACGCGCAATAGATGAAATTAGGCCTGTAGCTTTTCTAATGGAAAATGTTAAGGCAATGAATTCTAATAAGCATAAGTTTTTTGTTACAGAGCATAATGATCATTCGATCTGTGCTTACAGTTCTGAGAAACACTTAAAGAAGATAAATGGCAGTGAAGATCCGTTCTGGGAAGATGATAAATTAATACTCCTTGAGACAGATAAAGTAGAATACAGAGACTTAATCACTCGAATTGTAAAGATGAGGCATGTTAAACCACTCATTTCAAATGAGGTTGAGCTATCAAGAATTAGAAGTGTATTTCGTAAGTTAAAGAAAACAGAACCCTATAATCCAACTTCTGATAAGAAAAAGAAAGAATTAAAAGAGATTTTTCAAATTATTAACTCTCTGGAGAAATATGAATCTGAAAAATTGAATAATGAAAGAGAATTGTCAGATATAATAAACAATACTATTAATACCTTTAAAGAGATTGCTTACGGAAGAAATACCGACAACAAAAAAATGTTAGACAAACTTGAAATTTTTATTGATTTTAATCAATTGTTGCGGTTCTTAAAGGAAATTGAAGTAGAAAAAATTTTAACATCCGGAGACCCCGAAGTAATTGGAGATAAAAAATTAAAAGTAATAGTTGCTGTCAAATCCTATAACATTGTTTCCTATCTAGAAAAATTCTTCAAGCATTTAGGGTATAGAATTACTATGGGAACACTTAATTCTAATCACTATTTTGTTCCACAAAAGCGTCAAAGATTTATGATCTTAGGTATTGAATCAGGTGCAACGCATTGTAATGAAGTGGTTTTCCCGAAAAAATATACGCAAAAAGGTTTTACTGTAAAAGACGCAATTGGAGATCTAGAAAACATTGCTCCTATTAAGGATATTACAGAAAATATCCTAGATTACAGTGTTGAGCAGAATAAAACTATTATGCAAAATTATTATCGTTCTGGGATGAAATCAAAAGTAATTTATAATCATGTCAATACAGACAGTGGGGCGTTAAGTAAACAAAGATTTGAAGAGATTAAGAAAAGTGGAGGTAGAAATTTCCATAGCCTATCGAAAGAACTCCAGGAAGTTTCCTATACTGATGTAGCTAGAACTCAAAATACTATCTATTTAAGATTAGATTATGATATTCCGTCTCCAACGGTGATTAATGTTCGAAAGTCTATGTGGCAACATCCTATCAATGCAGTAGCTCTAAGTATAAGGGAAGCTGCTAGACTACAATCTTTTAAGGATAATTTTCTTTTTAAAGGCTCTAAGGATAAGCAATATCAACAAATCGGTAATGCAGTACCACCATTAATGGCTAGAGCAATGGCAGAACAAATTTTATATTATTTAGGGGAAAAACCTAAAAAATGTTTAAAAGATGAATTTAGATAGTAAAGAAGCAGCAATCCATTTGGAATGGTTTGCTGTTTTTTAATTGTAAGTTTGTTAGAATAATATAAAAGTAAAAAATTGGGTGGTAATTTTTTTGGAGATTCATACACAACCTTCTGCTGCACCAGTAATTCAAGCTCTAAGAAGTATTGGATACAATGCACAAACTGCAATTGCGGATATTGTAGATAATAGTGTTGATGCAAAAGCAGATTACATTGATATTGAATTTGAATATGACATGGGAGATGGCTATATCAGAATAGCGGATAATGGAATAGGTATGACAGAAGGGGAATTACAGAAGGCAATGACTATTGGCTCGAAAGACCCCAGAGACAAGAGAGCTAAGGAAGAGCTGGGACGGTTTGGAATGGGACTTAAAACGGCTTCGTTTTCTATGGGGAAACGATTGTGTGTCATTACAAAAAAAGATGGGGTAACCTCTGAACGCTGTTGGGACTTAGATTATGTAAGTGATAAAAATGAATGGCTCTTACATAAATCTGTTCCAAATGAGGTAAGAAATAGAGTCGGTCAAGTAGAGGGTAACAGCGGAACTATTGTTTTCATAGATAGACTGGATCGTTTTTGTGGCTATGGCAGTCACAAAGTATTGAAACAAGATAGCTATTATTCAAAAGTAAGGCGCATACACAAATATTTAGAAATGGTTTTTCATGTGATGTTGGAGAAATACTTATTAATAACGATTAACGGCAACGCTTTATGCCCCTGGAATCCCTTCTTAGAAGGGAATTCTAGAAGGATTGAGGGGGAAGAGCAAATTTTAAGAGTGAATAAAAACATAATTAGAATCACACCCTATGTATTGCCCCATCCATCAACCTTTAATCAAGTTGATTATAAATATGCAGGTGGTGTAAAGGGATGGCGTGATCAACAAGGCTTCTATATTTATAGGGAAAATCGAATGGTTAGTTTCGGAGATTGGTTTGGAATGTTTCCAAAGGATGTACCGTCAGAATTAGTTAGAATTAAAATAGAGTTTTCTAATGCAGCAGATAATGATTGGAAGATTGATGTAAAAAAATCAACAATTTTTATTCCTGATGAAATTAAAGAAGATTTAAAAGCAATAGCAAAGTATTATAGGCAGATATCACAAGAGATGATGCTATATCGTACAAAAACTACTCGTACAGGCGGAAAAATCAAAGGTACTTTAAATACATGGGAACTTGCAACAGATAATATAGATAGCGCTTATTTATTAAACAGAACACATCCTGTTTTAACCGATATTCTGAAAACTGTTGATAACAACGTAAGGAGAAAAATTAACATTTATCTAAAACTAATTGAATTAGGCTCACCTAATAACCTCTTAAAGAGTGGCAATATGGTAAAAAAGGAGAGACAGCAAGTTGATGGGAAGTCAAGGAAGTTAATAATCGATTATGCGGAAATTTTATTTAGCACAGATATTGAATTAGACGCTGAAAAAGTAGCGGAAACAATCTCTATGATGAGTGGCTTTGAAGGTATAGAAATTGATACGATTAAAAAAGTTATTGAGAAAGAAGTGAATATAAATGAACCAAATAATCCGTGAGGAGTACCTGGGGATAGTAGGTAGTTTATTCACAACTCTTAAGAATAATGGCATTGCAAAACCTCTGGATAATGCAATGCAAACAGCTAAAGAAAAAATCATTAGTGATTATGGTGATTTAAATTCCAATGAATGGGAAAGTCTTTCGTTAGAGGCCTACTCAAAATATGGCTCTATAGATGTTCGCAAAGCAATTTCAATTAGAAGCAGTGACAATGTTCCTTGGTTTGATAATAAACAGCCCAGATTCCCTTATTTTTGGCATCGGTATGAAAAATATTTAAAAGGTATTAAAAAATGGCCTGATAAAACAATAGAAACAATTGATATAACAACTACTGAAATTTTAAAATACATTGGAAATCCAAAAAGCATAAAGTCATTTGATAAAAGGGGATTAGTGTTAGGCTATGTACAATCCGGGAAGACAGCAAATTTTACAGGTTTAATTAACAAAGCATTTGATGTGGGCTACAAACTAGTAATTGTTTTGGCAGGCATGCATAATGATTTGCGTTCTCAAACGCAACTTCGTCTAGAAAAAGAAGTAGTTGGCACTGTCGATAGAATCACTGGTGAAAAACAAGGTGTTGCAGCAGTTCATACAGGCGGTACACAAATTGAAACATGGACTACAGTTCAAGATGATATATCTAGTAATAATGCGATTGGTATAAAAAACTTAGATAAGCCAATTTTACTTGTTGTAAAAAAACAAAAAGATGTATTGCCTCAATTGATTGATTTGCTAAGTAATAGCATTAACCACTCAGGTGTTAATCCGCCAACATTAATCATAGATGATGAAGCTGATCAAGCTAGCGTAGATGCTTCTGGAAAAAAGACGGAGACTCCAACTAAAATTAATCAACAGATTAGGGAACTTCTATGTTTGTTTAATAAAAAGTCGTATGTAGGATACACGGCTACACCTTTTGCTAATCTGCTGATAAGAGCAGATGTAAAACATCCTGAAGTTGGAAAAGATTTATATCCTAAAGATTTTGTAGTCGCATTGCCTAAACCAGAGGGGTATTGTGGACCCGATGAATATTTCAATACATCAGGTTATTTAGAAGACAATAAACCAATGTTTATAAGGTACTTGAGCGAAAAGGACACAGTAGTATTAGACAAAATGAGAACAAAAGATGATGCTGAGTTATTTACTGAAGTTCCCGAGACTATGGAGGAAGCAATCTTAGCCTTCTTACTAACCACAGCAATAAGAAACTTAAGAGGACAGGTTAGTGAACATAATTCAATGTTAATCCATACTTCAAGACTTACAGATGTTCAAAATTCTATGTATGAAGTAGTTAATGATTTCTATAATAAGCTATCAAATGACTTATTATATAATCGTAAAAGCGGATATATAGAGAAACTCCAGGAAATGTATGAAAATGACTTTGTGGAGGTACAATGTAGTTTTGAGCCTTCTCGACATTTTAGTGTGTATGCATGGGAAGATATCTATAAACAAATTAAAGTTATAGCAGGCAAGGTAGAAGTCATGGAGATTAACGGAGAAAGTGAAGATGCCCTTGAGTATGACAAATATAAAGAAAATGGACTAAATGTAATAGTAATTGGAGGAAATAAACTCTCACGTGGATTAACATTAGAAGGTTTAACAATTTCATATTATTATCGTGGGAGTTCTATGTACGACACTTTAATGCAGATGGGACGCTGGTTTGGCTTTCGTAACGGGTATATGGATCTTTGTCGAATCTATACTAGTAAAGATATTGCAGAGAACTTTGAATACCTTGCTGGCGTGATGAAGAAGTTAAGAGATGAGTTCGAAAAAGTTGCCGAACAAGGCCTATCGCCGGAAGAATATGCTATAAAAATGTTAACCCATCACACAATGAAAGTTACTAGTCCGGCAAAAATGGGTACGGCTGAGTCGCCTATTTCCTATACGGGAACAATGCAACAAACCCGTAGCTTTGAAAAAAATAAGGAATTCTATACGAATAATATGTCTGCTGCGGTTGAGTTTATTAATAGTATAGAACAAGAATTTACAATAACCGCAAATAACACTAAGTATCATATTGCTAAAGAGGTACCTAGTCACACTATCATTAATTTTTTAAAAAAGTATAAAACTATCTCTTCAGCGCGAATCGTTAATAGCAAGAAAATCGCAGATTATATTATTAATATGAATGAAAAGAACAGGTTTAAGAGATTTAATGTTGCGGTTGTTGATATAACCAGATCTACTTTAAACAGCCAAAAAGCAATAGATAATGGAATCGAACCATGGAAAGTAAATTTAGGTAAAGTATCGATTGAAAGTGCCGTCATTCGTAGTATCGATCAGGATAAAAGCAGAGGAATAGGAGTCGTAGATTTAGGTGCTATTGTCGCAGCTAAACAAGAGTTTATTGATATTGAAAATCGAACTAATGATAAAAAGACAAATATAGAGCTAAGAATGAATGAAAATCCATTGCTTTTGGTTTACCCATTACATCCACAGGTCAAGTCATTTAAGAAATTAAATATCAATTTTAATCAAAATCTTGTACCGATTGGTCTAGCATTTTCATTTCCGGATATTGTGGATATATCGGATGGAATTGAAAATGAAAGGGTAAAGAAAAAAGAGAATTATATATACAACAATACAGTCGGTAAGGGTGATCGTAGTGATTAATATCGCCGAAAAATTCAAGTTGCTGATAGAACACTCAAAAAATGAAAAATCAGATGAAATTTACCGCCTAGAGCCAATACACTTTCAAAAACCGATTATATTTATTGGAATTGATTTGATCAATTTGCAACGCCGTATTTATATCGATATAACCAGTGAGAGTTGGGATGAAGATCAGTTGAAGTCTTTCCCGAGATGGCGAGGTATTGACATTGATCAAGAATATTTCCCCCAAATTGGCCCACTGAAAGAAAAGAATTTCATAGTAATTTCGCAAGTTGTTGAGGATAGTGAAGAGATTTTTGAACGGATATTACAAAATCTTGTAGATCATATTTTGATAGAAGAAAATTATCCACTTTATACAGTAATATATGAAGTCTTAGACCGTTGGCACAATTTCTTTAAGAGAAAGAGAAATACCAAATTAACTATAGAGGAAGAGATGGGGTTATTTGGCGAGCTTTATTATATTAATAGGTGGCTTGAATTTTTCCCGCAAAAACCACCTATTATTATTAAAGATTGGAAAGGTCCGTTAAAAAACAGAATCGATTTTGTTAGTAATAATTGTGGAGTAGAGATTAAAACGGTTCCTCCTAAAATAAGAAATGAGATTAAAATTTCTAATGAAAAGCAATTAGAACTTAACCCAGTAATTGATACATTGTTTCTATATGTTTTAAAAGTGGATATTAATGAAACAACTGGTCAATCGCTGTGGAATATGATTGAAATGATTGAAGATCAGTTAATTGGCAGGGCACCTTCTTTAGCGGTAAAATTTAAGGATTTACTACTTGAGATTGGCGTAATGAGCGAAGAATATGATAATAACCTTTTTTTTGTACAAGAGGAACTAGCTTACAATGCAGTTGAAGAATTCCCGAAGCTGATATCAAATAACTTACCAATTGGAATTACCAATGTTTCTTATTCAATTGATCTGTCACATTGTAAAAGATTTGAGGTTTCGGTGGAAGATATATTCAATTTGAAGAAATAAGGATGATTCATTATGAATGATACAAAAAGAAAACTAGCTTTTTTTTATGAATATATTGACACGGTTGAACAAAAGGGACGGGTAATAGGAAGCCGGCAAACGCCTTTTTTACAGGAAATACTACCTTTTATCAATGCAGAAGATGAGCCAGCAATTATTTATTTCGTTAAAAAAGATTTAAAGATCCAACTTAATGGTTATTTATATCAAGAAGATATCAATACTTTAAACTTGTATGTAGTTGAATATGAGCCATTTTTAGAAGAAGATGAATTGCCAGTTGCTAATATGACATATTTAAAGGAATACGCGAATAAAGCTAAGCGCTTCTATACAAATGCAGAATCCATTCTGCAATTAGCAGATCGATCGGTTGAATATTATGATGTAGCAAAAATGATTTTAGATAAAAAAAATGAGATTGAAGAAATTAATATTTATGTAATAACAAGTAAGTTTTATCTTTCTAATAAGCCGATTGATTTAAACATTCCCGGCATAGAAACAGTTAATGTACATGTTTGGGATATGGACCGCATTTTTAGATTGTCAGAGGCTGAGCAAGGTATACAAGAATTTGATATTAACTTTGATTTGGAATATGGCGCAGCATTACAAATGATGCATGTCCCGAATAAAACTGAAAAAGGGTTAATCGATTGTTATGTTGGTTTTATCCCGGCAAAACTTTTAGCAGAATTATATGATGATTGGGGGCCAAAATTAGTAGAGAGAAATGTACGGTCTTTTTTACAAGCACGCGGAGGTACGAATAAAGGAATCCGAAATACACTAAAAGATGAGAGTCAACGTGAATTATTTGTCGCCTATAATAATGGCATTTCAAGTGTTGCAAAAGCAGGAGAGATTGAACAGATTGAAGACTCTAATCTTTATAAAATTAATACATTAACAAATTGGCAAATTGTTAATGGTGGCCAAACAACAGCCTCTATACATCAAGCTTATAAAAATGATATTGATTTAGAAGGAGTCTATATACAAGCGAAATTGACAATTATACATGTTCCCGTAGAGGCAGAGAATAATAATGATCAATTTGATCATTATGCTTTTGAAGATGAAATGATAGCCAAAATCTCTGAGTATGCCAATACGCAAAACAAAATTAACAAATCAGATTTGCTAGCAAATACTCGCTTTATGTCTGATATCGAAAAACATTCTCGCAATTTATGGATTCCTATGCAAGATAATCGTAAAGAGGAGTCTAAATGGTATTTTGAACGTGCACGTGGACAGTATATGGTTGATATTAGTAGACGCTCCAAAGGAAGAGAGCAAACTGCTTTTAAGAAAATATACCCAAAAGAAAATGTTATAACAAAGGTAGAGATGGCAAAATATTTTATGTCTTGGGAAGGTTATCCACATATCTCTAGTAAAGGTGGAGAAGAGGCTTTTAAACGCTTTATGGATCTGAATAGCCAATATTGGAAAAAAAGTGCCGTTGTTGAAGATGAAACAATAAAAAGCATTATAAGCATTGATAGCGACTACTTTAAGCAACTTATTGCTAGAAGAATTATTAACGCTTTTGTAACTGGGATTGTTGAAAGTATGAATTTAAAAGGGTATAGGGCAAATGTAGTATACTATACAGTGGCTATGCTAAATCATTTATATGGAAAAGAAATAAGTTTAATGAGTATATGGGAACAACAAAGTCTTCCTAATGAGTGGGAAGGTATTGTCCGAACTATTGCTAATAATGCCTTAAATTATTTAAGAGAATCTGCTGGTGATCAAAACGTTACACAATGGGCGAAAAAAGAGGATTGTTGGAAAGGGTTTATTAAGGAATCGTCAATTATGCTAAGTGGAATGGTCTAATACAAGGAATAGTAGAACTCAAATATGCTTAACTCAAGAAAAATGGGTTTGTCAAGGGGCCATCTAGAAAGTCAATGAAAACTGACTTTTTGTGACAGGCCTCTTCTTTTATAACGAAAGGTCCATACAAAAATTGTTCCATCTAATAAAATGTAAGTTACCACAATAACCTGGAGGCGATTCTTTTAAGTAATCCGAAGAATATTACTTGCGAGTCTAGCATATAAATGGCTTTTCCATTAGAGGTAAATTTAAGTCCTATAACAACCGCCCAAATCTTTGCATCATGGATGTGGAGGGCTTTTCCCCAAACACCATAATAGTGGATAAAGATAATCGAATCGATCTCTAATGAGTAACTATTCGCCTATTATTCTGGCGGTAGACGTCTCCATTCCCTCAAAAATTAATGCTCAAAGTTATCTTGTATGCCTATTCGCAAAAGATCTATTCTTGCCGAGAAATTGAGCAAAGAAAATCTTCCATCATGTGGCTGGTCGCCATACAACAACTGGATTTCCGCACCATCAATGACTTCCGGAGTGACCTGATGAATGCTCCTCCATTGAAGATGGACATATTACATTGGAAAACTACTTTTTGGATGGTATCAGGTTGGGGGCTATTGGCAATAAGTATTCTTTTATATGGAAAAAATCCAGCGTCCGTTTTGAAGAGAAATAAAAAGAGAAGGTAAAAGAAACGGTTCAGGATATCCAGGAAATTGTAGCTTGGAGCTTGCGGATATGCCACAAGAGCAAGCGACTCTTGATCAGCTTTATCATTGGCTGGCCAACTCTAAAGGAAGGTGGATGCCTTGACGGAAGAACTCGGCGTAGCCGAAGAAGTACCCGTTCGGAAAGAACTTCGGAAGCGCCGTGGCGCATTGAGGAAGCCGATACAGATGATTAAAAACGGTATTCCACGTATCCACAAATACCGTTTTTACTATGAGACATTTGGACCGTAACAGCTTTTCAAAAACGGACTTTGAAGCCATTTTCATGCGTATGAATGAAGACTCTATGAAAAACGACCAGTTGAAACCTAAATATAATGTATAGGCCAGCCACATAAAACTAATTTATCGTTTATTATACAGTCCATCACCCTCCCAGTTAAATGCGCTATTTTATTCCTCATATGGATAAATTGTCAGAGTCTGCTTTACTGATACAAAAAAATATTGTCAGTTATACAGGCTATGTGAGGAAAACTACCAGTATTCCATCGTGAGAGCCCGAATCTGATTATCTTGTTCCCTATTAATACCTATTTAAAAAAGAAAACATCTACATATAAAAATGCATTAGAAACGCAAAAAATCGGACCTCTTGAGAATATGATGATGTTTTCAGGTGCCTGTAACGTTTCAATAATACAAAAAAAGCTTTAAGCTATGTTAAAAGCTATAAAATTTAAAAGTGCGACAACTGTTCAGGTTACCGGTTAAAGGCCTAATGCACAAAACCAAAGGCAACCATCAACTACTTCGGGAGGAGATCCTACAAATTCAAAAACAGTCGGAGAAAAATTAACATATCCGACTGGTTTATTTTAGGGGATTTTTAGACAATCATTTTCTTTTATGTCTAAAAAAACCGTCCCCTACCATTGAAAAATATATTCAATTCCTGCTTAAACGTTCTACTATAGTCTTGCCGCTCGGGGCTTTGCCATTTAACTCTGCTTTTTTATCTATACGAGAGAGACCAGATTGGACAAAACGTACTCCCATCCATCTAAATGGCTCCGGCTCCCACTTCCTTGAAGTATGCTGGAACATAGGCAATTCTGTTGCTATGGATTTCTTATCTAGTATAAGGTCTGACAAAACCCTCCCAGCAAGGTTTGCTGTGGATACGCCTTGCCCAGCATATCCCCAGGCACTAGCAACTTTTGATTTTTTATTATATAGAAAGTTAGGTGTCCAGTCTCTGGTAATACCGACTGGTCCTCCCCAATCATCTGTAAAACGTATGTCCTGTAAGGAAGGGAACCATTTAATAAATCTTTCTCTCAATTCATTATGTGTTTTATCGTGTAGATCCAAAGAGTTACCTATCTTTGATGCATAACGATAGGGCTGGCCCCTGCCGCCAAAAAGAATTCTTCCATCAGCTGTTCGCTGTAAATAATCCACAGATAGGCGTGTAGAACCGACAGTTTCTCTGCCTTCCCAACCTATCGAATTCCATTGTTCCTTTGTTAATGGCTCTGTGAGTGTGATGAGGGAGTACATTGGAATTAAGTTACGTTGATGAGCTCGCATTTGTGACATATATGCCTCTCCTGCTAAAACAATGGCATGTTTGGCAGTTACAGCCCCTTTGTGTGCGACAAGTTTGGGAGGTTTGTTTTCATTGCCTTCGACAATTTTCACCACTTCTGTATTTTCATAAATTATCACCCCTTTTTGTTCAAGAGTTCTAGCCAGATGCCTTACTAATTTTCCGGGGTTCAGCACTGCTGAAATTTTTGTTAACAGGCTCCCCGCTGTACCGTGGATTTTTAATCGTTTATCTGTTTGAGCCTGATCAAGCAGTTTGAAGTGACTCTCCAAATCTAACTTTTGATAGGTTTTCATTGCCTTTTCCAATGTTGGAATATTGTGAGCGCCTAGTGCGACTTGCAATGATCCGCCTAATTTCCAATCTGCATCTATCTCCTCCTTTTCAATGACTCTTTTAACCTCAGTAACTGAATCAAACATTGCCATTTGAATTTGTCGTGCAGTTTCTGTGCCATATCTTTTTATGCAGGTGGCGGGACTAACCGAGAATTTAGGTGAGCACCAACCGCCGTTTCTGCCGGAAGCTCCAAACCCTACATATTCTTTTTCTAATATGACTATATTCAATGAGGGATCCTTTTCCAATAAATAATAAGCTGTCCATAAACCTGTGAAGCCTGCCCCCAGTATAGCTATATCTGTTGTGATGGATTCTTTTAATGCTTGTCGTGGTCTTAAATCGTCATTTGCTGTTTTTAGCCAGTAACTTATGCTGTTTTTCTCTTCCATTCAAGACACCTTCTTATTTGGAATAGTTATACAACTCTATTTGAGCAGCCACTCTTGAAATCGTTGATTAATCTTTTCAAAATGTTCAGCCCAGTATTCTTCATTCACTCGTACTTGTTTATCGGCTATTTCAGGAGCCTGACCAAGCCTTTCTTTCACATTGTTGGGCAACAATTCAATTGCTTTTTCATTAATAGGAGAGTAATCGATACTTTCAGAGAATGCTGATTGGGGTTCAGCTCTTGTTGCAAAGTTAATGAATTTCATGGCCAATTCTTTATTTTTACTTCCTTTAGGAATAGACCAGGCTTCACTATTTAATAATGCTTGATTATATTCTATATCTACGGGTGCTCCATCTTTTTTTGCCGCAGTAATACGTCCGCTCCAGGCAGATGTAGCGACAACTGTCCCGGAGGATAAAAGTTCAACTGGCTGAGCTCCAGCTTCCCACCATACAATTTCGGTACGCGATTTCAGTTTGTCCAAACTTTTAAAAGCTCGGTCTATGTCCAACGGATATAGATTTTCGGGTTTGACACCGTCAGCTAAAAGAGCAGCTTCTATCGTATCGTAAGGTCGTTTGCTTAGAGCACGAACGCCTGGGAATTTCTCAATATCCCAAAATTCTTCCCAAGTTTTTGGGTGATTACCATCAGGAAAAGCTTCCGTATTATATGCGATTGCAGTTGAGAACATTTCTGCACCAACATAGTATTCATTGGCTATGTTCGGGAATAATCCCTCTTTACTGACAATGTCATAATCGATTGGCTCAAACATATCTTGTTTTATTGCCTGCGCAGCCCACATTGAGCCAACATTAGCAACATCCCAGGTTACATTTCCACTTTCAACCATAGTTTTATATTTTCCGTAATCCGTAGGTGATTCTACTTGGATTTTGACGCCGAATTCCTTTTCAAAAGGTTCAAAGATGGAATCTTCTCGGGCTTCAGTGATGGCTCCTCCCCAATCGGTGATCACCAATGTGTCAGTTTTATCTTTTCCGCTTTCAGAACTGCTGTTTCCGCAAGCTGCGGCCATTGAAATGGTGGTGGCCATTGCTCCCATCATGAGTACTTTTTTTAACATAACATCACTTCCAATTGTTAAATTTTTTTGGTTCTTGCTTTTTCTGCATTTGAGGCAATGTAGCCTTGCAGCAGGTATATGATAATGATGCTGATGATTAAGATGGATGAAATAGCAGCAACCGTCGGTTCAACTTGCGTACGAAGGTCCTCCCACATTTTAACGGGCAAGGTTTTTGTGGTTGGTCCTGCCAAGAAAATAGTTACGACTAATTCATCTAATGAAATAAGAAATGCAAACAGTGCCCCTGAAAATAAAGATGGCCGTATAAACGGAACGGTTACTTTAAAAAAGGCATTCATAGGAGTGGAACCAAGACCCATGGCGGCCAATTCCAGATTACGATCCATTCCTTTTAAACTTGCCAAGACCGTGACAAATACGATCGGAACAGCGAGAACCGTATGGGATAAAACAATCCCAGTAATCGTTCCTGTTAAATGTATAGGAGCAAAAAAGCGGTACAGCGCAATGCCCACGATGACAACGGGAATAAGCATCGGAGCAATCATGAGTCCCATAAAGAATTTTTTGCCAGGGAAATGTAGCCTAATGACACCGTTCGCTGCAATAGTGCCAATAATCGTTGCTAAAACCGTTGTGAAAAATGCAATCTTCATGCTTCTATACAAACTTTCAATCCACGCACTGTTTTCAAAGAAGGTCTGATACCATTTTGTAGAAAATCCAGGCGGCGGTAATTGAAAATATGAAACTGATGTAAAGGACATGATGAAAATGATAAGGATTGGTGCAGTAAGAGCAGCAAGGATAATTCCTACAGTCCACTTAAGCCACATATCTAAATCACATCCTTTAAAACTGCATGATTACGCAGTAAAAAAAATGCAAGAGTTAAAATGATAACGGTTACAATAAAGAGTATTAGAGACAACGCTGAAGCCAAATGCCAGTTAAGTGTTGTATTAATATAGTTTTCAATCACCATGGAAATCATCATTTCGTTAGCACCGCCTAAAAGTGCTGGGGTGATAAAAAAGCCTAAGCTCATGACAAATACCAGTAATGAACCTGCTAATATTCCCGGTAGCGACAACGGAAGATTAATTTGCCAAAAAGCCATGAATGGCCTGGCGCCCAATCCTTCTGCTGCCTGATAAAGCCGCTGGTCAATTCCTTTCATGACTGAAAAAAGGCTAAAAAACATAAATGGATAAAGAACATGGACCATTCCAATCACTACACCAGCAGTGCTGTATAGAAGCTTTAACGGCTCCTCTATGATGCCTAAACCGATAAGGATTTGATTAATGACTCCCTGATTCTGTAAAACAACAATCCAGGAAAAGGTACGAACTAATAGGCTAATCCAGAAAGGAATCAAAGCAAGAGCCAGTATAATGTTCTTCCATATTTTTGATTGCACTCTAATTAACGAGTAGGCAATAGGGTAAGAAATAAGCAGAGAAATAACAGTAACTAAGATAGAAATTTTCAAAGTAACCCGAAGAACCTTTAAATAGACAGGATTAGAGAAAATATGATGAATGTATTGGAAAGTAAATCCATTATTATCCATAATGCTTAATTTGAATAATCCATACATCGGATAAATTAATAAAATGATAATGTATGCTAGTGGAACGAGAATGAGCATCCATTTTAATCCGTTTATATTCGAAATTTTACTTGAAACTGGTACGCTATAGTTGGATGGAGGCTGTTTTTCCTCTCTTACAGTTAGCATTTGACAACTCTCCTTTCTGATAAAGGTATTATGAAGAAACTGCTTTTAAAGTATAGGTAGTCTCTTGTTTTAAATGGTCTTCAAGGATAGTGGCTGATTGAGGGTTCCAGCCAAATGTTAATTTTTTTCCTTCTGACAACACATCAGAGTATATGGAAGGGATTTTAACTTTTAACTCTTCACCATAATCAGTTTGAATGTTCAAAGCAATGGCATCACCTAGATAAATCAGAGATGATATCGTAGCTTCAATTTTATTCACCGCACCATTGGGATCGTTTAGTAACTGGATATTTTCCGGACGGAGAGCAATAAGGACATTATTTCTGTTTATAGATTTGCCAGTGTATTCTACGGTTGCAATTTGTCCGCCCAACAATTTAATTTTTGCAAACTGGGATTCTAAGTTTACCAAGTGCCCTTTTATTAAATTAATTTCTCCAATGAATTCAGCAACAAAGCGATTTTTAGGCTGTTTATAGATATTCTCGGGGGTGTCTACTTGTTCAATTCTCCCCTCATTCATCACACAAATTCTGTCGGACATCGTTAGTGCTTCTTCTTGGTCATGGGTAACACTTATCGTTGTAATTTCAAGCCTTTTTTGGATACTCTTTATTTCAAATTGCATTTGTTGACGCAGGTTTTTATCCAAGGCACTTAAAGGTTCGTCCAATAGGAGGAGAGGGGGATCGAAAACGATAGCTCTGGCCAATGCAACGCGTTGTTGTTGACCGCCGCTTAGTTGATTTGGGAAACGCTTAGAGAATGCTTCTAGTTGTACAACGTGTAAGACTCTTTTAACCCTTGTCTGTATATCTTTCTTATTTACTCTACGGCGGCGAAGAGGGTAAGCGATATTATCAAACACAGACATATGAGGAAAGAGTGCATAATTTTGAAACAGCATACCTATGTTTCTTTCATAAGGTTTTTTTGATGCGATATCCTGAGTTTTTAGCTTTATGGAACCATCATCGACTGTTTCAAAACCAGCTATTAACTTTAATAAGGTTGTTTTTCCGGAACCGCTGGGTCCTAGTATTGTAAAGAATTCACCTTGGTTAACTGTTAAGTTTACGTTGTTAACAGCCAGAGTCTTTTTGTAACTCTTTGTGACATTTTTTAACTGTAAGTCTATCTGCATTTGTTTCCCCACCTTAATGTAAAATTATTTTGGATAAGTTAGTCCATTAGATTAATCAAGTGAACGTAATGACTAATTAGAATCTAATTGGTTAAGCTTATCCGTAAAGAATCTATGTATAGATTATTGAATTAAATTCATCAATTACTTTGTCAGCTGTGTTCAGCTATCATAAAAGATGAATATGTTTCAAGATGGTGAGTGAATCTGATGATAAATGTTGGTATGCGAATTAAAGAGTTGCGAGAACAAGCGGGGATTTCTGGTCGTCAGTTGGCTAAAATAACTAATCTTGACCCATCACAAATTTCAAAGATTGAAAAGGGCGTTAGTAAACCTTCACTAGATGCTTTAGATAGAGTGTGCAGCGCCTTGAATATTACATTTGCAGAATTCTTTTCCCCTGATTCAAAAGAACTTCCACCAAACCTTGCGCAACTATTGGAAACTACAAAGTCCTTGACACCTGAACAGCAGAAATTGCTTAATGATCTTTTGAAAACATTTAAGAATCAATAGGATTTTACAGCCTGTTTTTATAGTTAATATCCGAGATCTGGTCAGAGTAATTTAAAAGAACATTTTAGTCATGTACATAGTACGAAAGTGTATCATTGTATCATCTAAATATTGTAAAGAGGGCATTCCTAGTGGGATGCCTTGCTTTATTTGTATGAATGAAAACCATAAGCTTTTCGTATGTTCGAGAAAACATATAGGATGTATTAATAATTAGCTATGCTATTTAAAAAACGTGTCGAGGATTGACATTCAATATCAGAAAAGGTATTGGCAATAAAACTACGGTATGTAATGGTAGAATGTTTATTTTCTATATCCAATAAATTTACACTCGCTTTTTGGCAATTGACATAGGAGCTCTGCGAGCCTGGTATCTGACGAAGGGAGAAAGATTAGCGACTGTTCGTAGATCGGTGGGAGACATTAAATGAGACGATCCGTCCGGTGGGTTACGGCATCCAGCATTATATGCTGACTACGAAGCATGTCTTAGTGCAGGCAAAAGAATTGCCGGAGCTCTTCATGACAAATGGGGAAGAGCTCAAGCTGTGGAGAATGCTCAGGAGGCTTACTACCAAGGTGCACACGGAATTGGATGAATCGTATGTGGATCGCGCGCAGAAGATTCAAGCCTATCAGATTGGGCATGACGCTGTGGTGCTTGAGCGGGAAGTGCGAGAAATCCAAGTATTGCACGGAGAAGAGGTACGACAGCGATTGCCGCTCGAGTTATTGGAGAGGCAGCCGAGTAGAGTGTTTAAGATGATTCGTGGGGAGATATTTAGGTGAATGGAGAGGCTGATTGAGGACGGGATTGTCCTTGTTCACCCTCTTCTTTTTTTCTTCATCATATTAATGGTGATTTGTTTCATGCCTATTCAGCAATCACAGCCATTTCATTGAATAGGATTTCTGAACAAAAGGGATAATAAAGTGAAACTTCATTCATCCCTCACTGATTGTTAGTTGAACGAATCGGGCTTAAGCTATTCCGATTCATCTAAAGTTTTCATTTACAGCGGGATAAGTGATCATTTAGCTATAGCTGGTTAAGTAATACCCCTTTGAAAAGGATTTCGCTTTCTTCCATCACATCATGTAACGAGGAGGATCAAGATTGAAGAAAGTGCTAAAAACTCTAATGTTAGCAGTAGCCGGATTACTCATTATGCTAAGCGGCTTGTTCCCGGTAACTTTAACCGGGGTGGCTGCAGAAAACAAAAAACAATGGATGTCGGTAAATGTAAAAGCAATGACTTTTAATGTAAGAAACAAACATAGCAATGATCCCTCGCCGCATACTTGGGAAGAAAGGCTTCCCGCCATTAAAAGACTGATCAACAAGAAGGAACCTGATATCATTGGGACACAAGAGGTGTCAAAAGCGCAACTGCAAGATCTCAAAAATCATTTACCTCATTATAAATGGATTGGTGGAAATGGTGGAGAACACTCTGCTATTTCTTATAAAGAACAAAATTACAGGATATTGGAGCATGACCGTTTTTGGTTATCCGACACACCAGATGTCGTTGGTTCAAAAACATGGGGAAATAAAGTTCCAAGAATGGTTACTTGGGTAAAGTTTCTTGATAAACAAAGCAACAAACAGTTCTATTTTGTCAATACACACTTTGATCATCAATCCGCCAATGCAAGAGAAAAAAGTGCACATTTTATTCTTAAAGTAACAAAAAAACTTGATCCAGATTTACCGGTTATTTTAACAGGCGATTTCAATGCTAAACCAGGTAGTCTTCCACACAACATTTTAACAAGTGATGGAGAATTTGATGATTTATGGGAAACAGCTGAGAACAGAATAAATGAAGACTTAGGAACATTTAATGGTTTTGATGATCCTTTTGGTGGAGGGCCTGACAAGCGTATTGACTGGATTCTTGGGAAAGGAAACCTTATAACGAATGAAATTGAAATCGTAAACGATCAAAGGAATGGCCAATTTCCAAGTGATCATTTCCCAGTGCTTACTGACATCACCTTATCCTACCATCATTAAGTAAATAAAATGAAACCAGTGCCATTGATGGGAGCAACTGGACAAAAAAGATTGTATACTATAGGCGAAGTAATCGTAATTAATTCTCCCTATCCCTATCTTTGGGAATTTGGATAATTAGGGTTTTATCATGTGCTTTATGTTTTTCAGTAATTTATCGTTCTCTATTTTACTTGTGATATTTAGTTGTTTTTCAATAAAGATATGTTTTCTTCCTTAATGCGCTAAAGAAGAAGTATAAACATGAAATATCTGTTGGTAATATGCCATTTCGTATTATTTTTTTAATGCCATCAATGTGTGGGTAACAGACATGGTAAGTGCTTTGGTTCACGCCAAGCAGTGGTGAAAGGGCTATAGATATGATTGTGGAAGATGTACTGGATAAATTTATAACCAAAAAAAGCAGCGGAAACAGGAACTCTTAAGAAATTTTCAAGAAACGGTTACTATTCATACTCTTTCTTAATTATGTGGTGATTAGAACAGAGATTTAGGCGAGGATAAAAGAGAGATTGGGAGTATTTTTAGCCCCCAATCCCTCTTTTAATTTTTCCAAAGATTAAATAGTTTAGATAACAAGTTGATAGAAAATTCCATGTGGTTGATAAATTTTCAAAATAAAAAACAAAAAAAGTATTGAAAGTATAAAAAGGTTATAGTATATTAATCCTACATTCGGTTGAACTGGTTCCACCAGTTTCGCCATCAAAATATTTTACTTGATTGCAAGCGTTACCAAATAACTGGAAGCAGTTTAACTTCATTCAGCAGAAGTCTCCCACTACTGTAAGTGGTGAGGTATTCAGTGGGGGTTCAAACCCCGGTTGAATAAAGTTAAGCCTCCAGCGGATGTCACAGATTTTATCGACCAGAGCTCGATAAAATCTGGGCGCAAATACGCTAAGGCGCATTTGATTTTTTAAAAAAATAATATGATTTAAATAGGTGATTAATATGAACGTCAGTAGCAGTCTTTTTAACAGCGTGATTGTGGATATTGAAAAAAAGATAAACGATGGGGATTTGAAAGAAGGAGATAAATTACCTTCGGAGAGAGAATTGACGCGAACTTATGAGATCAGTAGGCATGGAGTTAGACAAGCTCTAACAGTTCTTAAGGAAAAGGGGTTGATTAAAATCACTCCTGGGAAGGGTGCTTATATTACCTCCTACAATGAAGATATTTTAACGGAGTCTTTTAAGAGAGTTGCCCAAAAATATGATTCTACTATAGAAGAGATTTTAGAGGTGAGAGAGGAGCTGGAATTATCGGTCATCTCTAAAGCGGTTCTGAAGGCAACTCCGAAAGATATAGATAATCTGATCGACATATGCAAAGAAATGGATCAGGTGATGGATGTAAGCCGTTTTTTAGAGTGTGATTTGAAATTTCATAAGGCTTTGGCTGATGCTTCCCAAAATAGTATATTTGCAGCTTTAGTTCATTCCTTTTTTGAAATGACTGAGGAATCCCCATTTTCGTTGACCAAGTATACAAGTAATTTTCTGGATATTATTAGTAAGGCACAGAAGCAGCATTGGGTGATGATTGAAGCATTAAAAACCCGAGATCAGGATTTGGCTATGAAAACGATGACAGAGCATATGGAATTGTTTAGAGAGGAAGTAGATTTTTTGAGGAGTAAAAACATTAACTTTAAGGAGGTGAGGTAACAATAGCAATAGCTTGTTGTTATCCCAATGAAAGGAGGAGTTTTCTATGGAGAAAAAACTCCCGAAATTTCACCCGGGTATCCCCGCAATCATGAGTATCATCTTTGCATTAATTACAGGTATTATTTGTGCTAAATGGCTCAATATCATTATGAACCTTTAACTTCATTCAGCAGAAGTATCCCGCTTCTGTATGTGTTGAGGTATTCAGTGGGGGTTTAAACTCCAGCTGAATAAAGTGAAAGCCTCGGGCGGATGCCACAGATTTTCAGAGGGATTTATCGAGCGGAGCTTGATAAAATCTGGGTGCAAATACGCCAAGGCGAATTTGATTTTGGAGGGATAAAAAGTGAAACCACCTTTAAAGTTTGCTTTATATTCTGTTTTGTACGCTTCTGAGGCTGGGGTTTGGGAGTATGAGATTTATGAGAAATTGAAGGGGCACTATAACTCTCGGGCATTAAGTAAATTAAGATCCATCCTCCTAGAATTACACAATAAAAGCTGGACTGATGAAGTTGAGGCAGAAGTATACGGGGAAACCGTTTTTAGAAAATATAAACTCCAAGAACGTCACAGAGAATTTGTAGATTATCAGCTTTCACCTCTTACGATAATAAAGGAACTCGGATTGGATGTTGCGAAAGGAGAGGTGAAGCATGAACCAGTCGCTAAATGAAATTAAGCTTCTTCAAGAATCTCGGAAGGTTCGCATCGGAATGGTCTATGCCGCTCTTGGAGCACCCATGCTAGGTTTGGCATTTGGGTTTGCAGGAATGGCTGGTGCACTGCACCCATTTGACATGGCTTATCCTACAGGTCCTATGACCTTTCAATTCTTTGAATATATGTTTGGAGTCCTTACGATCTTTATCTATTCATTTATAGTGGGGACTGCCAAAGATAATTTCAGGGTATTCAGATCGAAAATTTCCTGGTATGGCGTTTTTATGGCAATGACTGGCATGATGGGAGATTTCCTGTTTTTCGCATCTTCTGCAATAGTAGGAGGAGCCATTGCAGGTCCGTTAGCGGGGTTGTTTGGTTTTTGGGGAGCTGTCGTCACCTCTATCGTATATAGAGAAAAGATCATGCAGAAATGGACTTTAATTGGAATTGCATTTATTGTCATCGGCATTTGGGTCGCTTCAGGCGGGATGGCGCTGGCTGCACCTGCAGGTGTTTCATCTACTGCCATTTTAATTGGTGCAGGTATGGGGCTGTTGGCCGCGATTGTATATGGAATTGAAAGCTTTGCGATTGCTGCAGGATCAGATATGATGCCTGAAGAAAGTTCGCTTTTCTGGCGAGCAGGCTGGGCATTAGTTGGTGCTGTCATCATAAACTTTGTAATTATGCCGAAGTTCACAGATATTGCTAGTATCATGCTGCAAGATCCAAAATGGTGGGCGTATGCTGCTGTTACTGGAGGAGCATGGGGAACTTATATGATTGTTTCATTGTACATCGGTATTAACACGGCTGGAACTGTCGGAGGAGGTTTGCTTGCGAGCACAGGATTTGTTTGGACCACTTTCCTTTCGATGACTGTTTATGGCGGAAACTGGAGTACTTCTTTAATGCTTGGAAGTTTAATCTTGTTCCTTGGAATAGGCGTTATGCTTTTAAGACCGGCCGAATTGATAGCGAAAGTACGAAGTTGACTCTATTTTGAAAGGGGTTACAAATATGGACCAGTTAAAAGACGAATATATAAAGGTTACGAAAAGCGAGCATAAGTATCTGGCTGTCGGAGTTATTTTAGCCTCAATGGTCTTTGTTGTCCCGTTTCTTATCATTATTGCCAATGGTTGGTGGGAACCTCTAGGATCAGCTTCAGCTGGCTGGAAATGGGTTTTCACCTCCATCGTATTATTATCACTGATTTACGTTTCATTGCTTTTTGATAAATTCTATCGGAAGCATTAATCCTTTAACTTCATTCAGCAGAAGTTTCCTACTTCTGTAAACGGTGGGATGAATGCCTATTAGAATTTTATTCAGTGGGGGTTCAAAAACTCCGGTAGATGCTTAAGATTTTCAGAGGAAATGTATCGAGCTTAAGCCCGATAAAGTTTGGACGCAAATTCATTTGATTACATCATCAGTTTTTATAAGGGAGGAACATCCATGAGTAATTATATTAGTGGTATAGATGTAGGTGGTACATTTACTGATTTTGTTTCGTTTGATCCAGAAACAAAGGAAATGAAGGTTTGGAAGAACCTCACAACTCCTGGCCACCCCATTAATGGGGTATTAACTGGTTTAAGCGAATTTGAAAATGTAGAAGATATTGACCAAATCCGACATGGTACAACGATTGCAACCAACGCGATACTAGAAAGAAAAGGAGCAGAGATTGCTTATATTACCACTAAGGGCTTCAAAGATGTCCCTTTTATCCAGAGAGCCAATAGAAAGTCGCATTATGATTTAAGCTGGATCAAGCCCAAACCGCTTGTGAAGCGACGAAATTGCTTTGAAATTAATGAGCGTCTAACACATAAAGGGGAGACTTTAGCAGAAATTGATGTGGAAGAAGTAAAACAAGTGGCGGAGCAAATTAAAGAGAGAGGAAATATAGATGCAGTCGCCATTAGTACACTCTATTCATATGTTGACCCTAAACATGAAGAAAAGTTAAGAAGTTTACTAGAGGAATACCTCCCTGGTATGCCGATTTCCATTTCCTATGATGTGCTGCCGAAATGGAAAGAGTATGAGAGAGGAAGCACTGTCATCGCCGATGCTTATATTAAACCAATTGTTTCTTCTTATTTAGACCAATTAGGTGAGCGCTTTCAAGAAAAAAATATCACAAAAAACGTGGGGATTATGAAGTCCAATGGCGGCATTATGACTTTGGCTGCTACTAGACAAGCTCCGATCAATACTGCTGTCTCAGGTCCTACAGGCGGAGTGGTAGGAGCAAAGAGGATTGCGGAACAATGCAACATTGACCATCTCGTTACTTTAGATATGGGCGGTACGAGTACAGATGTCGCGATCATTAAAAATGGAAACGAAGAACTGACAACTAATTTTGAAATTGAATGGGGTATTCCGATTCAGGTGCCGATGATTGATATCAGAACGATCGGTGCAGGCGGCGGAAGTATAGCTTGGATTGATAATGGCGGCATGCTTAACGTAGGACCGGAAAGTGCTGGAGCTGATCCTGGACCTGTATGTTATGGGAGAGGTGGAGAAAACCCAACAGTAACAGATGCCAATCTTATTCTAGGAAGATTAAGCTCGGATAACTTCCTAGGCGGATCAATGGAGATTGATTATGATGCGGCCCACCAAGCCTTGGAGAGACTGGGTAAAAAGCTGAACATGTCAGCTGAAGAGACAGCCGATTCCATTATTAAAATTGCCAACAACAGCATGGTGGGCGCGCTGAGAATGGTATTGGTAGAGGAAGGACATGATCCAAGAGATTTCACATTGATGAACTTTGGCGGAGAAGGCCCGTTGCATGCAAGTGATCTCATGGAGATTGCGGAGATTCCAAGAGCTGTAATCCCTATGCATCCTGGACAGTTTTCCGCTGTTGGCTTTATGTATTCAGATGCCCGTGTCGACCTCCAGCGTACGGTTCAAATGACCTCTAATAAATTTGATATTGCCAGAGCTAATGAAGTTTTTCAGCAGCTGAGGAAAGCCGGTCTAGAGGATTTATCTTCACAGGGTTATACGGATAAGTACGACATCATCACATCGATTGAAATGCGTTACCTTGGCCAGAACTATGAGTTGGATATTCCTTTTAATGAAGAGGAAATCAATGAAGAAAACGTCCAAACGATATGGAATACATTCCATTCCATGCATGAGGATCGATTTGGTTTCAAGATTGATGGAGAAGTGATGGAAGTCGTTACATTTAAAGTAACGATTATCAGTAAAACGGACAAGCCTGCAGCTAAAAAGATTGATAGAGCAAACGGAAGCCAAGCTGTGCCGAAAGATGAGAGAATGGTCCGTTTTGATAAAGAGTCTCTTATGACGACTATTTATGATCGGGAAACTCTATTAGACGGCCATGAAATTGTTGGACCGGCGATTGTTGAGGAAAATGCTTCTTCCACAATAGTAGGCCCGCAGCATAAGTTAACGGTTGATTCTTTTGGAAATATGCATATCGAAAAAAGATAGGAGTGTAAACAATATGGATGTAGTATCAGTTAATATTATTAACTCTTCAATGGTATCTGTCTGTCGGGAGATGGGGATTACCCTTATGAAGACATCGTATTCAACTATTTTCAATGAAGCGTTGGACTTTACTTGCGGGCTCGCCAATGCGAAAGGCGAACTTATTGCTGTTGCAGATTACTGCCCAGCCATGATTGGCGGAATGCCGACTTTGATCGAAAACTGCATAAAAGAGATTCCGGCATCAGAAATGAATCCGGGTGATGTGATCCTTCACAATGATCCATATAGAGGTGGACTCCATCTTCCGGAGCACACTGTTTTCAAACCCATTTTTATTGATGGTGAAGTGGTGGCTTATGCAGTTGCCATTGGACATCTGGCCGAAGTAGGGGGAATGACTCCGGGAGGATTCGCTGGAGAGGCTACTGAAATTTTCCAAGAAGGACTTAGGCTTCCTCCTGTCAAGATCGTCAAAGAAGGAAAAGATAACGAAGAAGTATGGAAAATCATGCTCGCAAACGTGAGAACACCAAGATATAACTTTGGAGATTTAAGGGCTCTTATCAGTGCCGCTGATCTCGGTGAAGAGAGATTAAAAGGGTTAATTCTTAAATATGGAAAAGACTTTTTCATGAAAACAGTGGATGACTTAATGGATTACTCCGAACGCCGGATGCGTGCAGAAATCAAAGAAATTCCAAATGGTTTATTTCAATTTGAGGATTATGTAGAAAATGACGGAATTGAAGATAAAGTTTTTACGATAAAAGCAAATGTGTATGTTGAAGATGAGGAAGTCATTATCGATTATGAGGGGACTTCCCCGCAAGCCAGAGGTCCTATCAATGCAACATATGGAGTATCCGTGTCAGCAGCCTACAATGCAATGCTAAACTTGACGGATGCTTCCATTCCTAAAAACTCCGGTTGCTTTAGGCCCATTAAAGTAGTGGCTCCCCCAGGAACAGTGGTAAACGTTGATTACCCTGCACCGGAAGTAGGAGGAAATACAGAAACTCATCCAAGGATTGCATTTGCCGTTCTTGGAGCCTTCTCTAAAGCTGTTCCGGAAAAAGTCATTGCCTGCGAGGGCGGTACCCATCTCAATTTCGTTTTTGGCGGGTATCATGATGATTATGAGGAATATTATGTTTGTTATGATTTGGAAGCGGTTGGCTGGGGAGCCCGTCCATATGCTGACGGAAATGATATGGTTGACTCGATCAATGGGAACTGCCGAACAACACCTGTTGAAGTGTTTGAAACTAGATTTCCTTGGCTCGTCGAATCATTTCATCTAAATCAAGATTCTGGCGGTGCAGGAAAATATCGCGGAGGCTTGGGTGCTGAGAAAATACTCAAATGTAATGCCGATTTAATCACGATTAGCCAAATGACAGATCGACATCATATTGCTCCGTATGGATTATTTGAAGGAAAAGAAGGCGGATTTGGAGCTACATTGGTTCAGAAAAATGGCGAGGAAGATTGGAAAGATGTTGTCGAGGGCTATGGAAAAGTTTCGTCCAGTAAGTTCTCCAATATCCCGATAAGACGAGGAGATAGAGTCAAAATCGTCACACCGGGCGGTGGCGGCTATGGTTCACCGAAGGAAAGGGATAGAAACATGATCATGGAAGATGTACTGGATGGATTTATTTCCAAAAAATCAGCGGAGACAACCTATTAAAATATTTTAAGAAAGGACTGTTCTCATGAAATTTTCAAGTAACGGTTACTATGTCGAAAAATATGAGAAATGTTCTGTATGCGGAAAGCTGGTATACGAGGAACGCATAGAACAAGTAAACATAAATGAAGAACCTGCGCTGTATTGTTCCGAATGGTGCGTAGACTGGGAAAAGAAGAGAGAAAAGATTAAGCGGGAAGCTTTGGTCAAGTCAAATTAATATTAGAGTTTAGGTAAAAGCAAGGGCCGGGGGCTCTTGCTTTTTTGAAAAAAGTGGGTTTGTCAAATGAAGTGTGTAAGTTCACTTTGTTCAAATATCTTAAAACTCATCTTGAAGGAGCCATTGGTTCCTGACCATGGTCCATCCCATTTTGTTTCGAGTTCTTTAATGCGCAAATACAATACTTTATCATCAGTGAAGAAGTAGATAGAGCTAGGGTGGATGCTTTACCGTTTGATATAGAAGGTTTGTGCAAAGCTTGATGAGCAATGATTGACCGTGCCTATCAAATTCAGATGTATTAAATCGGGTATGATTCCGTGGTGATCGATCAGGAATTGCGGGAGATTCAAGCGCTTCATAGAGATGAGATCCGCCGACGACAGTCGCCGCTGAACATGTTGGAGAAGTAGCCAAGCGAGGTTTTTTAAGGTAATGATAAGTCTAAGATACCAAGCGTTTGAGCAGCATATATAATAATTCGTATCTTTTTCAGGCATTAAATTTGAGTCTTTTGTCAGTAATCATTGATAGAAATGCCAAAATGGATCTATCATTTTTTCATCTCTCTGGTCACTTATATATTAAAATAAATAATTATTATACGATAAACAAATTACCGTTGTCAATCAAAAATTTGCAATAATATGGATTATATGATATTCTACAGTTAGAATAGTTTTGAGACAGCATTTGATTATCGTACGCAACTTCTTCTAGACAGAGTTTGAGTACGATTTTTTAATTTAAAAACTTATTTTCGTGCCATTCAAGCAGGCTAATTAGGTGTCAATAAATACCTGAATATTTTTATATAAGGAGAGTGAGTTAGTGAATTTAATTAATGAAGAAGTAACTCATAAAGTCTTTGGTGAAGGAAGTATTGTGGATCATGATGAATCTGTCATCACCGTTGATTTTAACGAGGATGTAAAGAAGTTTGTTTATCCTGATGCTTTTGGAAAATTTATTACACTAAATGACCGGAATGTTGCAGAAACTTTGAAGAAAGTCCTTTTGAAAAGGAAATTGGAAGAAGAAGCACTTGAAAGGAAACGTGAAGAAGAGAAAGAACGACAGGCGTTTGAACAGCGGCGCAGGGAAAAGCTGAAGAACCCTAGAATTTCTGAAAGCTCACAAATTGTTTTCTGGCTGGACGAAGAAGAGCAGCAAAGTGTATTTAACGACTGGCAAGTATCTACTGGCAAGATTCAAAGTGGAAAAAATAAAGGTCAGCTAAACAGAGTAGCTCGTTTGCGTCCAAACAGCGCAGGTCTTCTGACTGCAAGAGAGTCGGATCAACCAGAAACAAGAAGGCGGATTCTAGGCCTCTACATGGTAAATGAAATGTTTTCCGGGAATCTTAGCGAAGATGGAATGGTCCCGTCTCATGCAGAATTTAGAATCGAGCTCACGGATCAAGAAGCGGAGAAGATGCTTTTCTGGAATTATTATGTCAATAAAAACTACCCTCACCGAACTACATGGAATTCTGGTAAATTTCGTTATTTTGATAATGTTTGGACTGCTCAAATCCTAAAAGATATCATTGCATTAAAAACGGATGAAGAACAAATCAAAGAAGCTAAAAACTTTCTGGAATACTTCTGCCAAATGAATGCCCTTGACATGGAAAATATCCCAGTGGCGAACGGAGCTTTAAAGCAACAATAATCAGATGGTATACGGAGACGGTTCACAAATCTGAAAACATCTGTCAAACAACTTCCTTTCCCAAGCTTTCCCTCTGCTTAGGAAATGATTAAACTTTTGTGTTGTTTGAACATCTCTATTCCACAACTTGGATTCTGCTAAATAGGGCGCCATCAGTATTCCCGATAAGCGCCCGATTGTTGAAAGCTTTATTGAATGAAAACCCCCGTTAGGTTAGTAGCAAATGATTACAACCTGCTATTTCCCCCAAAGCTCGACCAGTCAGCCGTCAGGGTCTTTAATCCAAATAAACTTTCCAAATTCACTAATCTTTTTTTCTTTACAAGAGGTACTACACCAATAAGTTCAAGATGCTTAATCGTCTTGTTTAGATTATGTACCTAGAATTTTACATTACTTGTTGTGCTGTTGGAATATAGCTGCCCTTCTCATTTCCTATTTGGGGTTTAATCCCATTCTCTATTCCAATCTTCACTTCGCTGTACCATTTTTTTATTTGGACCTCCAAAATATTCCTCCCAAACCTTTTATCATCGTATCTTTCCTGTCTGTCTTTAAACTTTTAGTTTTTCGATTATTGTTAAACTCCACCTTCAACTAAACTGCTGCTTTATTCAATAAGAAAAAAGAGCCATCAAATAGCTCAAGGACCTTCAAGTAAAGCACCTTTAGCTTAAGTGCATCTTGGATTTATACTAAATGTTGGGGTTACCACACAATTTGCATATAAAAGAATACACGCAAACATCCAATTCTTTTATACTTGAATTGTCGAGAAACAAGCAAAGATTGGAGTTGCGTGCAATTGAATTTTAGCATAAAATCCCTGGCTTTGAAGATGTATTGATCACAAAAGTGGAAGAAATGATAATCCTTATCTTTTAAATCCATGCCGGGCCCGGGAATAACAGCTGATCTCCTAGAATCACTGGAAGTACTCTGAACCCGCTTTGGCCCGCTAAGTAATTAATGAATGGCTGTTTCAAGAACCAACTGGTTGTTGGCAAATCTCTCAATAGAGAGGGAGGACAAATCTAAAGTTTCATATTTTCCAAGACGAATCATTTCAGAAAGTCCTTTTCCTGCTGCTGGCGCTTGCTGGAACCCATGTCCGCTGAAACCGGTAATGATGAAATAACCTTTCATGTCCGGATGTCCGCCGATAATCGCATTTTGGTCTACTGTATTGAAGTCATATAATCCAGCCCAGCTGCGTTCCACCTTCAGCTGTTCAAACAGTTGGCTTCTTTCATAGAAGATTGGCCATACTTCTTCTTCGAAAGTGGACTTATTCGAAGAGAATTCAAAGCTGTACGGATCTTTATGAGGCATACCGGTGATCACTTTCTCTCCTTCTTCGCGGAAGTAGAATCCGGTCGGATCGAAAACAAGAGGCAGCGATTTAGAGAATGTCTTTGTCAAATCCAGGCAGAAAATCTGATAGCGAAACGGCTTGACAGGAATGTCGATATCGATTGTCTCGCTAAGTGCGCCGGACCATGCGCCGCATGCATTGACAACGATATGAGCATGATATTCCTCTCCGGACTCAAGTCGGACACCTGTTACTCTCCCATTTTCTGCAAGGAGTGATTGAACTGGCTGGTAAATATAATCCACTTCCATTGATTTTGACTTTTTCACATAGAATTGAAGGACTGTATATGGATCCATATATCCTGCATCTGTATCAAACGTAGCTCCAGCCAGATCTCCCGTATTTAGTTCTGGAACGATATTACGGATCTCTTCTACGGATAGGGTTTCCATATTGGCTCCGCACCGGTTTTGGAAGTTGGCCTCCTCTATCAATCTCGGCATTGTTTCGCTCGTACCTAGGTACAAATATCCGGTCTGCTTAAAATCAATTTGCGGAGATTCGCCGTTCACTGCCATTTCTTTTGCAAAACTTTTGTAAAAGTCCAGACTGTAACTGCTCATCTGTATATTGATTTCAGTCGTGAATGAGAGGCGGATACCGCCCTCACTGCGCGGAGTGGAAGAGAATTCATACATTTGGTCTTTTTCAAAGACTGCAATACTTCCAGTGAATCCGTCTTTACGTAGGTTGTAGGCCAGGCTGGAGGCCATGATGCCTCCGCCAGCAATAATCACATCATATTTATTCATTTAGAAACCACCCTTTACTAGACATATTTTCGTAAAATGCAGCAATGAAGCGGTAAAAGAAAAAGCTGAATTAATCAAACATCAATGGGCGTGCAATTTTATTAATGGCTGCTCCATCTACCATAAGCGTCTGGCCGCTGATGTAAGAGGCTCCGTCCGAACACATGAACAGGCAGGCGTTGGCAATATCGTCCACTACTCCGATTCTTCCCATCGGCTGGAATCTGAGCGTTTCTTCAAATGCAGCATCGGGATCCTCCAGGCTGGCGAATGTCTGATGCAGCAGTGGGGTGTCGACTGAACTTGGGCATACAGCATTTACGCGGATATTCAGGGGACCGCAGTCAAGAGACATTTGTCTTGTAAGGGCTGTCATTCCACCTTTGGAAGCCGCATAAGCTGCCAGTCTTGTAATTGTTTTCTCTGCATGCCAGGAAGCGATATTGACAATGGCCCCTCCGCCGCGCTTTTCCATCTCAGGGATTGCATATTTTGAGCAGAGGAAAGCTCCTGTCAAATTGACGCTGATTACTTTATTCCATTCTTCAAAAGAAGTGTCTACAGCAGATTTCCGAATATTGACTGCTGCATTATTGATGAGGAGATCCACACCGCCAAAATGTTCGGCTGTTGTGCTGATCAAGTTCTTAACATTATCTTCACTGCTGACATCTGTTTTGACGAAAAGACAATCAATTTCTTCGTTGATAAACTGGTCTATTGCCTGCTTGCCTGCTTCTTCGTTCACATCAGCGATGACCACCTTTGCTCCATTCTTGCCAAACGTTCGGGCGATACCTTCACCAATTCCTTGGCTTCCGCCGGTAATAATTGCTACTTTATCTTGTAATCTCATTTTGTAACCCTCCGGTTGTAGATGTTTGTTTTCCAAAATGCTGGTTGCTTTCTAAAGCGATGATTAGTTTTGAAATGGATTATTCCGAAATTCGGAATATAATAACCTTTTTTCGGAATGAATTAAAGTAATTATAGTATAAATTTTCTATCTTTTGCAAGCGCTTTTTCAAAAAGGAAGTGGGATTAAGGATGTTGCCTATGTGTGGGGAGGTATTTAGAGGGAAGGACGAACGACGCAAAGTATACCCTTTTTAAAAGGAGGTGGCTTTTCCTCAAGAAATATAAAATCTGCATAGTCAACAAATTGTAAGCTTTTTTTGTCAATTGTGCCCATATGAATTTTCATACCAAGTCGGTATAGTGATAGAATAGTCAGGTTATTTCTGAGGGGGTTGTAGCCGCTTGTCATGAACAGTTATCTAGCGAGTACTGTTAAGCTGTTAAAAAATGCGAAGGAGGCTAGAACATGCTGATTATCAATGCTGAGGACCAACAGAAGTTGCTGAATATGTCCGAAATGGTGGAAAATGTTGGGGAGGCACTGAGAGAATACTCGGCTGGCAGGACGACAACACCGGTTCGGACTGTCCTGCAGTTGGAAAAGAAGGAAGGCAATGCCATATTTATGCCTGCTGTTGCGGAGGGGTTAAAAAGTCTTGGAATGAAATATGTTGCCGTCTTTCCCGAAAATACCGCTCTTGGAAAAAAAACTATCAATGGAGTGGTGCTGTTGGCAGACACAGATACGGGGGAGCCGCTTGCACTATTAGAGGGGTCTTATTTAACGGTTATGCGAACAGGCGCGCTTTCCGGGGCGGCATCCAAATATTTGTCACGCGCCGATTCGAAAGTGCTGGCTATTCTCGGTACTGGCGAGCAGGCGATTGGACAATTCGAAGCCATCAAGGCAGTAAGGGACATTACCCAGTTGAAGTTATATAATCGGACGCGAGAAAAGGCTGAAGTCCTTGCGGAGTATATCAAAGCGAGGCATGATGTAGGCGTATCCATCCATTCTGATTCCGATGAAGCGATTAGGGGAGCGGATATTATCGTGACGGCTACAAGCTCCAGCAAACCGGTATTCTCGGAAGCTCTTGAGCCTGGTGTCCATGTCAATTCGATCGGTTCCTATATCCCATCTATGCAAGAACTACCCAGCAATGTCATAGCAAATGCGGACAAGGTAGTAGTGGAATCAATCGATTCAGCATTAGAAGAAGCGGGTGACTTGTTGATTCCAATCAATGAAGGAAAGTTTCATAGAGACGGCATCCATGGGGAGCTTGGACTTATTATCAGTGGTCAGCTGCCGGGCAGGGATAGTGACCGGGAGATTACGGTTTTCAAATCAGTAGGATTGGCTGTAGCTGATGTGGCAGTTGCCAGATACTTTTATGAAAAAGCAATCAAGAAACAGGTGGGCCAAAAAATTTCATTGGATACTATTTCTCCTTTCTCACCAAAAATGGAAGTTTGATATTGGATACTGGAACGCCTATATGAGGGGTGAAATATAAATACAGGGACCGCCCAAATACCACGGAATGTGATATTTGGGCGGTCTTTTGTGTGAGTGAATTGTGGGAAGGGGGAGTGTATTCATCTAGTGTGAATGGTGATATCTGAAAACATGGAACAGATACGAGTCTTGTATTTGGGGTTATCAGTAAAAAGGGGATTCAAAAATTGCCATGAGGCGTATATCTTTTAGGGGTGCCTAGAGGCTCCCGAGTAATCACGAGAAAATGGAGGTCAAGAATTCCTTAAAGCTCCAAAGTGATAAGCAAAAAGCGACGGGTTTAAAACCCGTCGCTTTTTTCGTTGCAAGATTAAACATTAATTGCCTTTTCCGTAGATAGTTCTTCTTTATCTTCGGAAGCTCCAGTCTGCTTCTCAGGGAATAATAGACTGAAGACAATACCGAATGCCAAGGCGATGAAGAACGTTGTGAACCGAGAAGAGATGATTTCCTCAAGCGGCGTGGAGATCCATATGACTGTTGAGATAAATCCGGAAATGATGGTTGCGAGAACTCCAGCTCCGGAATATTTCTTCCAAAAGAATGTAAGAATGATCGCAGGCGACAGTGTACATCCGACTCCAGCCCACGCCCACCCGACAACAAGATAGACTAGCGATTTGGAGAACAGGGCGATCATTAGACCGACGATCCCGGCGCCAACAATGGTCATCCTTGATACTAATACAAGTTTCTTTTCGCTTAATTTGATGCCAAGGGCATTGCGGATAATGTCCTCACTTGCTGAGCTTGTAATAACAAGAAGCTGTGAGTCTGCTGTTGAAATAATGGCGGCCAGTATACCAGCAAGTAAGATGCCGGCTGCCCATTCAGGGAAAAGGTCGAGAATCATGAACGGAAGAATCGTCTCCACATCTGCGAATGTCTGTCCCTGGTAAAGAGTCAATGCGGTCAAACCGATGAGAAAGGCGCCTACATAAGCTAGAATAACCCATACGATTGCAACAGTCGCCCCTGTTCTTGCCTCTTTCTTGTCCTTCAATGCCATAAAGCGGGCGCTGAGCTGAGGCTGTCCGCCTAGGAATCCGAAGAACCAGGCGAAGTTATTGAAGAGCAAAAGCCCCAAAGCGAATCCAGTTAATCCACCTGTCCAAGAGTCCATTGTAGGACCTGCTGCTACAACAGCATCCATGACTGATAAGCCTTCAGAGTTGATTTTGAATAAAGCCATAATAGGAAGACCGACGAGTGTGATGAGCATCATGACACTCTGAATCATATCCGTCCAGACAACACCGACAAACCCTCCAAGATACGAAAGGGCGATGACGATAGCGAAACTGATGAGAATACCAGTTAGCGGCTTAATTCCAAAGACGGTGAACAAGGTTTTTCCGGCCCCGGCAATCTGGGCACCGAAGTAGAACATCATAAAACTACCAATTAAGATTGTTGCCAGCCAAAGGATGATTTTTCCTTTTGATTCAAATCTTGCTGCAAGATATCCAGGAAGTGTCATGACATTATACTTCTTCGCCTCGTCCATAAATCTTCTGGCAAGGAAGAGCCAAGAGAAGGAAACCCCCAGTCCAATTCCGACTGCTACCCAGATGGCGGAGAATCCCGTCATGAAGACAAACCCCGTATAACCCAAGAGCAGCCAGGCTGATTCTCCCGTGGCCCTCTCGGAAAAAGCGAGAACCCAGCCGGGCAATTTGCCACCGCCAATCAGGAAGTCTGAGTGTTCCATCTCTTTCCTGCTAAAATAATAACCTATAGCGACCATGGCGAGACAGTAGAGGATGAATTCTACTAAAATAGTTGTATGCATATAATCTACTCCCTTATTGTTTGATTGGGAAAAGCTGAGTATAATAAATCGGCAAAGGCGTTAATTCTGCTCGTGACCTGATGATTTTTCTGGTTTTTATTATTCGTTGAAATGCCGTGCCGCTGCATTTGACGGTCGGACTGAAGATGGTCTGAATGTTTAGAAATCCAATGAACACTTGTTGTAGTAAGTTTAAAATATGAATGCTACGATTGAATTATAAAAAGAATAAAAATAAATAAAGCGCTTACAAATTGGGATGCTTCAAAACGTGTACATTCGTTTATCGGGATAGATCTTGGTTCGGATCTCATATGGAATGATGCAATAGATAAAGTTTCTACATATCCGTCTGGCGATTCTCTTATTACGTACTGCATCTCAGATTTTTTCTATATCAGTCCCCCTGGCAGTCGTTATGTACATGTAATTATAGCTTAGTCTTTTTCTCTTTCAAGAAACAATATGCACAAAATTTAGAATACTATATTGCGAGTATCTTGGTATAATCATTGCTATGCTAGAGTCGTGACAGTTGGGAGGTAAAGGAAATGAAGCTTTTTGAGCAGGTTGCACAATCTCTAGTAGAACAGACATCATCTTTGCTGGGTATCTCTCTCAGTATTACAGACGAAAAGGGTATCATAATCGGTTCTGATAATAAAGAGAGGATTGGGACATTGCATCCGGTATCTTCCCGGGTGATTGAAGGGGGAAGAGAGACAGTATTCACGAAGGAGCAGGTGGATAACCTGGAGAATGTTTTGCCGGGAATTGCGGCTCCCATTTGGTTTGATCATAAGATCATCGGTGTTTTAGGCATTGTTGGTGATCCAGAAAGTGTCAGGAAGTATGTGAAATTTATCCGCAACCATATTGAGATGTTTCTCAAAGAGAGCTTCCGTACAGAGTCAGAGCTCGTCCAAATGAAGACGACGGAACTATTCGTACAGCACCTAATTCATTATCGGGATTGGAAGGATACAAGCAAACTTGAAGAATACTGCCAATTGCTCGGAGTGCATTTCAACGGGTCGAGGGTATGTTTGCTGATTCATTTTCCTGCCCTTAGGGAATTAACCTCGCAGGCATCCCCGCTGCAAACACAACTGCAAAGCCTGATTAGACACTTGTTTAGAGGAAGCAATGAGGACATTGTTTGTCCAGTCAATCAAGACCAGTGGGCGGTTTTCAAAATCGTTAATTCGAAAGATGAGCCCAACTTAAAAAGGACATGTACCAGTGCTGTTGGCAAACTGACTGCTTTTATGGATCGAGAAGGTGTCCGGGGTGGGGTCACTATCGCTTATGGGAAGAGTTATACTGGACTGGAAGGGGCAGCCCGCTCCTATCAACAGGCCAAAAAAGCTATAAAGGCTGGTCTGAGAAGTGATCCGGGAAAAAGAGTATATTCGTTTGACAGTTGGTCCATCATGCCGGATATCTTTCTGGAAGATATCGATCTTCGTTTTCTTGAGCTCTTTGCCGACGATATACGGAACATTTGGGAGTTCCCTGAATCTGATATGCTGATTGAAACTTTTATCGCTTACTGTGAAAGCAGCATGAATGTCAGTAAGGCTGCGAGAACTCTCTATATCCATCGAAACACATTGATGTACCGGCTAAACAAGATTAGTGAGCTGAGTCGAATCAATCCCCAATCATTTGAACAGTGTATGATCCTTTACATCGCTTTGAAGAAAAGGGAGAGAAATCCGTTGTTCATGAAAGGGGCAGGAAAAAAATATTAATAAAATTTTAAAAATAAATTGAAATTTTAAAAGTCACTCGCTATACTGAGACCATAGATTGAAATGACAGTTCATTTAATGAAATTCAAAAGGAAATGTAAGGGTTATCATAACTTCTACCAAAGGGGGCCGCGGATGAAATCAAATTCGGCTTTGCACGGACTGAAAAATTGTTCTGTTAAATTGTTCATCCGTGATTACCGACGGCGGCAGCAGACGGATTACATTTCCATAACCGTGATGTCGAAGTCCATAGGGGCGGGCATCTTACTGGCAGCTATTACCGGAAAGGCGGAGTTCATGATGCACATAAGCAGCGAGAGCTGGGCATTACGCTTGGGAAAGAAAAGGAGGGACCGTATTCATGGTGAAAACGTAAGGCAAGCCGACAAGAAAACCGGATATTGTAATGGTCACTAGCGGAGGGGAGCAAACTTGCGATAGGAGTACATACGGCTTTTCAGGCCTCGACTTTGATGGTCGTTTTCTTGGTCCAGGTCCCTAAACAGGAAGTTCAAGGGAAGAGATTCTGGAGCAATATTTTTGGCCAGATAGCCAAATGAACAGTTGATTAAGGGATGCAGACAAACACCTGAGCTGATTCAACGGGCATTTCGATTTGTTCAAACCGTGTATCGTGGTCCTGGTCATTGTCTCCTGCCGGAAGAGCTTTTGGTGGAAGAGACAGAAATGACATTTGGTAATCGTGTCAGCATACCTTTCCTACAACAGCCAGCTCTGGAAGAAATCTGCCCGGTACAAGACTCCTTGGGAATGTAGAATCCCGGGTTATATTAGCTGGAGGAGGTGTAATTGCTTTCGATGGAGAGCCTCTCTCGTTGCAGTTTACGGAAAAGCATGCGTCATTGAAGTAATGACGAACCAGGAACAGATTTCAAGCAATAATCAGTCGGTTCCATCAGGCAAAAAAGTGAAAAGTACGCTCGAATTTCCATTAAGGTGAAAAGCTAGGGTGATATTCATGAAATTTGTATGTAAGCCAGCGGGTGACCAGGCTGTACTTGTCGAGTTCGAAAATATGATTGATCAAGAGACAAACACAATGGTGCGCCAGCTGGCCCATTTGGCGGAGAAGGAATCGGACGATGGTATGGGGGAGGTAATTCTCGGTTATCGCTCTTTGCTGATCCACTATAATCCTGTGAAGCTTTCCTATGTGGAGGTGAAGGAAAAGCTGCAGGGATGGGGAAAGGACGCTTCGACCGTCGGTTCATCCGGCGGCCGGGAGGTTCACATTCCTGTTTTATACGGCGGCGAGCGAGGACCGGACCTGGAGGATGTAGCCGAACAGAACGACCTTAGTTCAGACGAGGTCATCTCCATCCATTCAGGTGGAGAATATCTGGTCTATTTTCTGGGCTTTACTCCGGGCTATCCGTTTTTGGGAGGCATGTCGGAGAAAATCAGTACTCCGCGGCTGCCTTCCCCAAGGGTTTCCATACCCGCAGGAAGTGTTGGGATCGCCAACAACCAAACTGGAATTTATCCTGTTCAGAGTCCCGGCGGCTGGCGGCTGATCGGATGTACGCCTCTGCGCCTGTACGACCCGGAAAAAAAGAATCCCTTCCTCCTGGAGTCGGGGGACAAGGTGTTTTTCGAGGAAATTACCGAAGAAGAGTTTGAAGAGATAGAGGAAAACAATGAAACCTGGAACATCCACTCTTCCCAACGCATAAAGAGATGATGCAACAAGGGAAAGGAGGAGATTATCATATTTGAAGTATTGAAACCGGGATTATTGGCAACAATCCAAGACTTGGGAAGGCACGGCTATCAAAAATACGGATTGGCGGTATCGGGACCCGCAGATGGGTATTCCCACCGGATGGCCAATATTATAGTAGGAAACGATGAAAACGCAGCGTTGTTGGAAGTGACTCTCATGGGGCTGAAATTGCTTGTGAGAGAACCGGGCATCATCGCCGTCACCGGCGGAGACCTTAGTCCGGATATAAACGGGAAAGAGGCGCCAATGTGGAAGTCTATCAAAGTTGAAGAGGGAGACGTGATCCAATTTAAGGGCGCACGCTCGGGATGCAGGTCATATCTGGCTGTGGCCGGAGGCTTTGATGTTCCACAGGTATTGGGGAGCAGAGCTACCGATCTTGTTGGAAAAATAGGTGGAATGGAAGGAAGGGCTCTGAAAAAAGGGGATATTCTCCGGGTCTTTCCGAAATCGAGTGGCCGCCTGAAGGGGAGGCGCCTACCTAATGACCTTATCCCCGAGTATAGAGGTGACATCCAGATCCGAGTGATTCTCGGTCCGCAGGATAAATCTTTTACAGAAGAGGGAATTCAAACGTTCCTCTCCTCCACTTACAAGGTCACACAACAAGTGGACAGGATGGGATGCAGACTGGATGGTCCTGTCATTGAACATCTGGAGTCGGCTGATATCATTTCGGAAGGTATTTTTTACGGGGCCATCCAGGTGCCAAAAAATGGACAGCCCATTATTTTTCTTGTTGGAAGACAGAGTATTGGCGGCTATACCAAAATCGGGGGAGTGATCGGTGTCGATCTACCGAAACTCGGACAGGTAAAGCCAGGAGATACAGTTACGTTCACCGAGATTTCCATTGAGGAAGCACAGGAAGAGCTAAAGAAGCAGGAACATAACTTTCGGATTTTACAAGTGACTTGTTAATAGGGAAGGGGAATAGCCATAATGAAGAAAACGATCGATTTGAATTGTGATATGGGAGAAAGTTTCGGCCAGTACAAGCTGGGAAATGATGACGAGGTTATTCAATACATCTCTTCGGCAAATGTGGCCTGCGGCTTTCATGCGGGAGATCCGAATATTATGGATCATACCGTAAAGATTGCCAAAGAGCATGGTGTGGGAGTCGGAGCTCACCCCAGCCTCCCAGATTTAACTGGATTTGGGAGACGGAATATGGACATTCCTAGAGATGAACTGATGAACCTGATTATATATCAAATCGGTGCTCTGGATATATTTTGTCAAAAACACGGAGTAAATATGACGCATGTGAAGCCACATGGAAACTTGAACAATATGGCCGATTCTGACGAACAACTGGCGATCAATATCGTTGATTCCATCCTATCTATTAGACCTGATCTTTCGGTGTTTGTAAAGCCGCATTCCCAGCTTCATAAGGTGGCCGAGAGGAAGGGGCTTCCGTTTAAGCTGGAAATATTCGCGGACCGAGCTTACCATAAGGACTTCTCATTAGTTTCTAGAAGAGAAGAAGGAGCCGTGATTTCAGATCCGGAGTTCGTAACAGAACGGATCATCCGGATGGTTACGGAAGGCAAGGTAAAAGCGATCACAGGAGAAGAGATAGAAGTGAATGGGGAAACGATTTGTGTCCATGGGGACACTCCGACAGCATTGGAAATGATTAAGATTATAAAAAGAAGATTGGAAGAAGCCGGAATTGAGGTGAATTCACCGTTTGCTTAAAAAATAACAACTGAGGTGGTTACCATGAGTTGGTTTACCGATATGTTTTGGATCTGGTTGTTTGGTGCGGCTCCGATTATTTTGTCCCTCGTGTTTGGTACTTACTATTTGAGAAATGATAGGTTTCCTTGGGAAAAAACAGATCAGCTTGAGGATAAAGAAACCGATACAGCAAAAAGTTTTACATCCTAGGGAGGAAACAACTTGAATGCACATATTTTACTCGGTATAGCTATTGTCTTACTGTTGATGTTTGGGGTAGCTTTTTATTCCTATATGAAATCAAAAGATTTGCTTTCTTTTTATATAGCGGAAAGAGGAGGGAAATGGTACCTCATTCTAGGTTCTCTTTTCGCTTCTGGTATTAGCGGTGCTTCCTTTTTGGGAATGATGTCCTACTATTATAACCTTGGAGCAGGGACTCTCTGGATTAACATAGGAATTGCGTGGAGCTATTTCGTTCTCTGTTTCTTTATTGGACCGAAATTGCGTAGGTTTGGTCAACTTACAATTCCTGATTATCTGGCAAGTCGATTTGACAGTCCACTACTAGGACCGGTATTTTCCATCATTGCTTCTGTTTGGATGATTGTTCTCTTGGGATCACTCTATGTACAGGGAGGATTATTATTCTCAGAACTATTCGGTATGAGTTATTCTTCCAGCACAATTATTGTTTGCGCCATGGTAATTATATTCACGATTTTAGGAGGAATGGTAGTAGTTCTTAATACCGATTTTATCGCCATGATTATACTGACTGCCGCATTGGTTATCACAGTGCCTTTTTTGGTTAAAGCTACCGAAGGCTGGGGACCGGTAACTGAAGCTGTAAGTGCGGCGCAGCCCGACTATTTTACAAATGCTGGTGAACTGACTCCTTTCATGGCATTCTCTTGGCTTTTCATCTGGCTGTTTGGCTATTTAGGGAATCCCGGTTATTTAACCAGATTCTATGCGGCTTCGAGTGTCAAGGATATTGTTAAAGCAGGCATGGCCATTGCATTGATTTATCTTCCGGTGTCATTTATATTTTTTGGGTCTTCATTCTTTGCGAAAACAATTTACCCGAATATAGAAGATCCAGAAACAATTTGGTTAACCTATACGTTTGATCTAGTTCCTCCATTTATTGTGGGGATTGCAATGGCAGGACTTTTTGTAGCCATACTATCCTCTGCAAATACCTGGCTTTTAGCAGGAGCAACAAGTTTGGGAAGGGATATTTATCAAAAACTGTTAAATAAAGATGTTTCTGAAAGGAAGCTTCTTGTTGTGACCAAATTGCTTGTTCTTTTTTTGGGAGCCCTTTCAGTACCGATTGGCATCTGGCGCCCGGCTTATATTATGGAGATGATGAATCTTGCATATCTCATTGCAGGAAGCACAGGTGGCTTAATCATCATTATGAGCATGTATTACCGTAGTATGACAAAAGAGGCTGCCTGGGGCGGAATCATATCCGGAAGTATCATTGCCATCAGTTGGAAGCTCATGCAGAGATTTAGCTTTATTTCTGCTGAAATTGATCCAATGATCCCGACATTAATCGTTACATGTATTGTCATAATTATTATTAGCAAGCTGACAAAGCCGTCGAAAAAAATGATAGCTGTTTTCGAAAAAATGGTAAGCTAAAATGCGTTTATTGCTTTTGACGGTTCTTTTTAAAAAAAGAACAAGCATGTAAAAGAATCAAAGTGTTATTAAAACGTTGGGGGGTCTTGAACCTTTTTATTGAAACTGAGAGCGTTTTCAATCTGAGGGAGCTGGTACAGCGACCGATATTGTCCAAAGCGACTGTATTCCGGTTATTGTCGTTCCTGGAGCGTACGCGGTTAGTCGTGAAATCCAAACATTCGGCCGTTACCGGCTCGGGCTGAAACAGATAAAAATTCCTTAAGGTTTTAGATGATATGAAGCTGTCAAACCTATAAGACATAATCATCTGTCAAAAGTTGTTTTATGAATCCGCATGAGACATTTCATATGAAGTCGTTAATGAAAGAAAGGAAGTATTCTCCATGTTAAAAGTACAGGAAATCCGCGAAATTATTAAATTGATTGACGAGTCGGATATTGATGAATTTGTTTATAGGCAAGACGATTTAAAAATTGAATTGAAAAAGAAAGGTAAAAGTCCTGTACAGGAAACCGTACGATATGTGACAGAACCTGTGCCTGCCCTTCAGCCAGCCACTCAACAGGAAACCAAATCTGAACAGCCGGCTATGGAACCGGGATCTTTAGTAACTGAATCCACTTCAGTTTCCGAAGCTGAAGAGAAAAGCCATTTACATGAAATTGTCTCTCCTATGGTCGGCACTTTTTATCAGGCTCCTTCCCCTGACAGCGACTCGTATGTGAAAGTCGGTTCTGAAGTCAATTCTGACTCCATCGTATGCATCGTAGAAGCAATGAAGCTATTCAATGAGATCGAAGCGGAAATCGAAGGGAAAATAGCAGAAATCCTAGTGAAGGATGGAGAACTTGTGGAATACGGCCAGCCGTTGTTTTCAGTCGAGCCTAAGTAAGGAGCGTAAAAATGATAAAGAAACTTTTAATAGCAAACAGGGGAGAAATTGCCGTCCGTATCATAAGGGCGTGCATGGAGTTGGGCATTGAAACAGTTGCTATACATTCCGAGGCCGATAAAGAGGCGCTGCACGTTCGATTGACGGATGAAGCCTATTGCATTGGACCGCTCGCATCCAAAGACAGCTATTTGAATTCAGTCAATGTCATCAGTATAGCCAAGCTGACGGAATGCGATGCCATCCACCCGGGCTATGGGTTCCTGGCGGAAAATGCGGATTTTGCCGAACTGTGCCGTGAATGCAATCTCATATTTGTCGGACCGAGCCCGGAATCCATTACGAAAATGGGGACCAAGGATGTGGCCCGCACCACGATGAAAGCTGCCGGGGTGCCGATTGTACCAGGCTCAGACGGTGTAGTCAAAACGATGGAGGAAGCGAAGAGAATTGTTAAAAAAATCGGATATCCCGTGATTATCAAAGCCACAGCGGGAGGAGGTGGCCGAGGAATCCGGGTAGCTCATACGGATGAAGACCTGATTAAAGGTATTGAAATTACTCAGCAGGAGGCTGCCATCGCATTTGGAAACCCAGGAGTCTATATTGAGAAATATATCGTTGATTTCCGCCATGTGGAAATCCAGGTGCTGGCAGATGCTCATGGAAACACTATCCATTTGGGAGAGAGAGACTGTTCCATTCAGCGGAGACTCCAAAAGCTGCTGGAAGAAACTCCGTCGCCTGCGTTGACACCGGAAATGCGGGAAAAAATGGGGCAGGCTGCTGTAAGGGCGGCAGAAGCGGTTGATTATACCGGTGCGGGCACCGTCGAGTTCATTTTCGACCACAGGAACCAAGAATTTTATTTCATGGAAATGAACACTAGGATCCAAGTGGAGCATCCTGTTACAGAAATGGTGACAGGGATTGACCTCATTAAAGAGCAAATCTATGTGGCTTCAGGCAGGGAACTGTCCGTGAAACAGGAAGAGGTAGAGTTCAATGGCTGGTCCATCGAATGCCGAATCAACGCAGAAAATCCGGAGAAGGGCTTCATGCCTTCAGCAGGGAAAATTGAAATGTATCTTCCGCCAGGCGGTATGGGAGTACGGGTAGACTCGGGTGTGTACCCAGGATATACGATCCCCCCTTACTATGATTCGATGATTGCAAAAGTGATTACCTATGGTTCTTCGCGGGAAGAAGCCATAGCCAGAATGAAACGTGCGCTTGAGGAGTTCATCATCGAAGGGGTTCACACGACCATTCCTTTCCACTTGAAACTGCTTGAAAATGAAACGTTTGTGAGCGGGGATTTCAGCACGAACTTTCTTGAATTGAATACTGTGATGAATATTGATTGATATATTAAAAAGACGTTCCAGTCTGATAGATTGAAAACGTCTTTTCATTGGATGGAATCTTTAAAAAGTACCCTGATATCCGAATTGCGAAGATATGGCCAAAGCCGCTGCTTGGACCTCCTTAATAAGTTCCGGTATTTCCAACTCTGTAAAGTCTGCGGAGATTCCCGCAATGGTGATGGCTGCAAAAACCTCGTTTTTATGATTGAAGATCGGCGCGGACAATCCTGTTGTATGATCATTTACTTCTGAATGACTAAGGACGTATTTGTCTTTAATATTCTTGTTTAAAACTTCACTTAACTGATCTTTATCCGTAATTGTATTGGACGCAATTTTTTGCAGGGAGATGCTATCTAAATATGTTTTTTGCTTTTTCTCCGGTTGAAAAGCTAAAATTATCCGTGCGGGGGAACCTGCATAAAGGGGTGTCTGTCTGCCTATACTTGAACCAATTTTTATCGGATGCTCGGTCTCCAAAGATGCAACTGTAATCACTTTATCCCCTTGTAGCAAGGACAGCATGATAGTTTTTCCTGTTTTTTGATACAACTCCTCCATAATTGGCATGGCAAGCTGATTGATATCTAACCTTTCCGAGACTAGATGTCCTAGCTGTAGAAGCTTTAATCCAAGAGAATAGTCTCCATTGCTGTCTCTTTCCAAAAAACCAATAGTCTCAAATGATTGCAGTATTCTTAATATTGAAGTTTTTGGCCTGCCTGAAAGCTGAATGATTTCCTGCAAGTTTAATTTTGAGTGAAAAATGAAAAGATCAAGAATATCCATTGCTCGGACAATCGTTACATTCATTGGTCTGTCTCCTTCAAAATGCATGTATAAAATTAGTAAAAAAATAATTATCCTATTTTATTGCTTAGTTAGTGATTACTGTTTAGTTTAGCATACTCTTGATAATCTTTTAATGAGATTCTATAGAGACACTGATTTCTAGACTAGGTTGTTTATATCTTGCTCCTATCACCTATTTGAACCGATTCACTTGAACGGCTTTAAACACCTTGTTCTTAAGTGCCGCTAGTTATTCGGTTTAATGGGAGTGATATCCGGAGTTTTTGTTTTTATGAGAAACATGAGACGTCGGTCAGTTCTTATACGGCTGTTTAAGATTTCCTACTTTTATGAATCGGTATGCTTTCATTTACCCACCTTATATATCTTAATGGCTTGTTTCTAATGAAGTGAGTTCTATGGTAGTTGGATTTGCGACAGTTATGAGTAGAATTGGGGGGGCCTTCATTTGGAATATTATTAATGCCAGTTTTATTGAAAAGTTTAGGAATTTCTCTAACTATGGTTATTGGTCTTTATTAGGTTTGAAGTTTCCTGGTTTATGGCAGCCTAACGAAGGGCCTTACCGTGGATGAATCCGGTTTTATTAAGTTAGGGGAGGAAAGATAGAGTTTGAGGGGGAGAGCTATTAAATCTCACAATAACAAAAAGCGAAGTTATACAAAATATTTAATGAAATTTATTCAGAAATCATAACATACAAAGTTCATAAAAGTTTTTCGGAAATATGATACTCTTCACTATCTATGTATTTTTGCAAAATAATAAAAAGCACCTGTCATCCCTTAAATGATGAGGATTAAAATCTAAATCAACATCATAATGGGGTGACAAGGTGTGTGAAAATCAAACTGACCAAATAATTTTTGTGCCAAGGCTATACGAATCAGTGGTGGTTTTTCAGTTATTTAATGCTTTTTCAAGTTTTGTTCGCTCCAGAGCTTCTTATAAAGCTATGTTCTAAAAAGAGTAGATTCGAGAATAGCCATTATAAAAAGTTTAGGAGTGAGGGCGATATAATAGAAACCTGGTATCATCATTTGTCTTTTATCTGTTTCATAATTTGTTAACAGTCTTTCGATAACACCGATTCGTTCCGGATTTTTCTGTAGAAGCTTTATTTATTTACATGTACTTCAATGGGTTCGCCGACAACATTCCATTCCTGCCCCAACATGGTGAAGGTGTGTTTCACGAATACTTGGGCCGTTCCAGGGGAGACGGCTTCGATTGTATTGCCGTTGATTTTGACCACATCAGTATTTTCTGTTACGAACAGTTCTGAAGCGATGTTTTCTTTTTTTGCAGTACGGTAGTCTACGAAAGCTTTTGCACGGACAGTGGATGTTTTACCTGTTTTAAGGTTGATTTTCTTAATTGGCGTTTCCAAGCTGATTGGTGAATCTGTGAGCCATTGCATGTAGTCGGTGATTGGTCCGATCAGTCCTTGTGCTAGTTTGTCACGGAACGGTTCTTCATCACGGAAGGTCCAATGCATTGTCAGCATGCCGCGTTGTCGCATGTATTGGATGAATTCCGTGTAGGTGCTTCCGTAGCTTGCATTGAGTGTAACGTTGTGAGTTGTTCCATAGTTCATCATTTTTTTTGCATTTTTGATTTTTGCATTTTGTGCCTCTGGGACTCCAGCAGAGTAGAGATATCCAATTGGAATTTCAGGGTTCAATTCATAGCTTTTCACCATGCTGCCAAGATTGAAGCTTTGAAGTACGACTTGGTCAATCATGCCTTTGTCCTGAATTTCCTTCATCACTTGCTCCTCAATGCCTTCATCTTTTAATTCAACGAGAAGGATAACATCCTTTCCTTTGAATGCTTGTAAAAACTCCTGAAAGGTTGGAACTTTTTCACCAGCGAATTCTTCGCCGAACTTGATTCCAGCGTCAAGCTGGCGGATTTCCTCCAATGTGAGACTGCTTACTGCTCCTTTCCCGTTTGTTGTCCGGTCTACAGTGGTATCATGCATGATGACGAGGTGTCCATCTTTCGTAAGCTGCAAATCTGTTTCAATTTGGTCCGCACCCAAATCGTATGCAAGCTGATAACCAGCCATTGTATTTTCCGGAGCCAAAGACGGAACGCCCCTATGTGCGGCAACGATTGGTCGTTGAACAATTGTATTCTCTGGGTATTTTCCCAGTGCCTCAATAGTGACAGCCGGATTGCCCATGATGATTCCATCCACACCAGTATGGATAAGATGATGGGAAGCATCCTCTGTTTCGGCTCCCAATCCCCACACTGACACCATTCTTGTATGCAAGTAGTGAACAGTTTCTAACGTGAGTACTTTTTGCGGGATGAGCGCAACTTTGGCATTGCTTGAATGGACAGTACGAACGAGTTGATTAAGGTCATGTTTGTTAAAAGAATTTTTAGTATATACGATTCCACCGCGAGCTGTTGGCATCAGCGTTGTGATTTCTTTTACTATTGCCGGGTTGGAAGAGACGATATGTACGTCTGTTGTCTGTGTCTCATTTAAAATCGCAACAACATCTTCCTCCATCCCCTTTTGCTCGATTTGCAGGATTGGAATGTGTTTATTTTGAACGGATGACAGTGCTGTAGAAAGCGGCTGATCGTTTGTCATTAATTTTCCGGAGCCATCCCGTTCAACTTTCAGGAGGACGGATGCTGTGTTTGAATTGGTTGCTTCTGCAAGAGAGCTGCCGATCAATGTTGGTGCATTAATAATATTTGTTTCAGTTTCTACCGGAAGGAAAGCACCTGAGTTATCGACTGGAGGCAGGTCCTGGTCAAATGTCGATACCTTCACATTGTCAAAAAGGACAGTTGATCCGTTTGCTTGAAAGCCGATGTCGCCGTTCGTCAAGTTTGTTGCCTGGTCTGAATTGATGACAAGCTTGTTATTAATAAATTGCTGTACACGGTTTTTGCTAACGATGATCTTGATCCGGTACGGCTTATTGTACTCAAATTTTTCCGTGAAAAATGTTGCTTCCGGGACAACCCATTGGTTTTGAGCATTGCGCTCAGCAAATTCAACCCCGTTTAGGGCAGTTGTTCCTCTTCGAATGGCAGTTTGGTAATAGGGATAGTTTTCAGATTGAACTCTATACATCAAGGATGCCCAGCGCGTGTCCTCGACTGCGGATTCAAATGTCATATCAGCTTCAAAAACAATGTTTTCATTTTTATCGGGGAGGGGTACGACTACTCTGGCTGGTGCTAAAGAAGATGGTGAGGTTAACTTTAACTTTCCATTCTCGACTGTAGCTTGTCCTTCAATGGTTTTCCACCCATTTGGCAAATCGCCATTCACCTGATCAAAATTCTCTTCTACCAATACCGACTGCTCTGCATGGACAGTATTGCCAGGATTGAAGGTAAAGCTTGCAGCAGTGATAAACATAATGATGGTGGTGAGAGCTAGTTTCATAACTTTCTTGTTTTCCATTCCAATTCCTCCTCATAAAAGAGATGCTAATCACAGTCAGAAGTATAAAGCATTCATCATTCTCCAGATAGACTAATATACAAATATTTACAATAGATTTACTGTAATTTTACAAAGGTAGTTCTTTTTTGCTAAGGCGTGAGCAGCTTGGACTAAATATTGCATAGGGAGAAATAAGGTGGATTGTGTAATATTTTGTCATTTGTTAAGACGCTCGCATTATGAAGGCAAAAGTTTGGCGTCTTATCAAAGACAAATAGAAAGTGGAAAATCTTGTCATGATTGTTGTTGGTGGAATTGATTGTTGGGTTGCGAGGCTCTATCAGTGTAGCTTCGCAGTTCACGTGTAATAGTCCTGTTTGAATGGTAATTACAGTATTAGCGGGAGTTGTGGCTATTGTTTAAGCTCGAAGCCTTCAAGGAGGAGAGAGAATTACATAGCATTGAAGTTTGGATCATCCTATAGAATCCCCGTGACCCGAAAACAATTCTGTTTCGGATCATGGGTTTAACTTTTTTACCTTGGGGTTTCGTGAAATTTAGATAAGGAAAAGCCTCTTCCAAGAATTTCGGATGCATTGAGGAAGACGACGAAAGAAGCAGGTTCTTGTTCTTGTAGTACTTTTTTCAAATAAACAGCTTCCTGCTGTTCAACAACGCAAAGGATCATTGTTTTTTCCTGATTAGAGAATCCGCCGATTGTACGGATTTTTGTCAAACCACGGTCAATTTCCTCCTTAATGATGGTCTGAATCTTTTCTTCCTGCTCGGTGATGATGAGCACCAGCTTCGATGGTGAACTTTGCAATTGGACAAAGTCGATCACTTTACTTGTCACATAAATGGCCATCATCGCGTACAGAGCAAGTTCGAGGTTAAAGACGAATGCAGAAGTGATAACAACGAGCCCATCGACAATGAGCTGTGAGTAGCCACTGGATAGGCCTGTGAATTTTTTTACGATTTGTGCGACAGTCGCAAGCCCTCCGGTCGATCCTTTTCCACGATAAACGATGCCAAGGCCTATGCCTAGAAGTATTCCCCCATAAATGGCTGCCAGTAAAGGATTATCAATCGTAAAAGGGATGTCAGAACTGAGCCAGATGGTGAATGGAACGAAGAAAGTTCCGACCAGCGTCTTTAAGGTGAAATCTTTGCCAAGAAGCGCAAGACCGACGAAAAAGACCGGGATATTGATGAGCCATTGCACATAGGCGGGGTTATATTGATACAACTCATATAGGATTGTACTGATACCAGATACTCCTCCTGCTGCCAGTCTGGCCGGCAGGAAAAAAATATTATAGGCTAAACCGACCAAAGCGGCGCCAAAAATGATGGAAAGATATTCAATAATCAATGTTGCTTTTGGTTTTGGCTTTAAAATTTTCATTCAGTCCTTTCTTTAAAAAATGCCATTGCCATCTTAACATAGAATAGAGGAAAGCTGTAAAGGATTGAGAAGTGGAAAAATCACGTCAAGAAGCATTTTTACATAAGATTTGCGAGGCTTAATTTTCATCAACCACTTTTTGCAGTTTCGTTTCCCTGATAGTTTCTTTGTTTTCCATATTAGTGATGGACTATTTTCATTTTGTCCATAAAATGTAGTGGATAAGCTTACAGGTTAAGCTGGTTGTTGGCTATCATTGATTCAGAAGCAGATTATGAATGAACAGGAACCCTCTAATTTTTATGGTAGACTTACTTTTGGGTAAAACTTAAGGGGGAAGAGATAGAATGAGATATTTTGCGTACATTTTTCTTAGTGTAGTTGTCGTGCTGACAGCGGCCTGCAGCAAAGGAGAGGGTGACCCAGTTTCGACTCCGAAAGAGGCGGCTGTTGAAAAAGAATCCGAGTCTAAGAAAGAAGAAGTCTCTAAGCCGGAGAAAGAAGAGGAAAAGGCTGCTGAAGAGGAAGAACCAAACGTTAATGCGGAAAATCAAAATGATGAAAGCTATATTCATCCGGAGTTGGCGAATAATGCTAAGTACGTGGAAGTGATGAACCGCATTCATGATGAACCAAATCAGTTGGAGGTGACGAAAGAAGAACAATTTGCTGCAGTGACGAAATTATTTTTCTTAAATCCAGAGGTATTGGATGATAAATCTCGGGCACTTGGTTTGAGTGATGCTCAGTTAAGTGATGGGACAAAAATGATTTATTTGGCGGCGATCGGAGAACGGATGGGAGCTTTTTACTTTTATCATCCGGGCACAGACGAAATTGCTACGGAATTGAATGCAGAAGAAGCGTTCGGAGAAATTCCGGAAATCAGTTATGAATAATTAATGCAGCATGATGTTATGAACTGGGGCTTTTTCAAGCCCCCAAAAACAATCAGCAGGTTCATTACTACTAGGAATTGTTCCACCGATTTACAAGGTTTTGTTCTCCTATTCACTTATCAAAACCAATGAAAAAACATCTTTTAAACATCCATTTATATAAAAGCAGACAGACGTCAATCCTTACTTCTCCATTTTTCTCAAATCATAGTAAAACCAAAAAGACATAAGAATATAGTAGGCTAGGAGAATTCCTACCGTAGTATCAAGATCTTCCCAGTTATTCCGTATAGTACAAAGGACTATAACCCCAGTCAAAAAAAAACTGGATAAATTATAAAACGCACTAAAAAATCCTTTTGAACTTCCATAAATGAATCTCCTTTTCTTTATAAAGTCTCTTGAAAAAGAGCTGTTATGTATCAAATTTAATAAACGTCACTAGCTTTTAAGATGTCTATTAAATGTCTTATGCCAGTTGAAATATCACCTGCCTGCAGAAAGTATCATTTTATTTCTAAGAAATATCTTTACTTACATATTACCGGAAAGTTCCAGAAAATCATCTTAAATCCAATTATTTTTTGTTTTTTTAAAATTTTTTATGAAGTTTAAAGCTCACGTTGAAAAAAATAAAATGTCACAACTAATTTATAACCCATTTAGCCGCGTAGTTATCAGCTTTAAGCTAACCCCACTCCATTAAAGACATGTCTGTTTTTTCGTCATTTATTCTAAACCAAATATTAAAATTTTTCTTAGAAAGTTATCGGTTATTATAGTTCTAGCTAAGTTTTATGCACAGACCAGGGTCGAAAGATTTGCTATTTTAAGACAGATTTGTTACTCTTAAGAGGAGTTATTTTTGCTCTCTTTCAGATTGAGAAGAGTTTTTGATTTTCGTCTAAGTATTTGAGCAAGGATAGTAACACAATGTGCGGATAATCGCACCAGGAGGCAACAATTATGGAACAAGGTACAGTTAAGTGGTTCAATGCAGACAAAGGTTTTGGATTCATCGAGCGCGAAGCAGGAGAAGACGTATTCGTTCATTTCTCAGCGATTCAAGGTGAAGGCTTCAAATCTTTAGACGAAGGTCAAAAGGTAACTTTTGATGTTGAAGAAGGTCAACGTGGCCCACAAGCTACAAACGTTCAAAAGGTTTAATATGAGCCTAAGACAGGTCCTGAACGGGGCCTGTTTTTTTATGCATAAAATACAAAAAATCCTTGCTTTGTCAGCCATTAACTCAAAAATGTTGGTCGTCTGTTCAAATAAGCTTACCACACTTGAGTATGAAAGAATATGTATCTTTTGTGTTGCTGGGGTCAGACCCCTTTACTTCATTAAAGGGGTCTGACCCCATACTCAATTGCTTAAGGCCACGGAGATGATTCCAATGACCATGATGACTGCGGCAGTGGGCCTTCTTATCCCCACTCCCTCTGTCAGTATTTTGGTTCCCATGACTGTTCCGATTAGAATGCTAATCTCTCGAACGGGAGCTACATGGCTCACGGGTGTAAATTGCATCGTTATCAACACGAGAAGATAAGCAAGCGGGCTTAAAATACCCACTCCGATTGCCTTCTTTTTATTCAAGTTCCATTCTTTCTTCACTTTTTGTTTCTTTTTTAAAGCCAAAGGAGTCATCAGCAGAAATTGCCCAAGGATGGAACCATAGTTTAACAGTAATGGAGATATAAGAATAAAACTAACAGCTCCCTTATCCAACAGGGTGTAGAAAGAGATGAGTAAACCAGTCAATAATCCGTAGAAAACAGCTTTTCCACTATTATTTTGCTTAAAGCGGCGCAGGTCTCCTGTTAAAATAAAAATGCTTAGAACAATGAAGCTGATGCCCATCACTCCTATAATGGAGAGTTTTTCTTCAAAAAGAAAAAAAGCAGCAATCGCGATAAGCATGGGAGCAGAACCTCGAGCTAACGGATACACAATGGAAAGATCGCCTACTCTATAACCCTTTTGCAGTGTTAAGGCATAGGCCATATGTACAATGGCACTCCCAAAGATAAATACAAATTCCATCCAACCCAAATGTATCTCATTTATAAAAAAGAAACCTATAACAAACGGAAGATAAACGATCGTGCTGACAGCCATATAAAGCCAAACAAAAATAAATCCGCCCTCTGACTGTTTCGCCAAGTAATTCCAAGTCGCATGCATAAAAGCTGAAATAAGAATGATGATAAAAGCTAATAAAGACAAATATAGTCAACCTCGCTTTCGTCAGGAAGCTTTTTGGCAAGAAAGTACTCATTCTATGTAAATGAATGACGATTTCTAATGGAGATATTTATACCTTTTCATGCCGGCTGTTGGCATCATGTTTACGTTCGAGATAGGATTTCATGAATATAAAACACCCTAAATAAGCCACACAAGTAACCCCAAACAAAGCAAAAACTCCCGGTGTAAACACTAAATATAAGCTGAACGGCAATGACCATATAAATGCAATGAGCATAAGTGATTGCTTAGATGTCAATGAGGAAAGGATCGCTAAGCAGGCTGGTAATACCAGTATAACAAATGTGGTCACGACCGTTTCAGTTCCGATCATGTTAGAATATGGATTAAAAAATTTAGCACAGTCCATAAAGATATACTTGCTGCCCCACTTAATATCCCCAAAATTTTTACTGCTTTTTGAATTGTATTCACCCCACGGCTTTTGATTAATCCTAAATATATAAAGTTCTTCTCTACTCTTTTCATATATACTATAAAAAAAGAACGGCTATTAAAAGGGGAATTATATGAAGATTGGAAAAAAGTTGTTAATTGTTTTACCTGTGGTTATAGTCGCAGGTCTCGCAGCTTGGCTCATCAGTGCCTTTTACGGCTTGCCATGGAAGGAAAAGGCGGTGGCAGGGAAACTGGAAAGCTATTTGGAGGAAAAATATGAACAGGATTTTATCTTGAAAGAGTCTTTTTATAATTTTAAAGATGGGAGCTATGGGGCGTGGTTTTATCCTGAAGCGAACCCGAAGCTTGAGTTTCACGCTGAGGAAGGCTTTGCAGAGTATACATATGTTGATAATTATCCTGAAATTTTGTGGGCCCGCCAATTAAAAGAGGCGGTAAAGCCTATTGCAAAGGATATTTATCCTGCCGCATCGGTTGATACGAATTATGTCACTTATGAAAGCTTGGATATTGTGAAAGGGCCTGAGATTCCTCGTTTCGATGAAACTGAGGCTATGTTGGGAGTCCGTATTGAAATAGGAATACCTTTTTCAGAAAATGATGAGCAATGGCAACGGCTGGCCAATCTGGTTGAAAAAATACAAGCTCTTTCACCAACAATTGATTCTTTGTTCGACTTTATTAATAAGAAGGAAGGCAGCGAAACCTCCATAATTTGTCCGCCAAAGGAAGAAGCTGAAATCAAATCTGTCCAGCAGGCGAAGAAATCCTGTTCATCAGATAAGTATGATCTGGAGACCGATATGACTTTAGATGATTAAGGGTGTAATTTTTTTCGCGTTGAACCGTCTAATGTAGAAAAGGGGGATCAGTGTTATGAGTAAGAGAAGTTTCAAAGGCTTGTTTGCTGTCTTTCTTCTTATCTTTGTGGGGGCGTGCAGCTCGCATGATTCAGAGGAATCAAAATCAACGAACGAAATGGCTCAAATGGATAAGGCCGCCGGTTCAAATGAAATTGCCGTTCTTAATCAGGAGGACCAGTCCACTGTTGAAAAAACGCAGCGTGATCAGGTTAATATAAGTGACCGTATGATCATTCATCAGGCAAACATGGAAGTGCGAGTGAAGAGTCTAGATAAAGCCCAGCAAAATATTGAGAAAAAAGTGAAGGAATATGGGGGCTATATCGTCGAGTCCAATGAATATCGTGATGAAAATGAACTGATGAGCGGACACATCATTGTCCGAGTTCCCGAAAAGCAATTTCAAGCGTTCTTGAATGATGCAGAAGCTGAAGCTGCCGATGTTTTGAGCAGAAATGTTTCGGGACAGGATGTAACGGAGGAGTATGTGGACTTGGAATCTCGCTTGAAATCGAAGCGGGCGGTAGAGGAAAGGCTACTTGGTTTTATGAAGGAAGCGCAAAAGACCGAAGATTTATTAAAAATATCCAGTGACTTGGCGAAAGTGCAGGAGGAAATAGAGATCCTTGTGGGGAAAGTGAAATATCTTGAAAATCAGACTGACTTTTCAACCGTGGAAATCTCTATGCAGGAAAGCAAAGTGGTTGTACCGGGAGTAGGCGATGGTGATCTGGATACATGGGAAAAGACGAAGAAGCAACTGGCTGTCAGCCTCAACTTTTTGCTTGCTGCAGCATCGGGATTGGTTGTGTTCTTTGTCGGGAATTTGCCTGTCATTCTTCTTTTCGTGTTGATTGGAGCGGGGATTTTCTATCTGGTGAAAAGAAAGCGAAGGAAGTCTAATGATTGAGAACTTATAATTAACTTTAAGAAAAGCAAACTTGCAAAGTATGACAGCGATCTATTTGACTAATATTGAGGAATCTAACAGTGGCTGCCATCAGGCTACAGCTTATTGAACTCGCAAAGCTGTACTAGGCCATACTCGAAAAGTATTACATATTACGATGGAAATCAGTAGCTCCCCTTTAGAGTTCGAAAGAATAAGAAGTCAAATTAGCAGTGTCTTCGGTTAAGATAGATCATCAAGGTATGCCAAAAAGATTATTAGAATTGAACCAAGAAAATGCAAGTTTAAAAAATGGAGAAAATCAAAATGACAATACATCACTATATAGCTTCAAAAAAGGAGTTGCCACTTGGTAAGTTTGGTAGCAAGTATACACTGAAAACTATAAAAGGATTGGAAACTAAACACGCAAAACACGAGGATCTTCCTATAAAATTCTATGAAACAGAAGAAGATGCAATTGGTATATACATCAGCAGGCTCACACCAGGTTATGAAGATATAAAGTCAAAATTCAAGAATCCTTTTGTATATGAAGTAATTGGTACTTTACATGTTACAGGAGAAGGTATAAGAGCATTATTCAACTATATTGATCAAAACCTTTCTGATGGTGAAGAAATAGAAATTTACTCTTGTTCAGATGGTGAAGAAAAATCCGAAAAGGAGAATAGTTTAGATGCTATTATTAATTTTAGAAAATTAACATTCGGTAAATATATTCCACTTGATAAGAAAAATTATATTAAGCAGATTAGTGAAATGTTTTGCTTGGAGGATAAACAATATATTGTAGTCGGGAAGGGAGTGTAAACTTAACCGTGTAAGTGAGAGAGCGTACGGCTCTTGCTTCGCGGTTAAGTTTTTTTATTGGTAGAAT
>NZ_JACSPV010000026.1 GCF_014836955.1 Bacillus norwichensis
GCAACATAATTGATAGGCTCAAGATTCAGTCTAGCCAACGATTAGTACTTATTTTGTTGGTGCGAAAGTTGAGTTATAATAAATAAACTATTAGAAAGGGGGAAGTGCCCGATGGAGAAATACATAATGGCTATAGATCAGGGGACAACAAGTACAAGGGCAATTCTTTTTAATAAAAATAGTGAAGTGGTCAATATTTCGCAAAGAGAATTTACGCAATATTTTCCACATCCAGGCTGGGTAGAGCATGATGCAAATGAAATTTGGGGTTCGGTGCTGGCTGTTATTGCTTCCTGCCTGACGGAAGCGAGAGTCAAACCTTCACAGGTTGCAGGAATAGGGATTACAAATCAGAGAGAAACAACCGTTGTATGGGACAAGGATACTGGACAGCCAATTTATCATGCAATCGTATGGCAATCAAGACAAACTGAATCCATATGTATTGAACTGCGTGATCAACAGCTCGGAGATAAGTTCAGAGATAAGACTGGATTGTTAATTGATCCATATTTTTCGGGAACAAAAGTGAAATGGATCCTCGATCATGTTGATGGGGCAAGAGAAAAAGCACAAGATGGGCAACTGCTTTTTGGAACAATGGATACCTGGATCATTTGGATGCTATCAGGCGGCAAGGCACATGTAACAGATTATTCAAATGCATCTAGAACTTTGATGTTCAACATCCATACATTAGAGTGGGATAAGGAATTATTGGATATACTGGGAGTTCCTGCTTCAATGCTTCCGGAAGTCCGGTCTTCCTCTGAAATTTATAGTCGGACCGTGCCGCAGCATTTTTTCCAGCAAGAAGTCCCGATTGCTGGGGCCGCTGGTGATCAGCAGGCTGCGCTGTTTGGCCAGGCCTGTTTCGAAACGGGAATGGCAAAAAATACTTATGGAACAGGCTGCTTTATGTTGATGAATACGGGTGACAAACCTGTTAAGTCTAACAACGGTCTGTTGTCGACTATAGCGTGGGGGTTGGAAGGAAATGTGGAGTATGCGCTTGAAGGCAGCATATTTGTCGCAGGGTCTGCCATTCAATGGCTGAGGGACGGTTTAAGGATGATTGATGATTCTCCCTCAAGTGAAATGTATGCTACGAAAGTGGACTCAACGGAGGGTGTGTATGTTGTCCCAGCCTTTGTTGGTTTAGGAACACCGTATTGGGATAGTGAGGTGCGCGGTGCGATTTTTGGATTGACCCGGGGGACTTCCAAAGAACATTTTATCCGAGCGACTCTTGAGTCATTAGCTTATCAGACAAAAGATGTATTGATGGCAATGGAGGCGGACTCTGGAATCGCCCTGAAAAAGCTCCGTGTTGACGGCGGTGCGGTGAAAAATAATTTCCTCATGCAATTTCAAAGCGATCTGCTGAGAGTAGCTGTTGAAAGACCACAAATCAATGAAACAACGGCACTAGGTGCTGCCTATTTGGCGGGACTTGCCGTTGGCTATTGGAAAGATAAAGAAGAAATCGGAATAAGATGGTCTTTGGACGAGGAGTTCCTGCCAAATATGTCTGATGAGAAAGCAGTAAAATTATATAAAGGCTGGAAAACAGCTGTCAAAGCTGCTACAGCTTTTAAACTATCCTAATCTGCTTAAAAAAGTGGGTGAATAACAAATGATTTTTTCTTCTTTAGCCAGACAACCAATTCTGAATGAAATGGCATCCCATGAATATGATCTACTGATTATTGGTGGAGGCATCACGGGGGCTGGAATTGCGCTAGATGCTGCTTCCCGTGGCATACAAACAGCGCTTGTGGAAATAAGTGATTTTGCATCAGGTACATCCAGTCGTTCAACAAAATTAATTCACGGAGGCCTGCGTTATTTAAAACAGGGTGAAATCAAAGAAGTGGCAGAACTGGGAAGAGAAAGAGCTATCGTATATAAAAATGCACCGCATGTAACAACACCGATATGGATGCTCCTTCCTTTTCATAAAACCGGAACGTTCAATAAATGGTCAACAGCCATGGGGCTAACACTCTATGATGCTTTAGCCCGCGTAAAAAAAGAAGAAAAAAAGAAAATGTTATCGCCCGCAGAAGCTATAGAAAAGGAACCGCTATTAAACAAAGATCTGCTGGGAGCGGGAGAATATGTCGAATATCGCACAGATGACGCACGCCTTACGATAGAAGTATTGAAAACAGCTGCTCAAAACGGAGCGGATATCATAAATTATGTAGAAGCGAAATCGTTTATTTATTGTTCGGAGCAAAAAATAATCGGTGCGCATGTAAAAGATATGTTGACCCAAAAAACATACAATATCAAAGCGAAAGTGGTTGTCAATGCTGCTGGCCCATGGGTGGATGCTGTAAGGTCAGCGGATACTGGCAGTAAAGACACAAAGAAACATTTGAAACTTTCTAAAGGTGTTCACATCGTATTTGATCAGTCCAAATTTCCTTTGCAGCATGCTGTTTATTTTGATGCACCAGATGGCAGACTAATTTTTGCAATCCCAAGAGAGGAAAAAACTTATGTAGGGACGACTGACACGTTTTATAATGAAGACTTGACGTTGGTTAGAGCGGATCAGGATGATCGTGAATACTTGCTTGCCTGCATTACTGGCTATTTTCCAGATGTTCAATTAACGATGGCGGATATTGAATCAAGCTGGGCAGGGGTGCGTCCGCTAATTTATGAAAAGGGGAAGGAGTCAACAAAGCTTTCCAGAAAGGATGAAATTTGGGAATCTAAATCCGGCCTCATCACAATTGCTGGTGGCAAACTGACCGGCTACAGAAAAATGGCTGAAAGAGCAGTTTCACTTGTTGTAAAAAGGCTGCTTATGCTGGGAAAAGGACCTTTTGGTGCTTCCACAACGAAGAAATGCGTTTTGTCAGGTGGGGCAGTGGGAAATGCGGATCAATTTACACAATTAATTAATCGTTATAAAAAGAATGCGTCCACCTTTAGTTTAACAGAACAGGAAATCAGCTACCTTGTTTCAAAATATGGTTCGAATGTTGACATATTATTAAATTGGGCGCTGGAGACGCGCCAATCAGTAGACCGACTCCTATACGCAGAGCTCATGTATGGGATTCATGACGAAATGACTGTTACTCCTTCTGATTTTTTCATCAGAAGGACAGGGGATCTATATTTTAATATCCAAAGGGTCAAGAGGTGTAAAAAAGAAGCGGTTCAATTAATGTCTGATATATTTAAATGGTCAATAGAACAAAAGAAGGTATATGAAGATGAGCTTGATTTCCAAGTAAGAAAAGCAATCGATTATAAGTAGCAGATATTTTTAATAAGACTAAGATTCTGTTAGAATAGATATAAGGATTCAAATGAAAGCAGTGAGACAATTGAATAGCAAAAAAAAGCTAATTGTTCTCGTAGGCCCTACGGCAGTTGGTAAAACTAAAACAAGTATTGCGATAGCAAAGGCATTCAATGGTGAAATCATCAGCGGTGATTCCATGCAAGTATATAAAGGCATGGACATCGGAACCGCGAAAATCCGCTCTGAAGAAATGGAAGGTATTCCCCATCATCTATTGGATATACGGGAGCCTGACGAATCATTTTCAGTCGCTGAGTTTCAATCCGTTGTCAGGCAGAAAATCAATGAGATAACTGCTAGAGGCTCCATCCCGCTCATTGTGGGTGGAACTGGCCTTTATGTACAATCGGTCCTTTATGATTACCGCTTTTCAGAAGTGGAAGGCGACCCATTATATAGGTCCGAATTGGAGAAAAGGGCTTCTGCCGGTGAAGGTCCGCAGCTATTCAGGGAATTGCAGGCTGTTGATCCTGATAGCGCCAAGGACATTCATCCGAATAATGTGAAAAGGGTTATCCGAGCTTTAGAAATCTTTCATTTGACGGGGAGAAGAAAGAGCGATCAGCCAAAAGCCCAAAATCATGAACTACTATATGATGCTTCATTAATCGGGTTAAGCATGGACCGTGAAGTATTGTATAAACGAATCAATAAACGGGTAGATATGATGATGGAAGCGGGTCTTTTAGAAGAAGTAAGGTATTTCTACGACCAAGGTCTGCGTGATGCTCAATCTGTTCAAGCAATTGGATATAAGGAATTATACGAATACTTTGCAGGTAACCTGACATTAGAAGCTGCAGTCGATTTGTTAAAGAAAAATACCCGACGATATGCTAAGCGGCAATTTACCTGGTTTCGTAATAAAATGGATGTCTCTTGGTTTGACATGACGGATGAAAGGGAACACTTGAACAAAATAAAGCAAATTATTCATTTTATTGCAGGAAAGCTAGAATTAAAATCGAATACATAACTAATAGAGAAAAAGAGGAGGCCATCAGATTGAAACAACCTGTCAATATTCAAGATCAATTTTTAAATCAATTGCGCAAAGAAGGAATCCCTGTTACTGTTTTCCTCTTAAACGGTTTTCAACTTCGTGGGCAGGTGAAGGGGTTCGATAACTTCACCGTATTATTCGAAACAGAAGGCAAACAACAATTAGTTTTCAAACATGCGATTTCGACATTCTCACCTCAAAGGAACGTTCAAATAAACTACGAAGATCAGTAATATAAATAATCAAAGGAACAAAAGCGTACCATAATTCCATTTCGGTGCGCTTTTTAATTGGGAAAAGCTCATGATATTCAAAAAACTACCATAACCGAACACAAAGTGCATCGAGTGATGCACTTTGTGTTCGGTATTTTTCATTTCATTCAGCAGAAGCCTTCTACTTATGTAAGTGGTGAGAGGAAAGTATATTGGTATTTCATTCAGTGGTGGTTCAAACCCCAGCTGAATAAAGTTAAAGCCTTCAGAGGATGCCACAGATTTTATCGAGCGCTACTTGATAAAATCCGGGCGCAAATATGCTAACGCGCAATTTATTCGATGCAATATGTGTTCGATTTCGATTAATAAATTTACATAAACATTGTAAACGGTTCCATGTATACGTGGCACAGATTTTGCAATTGTATTGTAATGAAGCAAATCACTGATCAGGAGGGCTATGAATGGGAGAACTAATTTTTACCTTTTGTTATGGCGGCGCATTGATTGCAGCAGGTGTTCTCGTAAAAGCAATAACATCCAGGCAAGCTGCAGAGCAGGTAAAAAAGAAAGAAGTAATGAGCAAAAGCAGGAAGCAAGGGAGTGTAATTTAACATGGCATTTTCCATTGGTATTTTAGTCTCTTTTATTTTAATCATGGTCATTGGGATTGGTATTTCTAGAAAAGTATCGAGCGTTGAAGAGTATTATGTTAGCGGAAGGAATGCTGGAACGTTACTCATTACAGGGTCACTTGTTGCTTCCTTTTTAAGTACGGTTGCTTTCATGGGAGAGGTTGGATTTTCTTATGACGGTTATCCAATTTTATTATTGATTTTAACTATTTTTAACGCGAGTGGGTATGTTTTTGGCGTACTGTTCTTCGGTAAATATTTACGTCGGAGCAAAGCACTTACGCTGCCCGAATATTTCGGAAAAAGATATAATTCTTCAAAAGTGAGAACATTAACAGCTGCAACGACCATTATCGGTGTTTCTGCTTATTTGATTGCTGTTACTCAAGGAGGAGCAGTATTATTGGCGGAAATCCTCGGAGTGAAATATGGGGTTGCACTCATATTAATGTGGATTGTGTACACCTCTTTTACCACTTTGTCAGGAGCGAAAGGAGTTTTAGTAACTGATACGTTTATGTTCCTGCTCTTTTCAATTGCAACATTCATTTCAATTCCGCTTATCATAAAAGCGGTTGGCGGCTGGCCGGGGGCGATAATGGATGGCGCGTCATTGGCTGCAAGACCCGATTTGTTAAGCTGGCATGGTATCACGGGGGAAGGAGCCTATATGGGAACGCCTGGAGAAGCACTGGCTTGGGCAATTATTATGGGAGTTGTTTGGGGATTTGTGATAGCTGTTTCTCCATGGCAGACAAGCCGCTATCTGATGGCTAAAAATGAGCATGTCGCAATCCGATCAGGCGTAATCGCGATGATTTCATTAATTACACTTTATTTGTTCTTGCAAATCGGAACGTCACTAGTTTCTGTTGTCAATCCAGATATTGTTCCATCGGAAAAAGTGTTTATTTGGGCGGCACAAAATTTGCTTCCAACGGGTGTTGGAGTTGTAGCTGTAAGTGGAATACTGGCTGCAGCCATTTCTTCCTGTTCGACTTTCCTTCAATTAATTGGAAATAGTGTAACGCGCGACCTTCTTCCAAAAGCTCAGGAGGGACAATTACCCAATAAACAGGCATTAAAGTTGAGCCGTATATCGATGTTTGGTGTAAGCGCCATCATCTTGCTGATTACATTCTGGCAGCCGCCATCCGTCATGTGGATCGGCTATTTTGCAGCAACACTATTTGCTGCCTCATGGGGTCCAGCTGCCTTTTTCAGCATTTATTCAAAAAAGGTAACAAAAACAGCGGCGTTTTGGAGTATTATTTTTGGATTTCTAGGTGTTGTTGGTGGTGAGGTGCTCAAACTGTTAGGAGTCACTCTTCCAATTTATCTGCATCCGGCTATTATCGGATTTTCGCTGAGTACGCTCACAATTATTGTTGTCTCCCAATTTACTACTGTAACCACAGAGGAACGAGATTTTCAGACTCATTTAAGAAAAATCCCTGTCGAAGAACTGGACAGCAAAGATCAAAAGCTGACGGGGAGATATCCTTATCTACTTATGGCGAGTGGTATCTTGATCATACTGATTACGTTCATTTTTTATTATCTCCCAATTTCAAAAATTGCACTTTAAGGAGGGTTTAACATTGACGGTATGTTACATACCCCTTTTGAATGGACAACAAATTAAGCCATCAGCTTTAGGCCTTTTAGAACAAGCTAAAAAGCTAAATGACAGAGTGATTGCTTTCATCGTCCATTGCGGGATTAACGAAGGCAACCTCCAGTTGGATTGTGATGAAATTCATCTCATAGAATTGTCGGAAGAAATGTGGCCGATTGCATCAAATCATATTGCAGCGTTTGAAAAGTTTCAAAAAAACTGTATGAAGGGGGAAGCTGTTTTATTCAGCGCTTCCCCTCTAGCCAATGAGATAGCCGCTGGACTGGCACTCAAATTAGATCAGCCGATCGTTAATAAAGTGATGGAAGCTGTTCGTAAGGAGCAGCATCTGTCTATCAAAAAAGAAATCTATGGAGGAAAAGCTTGCTTATACGAAGAGATTGCACTAGGCAGCATCATTACATATGATCCAGCATTCCTGCCGAATAGAAAAAATGATGTGAACAAGGAAGTGCGGAAGTTCCATCAGATTATGAATATTACGGCGAACAAAGATATTAAATTTATCGAAAGTAAGAAATTGAGTTGGGAAGAGGTCAGTTTGACAGAGGCTACATGTGTGATCGGAGTAGGCAGAGGAGTATACCAAGGAAGCGGCAGTCAATTAAAACAGATTGAAGAACTGGCAAAAATATTAAATGCCCCTATTGGGGGAAGCAAGGTGGCTGATGAATTGAAGCTCATCCCGAGAGAAAGACGCATTGGGTCAAGCGGCGTCTCTTTAGATAAGGCAGATATCTACATTGCTATAGGAATATCGGGTTCATCACAGCATTTAGCAGGAATTAAAAATGTCAAACATGTTCTTGCTATCAATAATGATGCAGCGGCTCCCATTTTCAAACGCGCTGATCTTGGAATTGTGAGTGATTATGAAGCAGCAATTCCTCTCTTGATTGAGATTATAAAAGAGAAAAGTGGAGTGAAGAACAGTGAGAATACTAGTTATCTTGAGGCAAGTGTATGAACAGAAATCTATTCACTGGGATTATGAAAATAATGAATTGAGGGATAAGAAGGCCACAATTAACCAGGCAGATTTGAGTGCACTGCAATGGGCTAGTGAATTTTCAAAAGAACATGATGTTTCTCTGGATGTATCAATTTTGGCTGGGGAAAAGTGCAGTGAAACTTTGAAAGGCACATTGGAAAAATTTGCGTTGGAAACATGTACCCATTTTATGTCATGCAGAAACGAGCAAGAGGACGCACGCTACCTAGCAGCTTTTGTCGAAAAAGGCATGTATGACTTAGTTGTCTGCGGTGATGAAACCGAAGATGACCATAATTCCTCCTTGCTCCCAGTGTTGGGATATTCTCTTGGTATGGATGTTTTGACCTCCGTACACCAAATTGAAGCGCAAGGATCACAACAACTGCTAGCTCATCGAAAAGAGGAAAGAGGCGCGACGCAAATATTCAATATGAAACTTCCAGCTGCCTTGTCACTTACAACTCAAATCAGTAGGTTGAGATACAGTAGAAAACCAAAATATGAAATAAATATTGTTAAAGAGGAACAAGTTGAGCAAATAATCAGATCGAATAGAAGGCTTGGCGCACCTGAACCCATTATTACTCTCGGACATGTGCCTACGGATAAGAACCCTTTGGATCGTTTAATACATGTCATGGGATTTTCTAAAAGCAGTAGTGCCGGTTTATCGCAGCAAGCAAAGGCATTGTCAGAGGAGCATCTTCATTTCACAGCAGAGCGGCTGATGAAATGGCTAAAGGAGTAGGACGAAATGGAAATAAGAAGAGATACCTTTTGGAATATTTCATCAGACATACAAATTTGCTTTTATATCCTTGCAGGTGTCGCAAGTGTCATTTTTTTATATGGATTTTATCGCAGATACAGGCTTTGGAATCGAGGACGCAAAGAAAAGATTGAGTGGAAAAATATAAAAGAAAACTTTGGGTGTTTTTCACAGCTTGTCATTAGACAAACAAAATTAAAAAAAGACAGAGCAGCCGGAGCGATGCATAAAATGATCGCCTACGGTTTTACGGCTCTATTTATTGGAACCGTCCTTGTTTTTGTTGACGAAGACTTCAGAATTCCCATTTTGCAGGGTAAGTTCTATTTAGTCTATGAGTTGGTTTTGGATGTTTTCGGCCTTCTATTTATAGTGGGGCTCATTGCTTTCCTTTTCATTAGAGGAGGGAAATTCAGAAAGAGAATGCTGCAAAGCAAAATGGATTACCTGTTCCTCATTTTATTCCTTTTGATTGGAATCGGCGGCTATATAACAGAAGGAATCCGTTTGAGCGAAACGAATATCCCTTACGCACATTGGTCACCTGTTGGATATGGATTAAGCCTGCTATTTTCAGGGAGCCGATTGTTCAATGGAGATACGTATTTGTTCTGGTGGCTTACACATGGTTTGCTTGCATTTGTATTAATTGCGATGATTCCTTTTACAAAACTGCTGCATGTGTTCACAGCGCCGTTGAATATTTTGATTTCACCTGTAAAGCGTTCAGGTGATTTTGATGCAGTTGTGCTAATGAAGAATGATCAAAAGGACAGGATCGCTGTTGAACATATGTATGATTTTACAAATTTACAGCTTTTAAGCACAGATGCCTGTACAGAGTGCGGCAGGTGTGATCATGTATGTCCAGCCAAGTTAAGCGGGAAGGATTTAGCACCAAGAAATATCATTATGAAAATTCGCGATAACATGTCTGAAAATAGGGCGATTTCCTCGTTTATCTCATCAGAGGAATTAAAGCAATGTACAAATTGCAGTGCTTGTGTTGAAGCCTGTCCGGTATCCATTAACCACGTTGATTTGATACTTGCTATGCGCAGAGGAGCTTTGACGGAAAAATTGTTGAATCCACATGCAGAAGAGGCCCTCGTCCATTTGGAGCAGGATCAAAATATTTGGGGATCTCCATGGTCTGAAAGGGAAGATTGGATGAAAGGTCTTAATATCCCAGTTTTAAGAAATGAAGAAGATACATCGAGGGAGGCATAAGAACATGGAAGTTTTATTTTGGGTAGGATGTGCGGCTGCTTACGACGCACGGCTCAAAAGGATTGCTGCAGCATTTGCAGATATTATGAATAAAGCAGGGGTCAGCTTTGCTATTTTGGGAAACGAAGAACGGTGTACGGGAGATATTGCCAGAAGAATGGGTGATGAAGACCTGTATGAAAATCTTGCAAGAACCAATATTGAGACATTGAATAGACACAGAGTGATCTCCATCGTCACTACCTGCCCTCACTGTTTCAATATGTTCAAAAATGAATATCCGAAGCTCGGTGGAATCTTTGAAGTCGAGCATTATACGACATTTATTTATAAGCTTATTGAGACAGGTAGGTTAAAGGTTCCTAAAATCGAAAAGAAAGAAATCATTACTTATCATGATCCATGTTACCTTGGAAGACAAAATGGCATTTTTGAAGAACCGAGGAGCATTCTTGAAATTCTTGGATATGAAATTAAAGAAATGGAACATACGAAAGAAAAGTCCTTTTGTTGTGGAGCAGGAGGAGGAATGATGTTTCAAGATGTGAACAAGGGTGAAAAAATCAATAATATTAGAGCGAATGAAGCTGTAGCGACAGGGGCATCAACTACTGCAACAGGCTGCCCATTTTGCCTCGTCATGATGGAGGAAGCGATTGGAGCCATCAATCAAAAGGACGGGACAAATTATTTTACACGTGATATTGCGGAAATCGTCAATGAGTTAACAGAAGGGAGATAAAGTGAAATGTCGTCGTTCAAATATTTATTTACCCCCCAGAAAATAGGCGCCACCACGGTAAAAAACCGCATTTTCAGCACAGGGCATATGACAACATATGTAGAAAATGGACTGCCGACAAAACAATTGATTGCTTATCACCGGGAGCGTGCAAAAGGCGGTGCAGGGCTTGTAATCGTTGAGGCGAATGCGGTACACCCATCCGCAGCCTTCACTTCAAATACACTGAGTGCGTACACGGACGAAATTATCCCTCATTACAGAAAGATGGGAGAAGCCGTGCATGAATTCGACTGCAAGATGTTCGTCCAACTATTCCATCCGGGCAGAGAGGTGTTCCCTTCCGGAACATCCGTAGCTGTTGCACCTTCGATGGTTCCGACTGATCGGTTCGGGGTAATGCCAAAAGCTTTGGAGAAAGATGAAATCAAAGATATTGTGAATGGTTATGCAGAGACAGCACTTCGTGTTAAAAAGGGTGGACTCGATGGAGCGGAAATCGTTGCTTCCCATGGCTATTTAGCAAGTCAATTTTGGTCTCCGCGATTAAACCTGCGGGATGATGAGTATGGAGGATCGTTTGAGAATCGCCTTCGCTTCCTAACTGAAGTGATTGAGGCGATTCGAAAGAAAGTAGGAGCTGATTTTACTATTGGACTTCGTCTGAGTGTGGATGATTTCGAAAGAGAAGGATCGACTTTCGATGAAGTTGTAGATATTCTAAAATATATTGACAAAGATATCGGTGGGTTGGATTACTTTAATTTAATAGGCGGAAGCTCGGCCACTCTTGCAAGCTCTGTATTCATCGTTCCTCCTGCAACGATTCCTCCGGCTCATTTTGCCCCTTATGCGGCAAAAATACGCGAGGCTGTTTCTATACCCGTCATGGTAGGATCAAGAATCAATGATCCGGTGATAGGAGAAAAAATACTGGCAGGCGGTCAGGCGGATATGGTAGCAATGACACGAGCTATGATTTGTGACCCTCATATGCCGAATAAGGCTCTTCGTGAGGAATTTGATCGGATTCGCGTATGTATCGGCTGCAATCAGGCATGTATTGGCCATATGCATGATAACATCCCGATCAGTTGCCTGCAGAATCCGGTCACAGGGCGTGAGAACCAGTACTCTGTGTTAACTAAAGCAGATCAGAGGAAAAGAATAGCTGTTGTTGGCGGTGGGCCTGCTGGAATGAAGGCAGCTGCCATTGCCGCTGAGAGAGGGCATTATGTTACCTTATACGAAAAGAGTGGCGAACTTGGAGGACAAGTAAAGCTTGCCAGAAAAATTCCAACTAGAGAGGAGTTTGGAGAACTGGTACCCAATCTGAAACGAGAACTTGACTATTATCGAGTGAATGTGGTATTGAATAAAGAAGTGAATAGCGACTTTTTACAAAAGGAACAACCTGATGAGATTGTTTTAGCTGTAGGTGGAAAACCATTCTACCCAAATGCGGAAGGTCTGGAATCTTCGCATGTGCTCAACACATGGGAAGTTTTGGAAGGTACGGGCCCAATCGGTCGAAAAGTTGTTATTGCAGACTGGAAAGGTGATATGCCTGGGATTGGTACTGCTCTTTATCTTGCTGAAAAAGGGCACGAAGTTGAGCTGGTCACAAACTCAGTCCATGCGGGTTTTTCCTTGCAGCAGTATGTCAGAGACATGCTGCTTGGACGCTTGGCCATGACAGGTGTGACGGTAATCCCGCAATATAAATTGTTAAAAGCTGAACCGGGTAAGGCCATTTTTGAAAACATATATACGGCGCAAAAGCTTGAGAGGGAAGCTGATACTCTTGTTCTTGCATACGGACATATTCAGGAAGTGGAATTATACAACGAGTTGGTACAAAAATTTTCCAATGTGAAAAGAATTGGCGATTGCATGGTGCCCCGAACAGTGGAAGAAGCGATACTGGAAGGGTTTGAATATGCGGCAAGCCTGTAGAGGTGAGAACTTTATGATAGATCGTCCTGCTTCATTGATTCAGAAAAATATGCGGCTTGGGGAATTGAGAAAACTGGCTGAATCAGCCAGTTTTCCAGCTTTATTAATAAGCCATGATAAAAAAACGATAGAGGGTGTACTGTCCGAGTCAGTTTATTGGCGCTCACTTGCCCTATATGGAGAAGAGGCACCGTTGGATTTAAGTATCAGTAAAAATTTTAAAATAGTGAATGAATTAGCTGAAATCCAAAGTTCAGCTTTTTTTTCTGCCGAGTTTTTCATTGTCCCAGGCTCTTCGGGAGAGTTTTTAGTTTACGATAAAGACCAGTTAAAAAATGTCTGGTTGAAAGAACAGCTATATAGTACAGAAAGAATGAATGATCTATTAAAAGAAGAAATTTATATTTTGCAGAAAAAGGCGGTGGAGTTTGAACAGGTTATCAATACATCATATGATGAGATATTTGTAACAGATGGTGAGGGCAAAGTTCTTTTGGTTTCTGATGCCTGTCAAAGGATGACGGGTGTTCCTAAAGAAAGGTTTTTAGGAAAGAATATTTATGAACTTGCAAAAACGGGTTTAATTAATAATAGCGTCACCATTGATGTTTTAAAGAAAAAGAAAATGGTGTCCGCCAAACAGAGCTATCCGAATGGTGTTCAAGTGGTCGCGACTGGGATCCCCATTTTTGATCATGAGGGGAACATCTATCGTGTGATTACAAACTCAAGAGATATTACAGAGTTGGTGCAGCTCAAAAATGAACTGGCAGAAGCAAAGTCCATTTTAAACGAAAGGTCAGCAGAGGATGTTGAGAGAGGGAAAGGTCCTTTATTTACTCATAATGATGATATGCTGGCTTTGATTGATATGGCTAAGAAAGTCGCGGTGACAGAATCAACTATTCTTATTCAAGGTGAATCTGGAGTCGGAAAGGGCATACTTGCCAAAATGATTCATGACGAAAGCTTAAGAAAAGCTCGTTCTTTTGTATCAGTAAATTGCGGAGCTATCCCCTTGTCACTCATCGAATCGGAGCTGTTTGGGTATGAATCAGGAGCATTTACAGGAGCGAAAACAAAAGGAAAGGCAGGGCTTGTGGAACTAGCGGATGGAGGGACACTTTTTCTTGATGAAGTGGGTGAACTCCCCCTTGAAATACAAGTCAAGCTTCTGCATCTTGTCCAAGAAAAGACTTTCAGGCGTGTAGGCAGCAATCAATTAAGAAAAGTCGATATTCGTATTATATCAGCAACGAATAAAAATTTAAAATCCATGATGGAAAAAGGTCTGTTCAGGGAGGATCTATATTATCGGCTCCATGTTGTTCCATTATATCTATTGCCGCTTAGAAAGCGTGTTGAAGACATTCCCTTCCTTCTCCAATTATTCTTGGAAGAGTTCAATGAAAAATATGACCGGAATGTCATCATATCCGATGAATCGCTTGCTGCTCTTCGATCATATAGCTGGCCAGGAAATGTCAGGGAGCTTGAAAACATGGTGGAGCAGCTCGTCGTTACTGCCAGTACCGATATTGTTTTTTTGGATTGCCTGCCAGATCAAGTTAAAAGCGGGAACGGAAAGCCGCTTGTCGTCATGAAAGGAATCATTCCATTAAACGATGCAGTGGAAAGTGTTGAGAAACAATTATTAAACACCGCAATCGAAAAATATAAAACTTCCAGAAAAATAGCAGCAGCACTTAAAGTGAATCAGACGACTGTGATCAGAAAACTGAAAAAATATGGATTAAGTACTACAGGCGCACGGCCATTTAGTGATCTTAAATAGCCGAACATATTTCTCCGGTAATCAAGCACCCTTATCACGAATATAATGAAGTGAGCCAGAATGGGGTTAAGGAACACAATTACATAACTGGGCGTATACTGTGTCTGAATGAGAGGTGAGAAGCTGTGGATGAGCCAATCAAGATGAAGAATAACGGTCAGATCAGTATCATGCTCAATATGCAGAAACGCGATCAATCAAGGCGATTGGATGGAAAACCAACTGTCTCTAATGCTTTGTCAAGCCAGCATTCGATATTAAGGGAAATCGAAGAGGAAATGAATACACTTGTAGGAATGCAGGATGTGAAAAAAACCCTTAAAGAAGTTTATGCATGGATTTATATCAATAAAAAACGGGAAGCCGCTGGGCTCAAGACGAGCCCACAAGCACTGCATATGATGTTCAAGGGGAACCCAGGGACCGGAAAAACGACAGTTGCTCGTCTGATTGGAAAGCTTTTTCATAAAATGGGTGTCTTGCCGAAAGGGCATTTAATAGAAGCGGAAAGAGCCGATCTGGTTGGAGAGTATATCGGTCACACAGCTCAAAAAACCCGTGATTTGGTAAAAAAAGCGGCAGGTGGAATTTTATTCATAGATGAGGCATACTCCCTTGGGCGCGGAGGGGAAAAAGACTTCGGAAAAGAGGCGATCGACACTCTTGTAAAACATATGGAAGACAAACAACATACATTCATATTGATATTAGCGGGATATTCCAAGGAGATGGACTATTTTTTGAGTTTAAATCCTGGACTCCAGTCACGCTTTCCATTAGTGTTTGAATTTCCTGATTACACCGTGAATGAACTGATGGAAATAGCCGCCCGAATGTTAAACGAAAAGCAATATGAACTGAGTCGAGAAGCCGGGTCAAAATTGAGGGATCATTTAATATATGTGAAGGCGCAAAAAAAACCATCCTTTTCCAACGGAAGATACGTTCGGAACATGATTGAAAAGGCAGTGAGATCACAGGCGATGAGACTTTTGATGGAGTCTCATATTAACCGTAAAGATTTAATGATGCTACTCAGCAATGATTTTAAACTAACCAAAAATACTTAGCTTAAAACCGCCTTCAGGCGGCTTTTCTTTTTTGAAATCAAACAACATTTGCTATGATGGGAGAATAATGCAAAGAAAGCAGGGGATGTAGTGCCATCATCAGAGAAAGAAAAAGTGATCCTCGTCGGCTGTCAGTTGACTGACAACGATCAGAAATTCCAATATAGTATAGATGAGCTTTCTTCGTTAACATCTACCGCCCGCGGAGAGGTTATTGCTCAAATTCAACAAAAGCGAGAACGTTTGCACCCGGCAACGTATATTGGCAAAGGTAAATTGGAAGAACTGAATCAGCTTGAAAAAGAGCTAGAGCCTGATTTGATCATTTTTAATGACGAACTAAGTCCGACTCAATTACGAAATTTGCAAAGTGTGCTGTCAAGCAGGGTGATAGACCGTACACATTTGATTCTTGATATTTTTGCACAGCGTGCAAAATCAAAAGAAGGGATTCTTCAGGTCGAACTGGCCCAACTCCAGTATTTACTGCCCCGGTTAGTGGGACAGGGAACTACCCTTTCAAGGCTTGGAGGCGGCATTGGCACAAGAGGGCCAGGGGAAACACAATTGGAAACGGACCGTCGTCATATCAGGAGACGGATTGATGATATCAAAAATCAATTGCAGACGATTGTCAAACATCGAGAGAGGTATCGCGAGAGGCGAAAAAGGAACAATACATTCCAAATCGCGATTGTCGGTTATACGAATGCTGGAAAATCCACATTGTTCAATCGGCTATCAATGGCAGAATCATTTGAGGAAGATAAGTTGTTTGCAACCCTTGACCCTATGACCAGAAGGGTCGTGCTCCCGAACGGCTTTTCTGCTTTGATAACAGATACTGTTGGATTCATTCAGGACCTGCCTACAACACTGATTGCTGCTTTCCGTTCCACATTGGAAGAAGTGAATGAAGCAAATCTTCTGCTTCATGTTGTTGACAGCTCCAATCCAGATTATTTTAACCACGAAAGGACAGTAAATGAATTATTAGAGGAGCTGAATATGGAGCATCTCCCGCAGTTGATCGTGTATAATAAAGCGGATGAAGTGCGTTCTGATTTCGTTCCTAGCTCAGGAGAAACAATATTGATTAGTGCGTTTGATGAAGCGGACAGAAACCGATTAAAGAAAAAAATTGAGGATATGGCTGTTGCTGCCATGCAGTATTACCATGTAATGATCCCTTCTGATGAAGGGCGCTTGCTCTCGGTTTTAAAAAGAGAAACCATATTACGGGAGCTCGTTTTTCTGGAAGAGAAGGAGTCCTACAGATGTAAGGGCTATGTTCTTCCAAATCACCCAATCACAGGGTCTTTAAAATTATTTGAAATCTGAAGGGGTATTGAAAACAAAATGTATAATTATTTACAGCATGAAAAAACGTTAAGGCCTTTCATTGAACAAGCTGAAGAAAAAGTAGCGGACATCCACCGAAGGATTGATCGCATTATTGAAGAAAACCAGTACAAAGTGCTGCGAAGCTTTCAGGAGCATCAAGTCGGGGAATTCCATTTTACTCCGTCAACAGGCTATGGATACAATGATTTAGGCCGAGAAACTCTTGAAAAAATTTACGCTGATGTGTTTGGCGGGGAATCTGCCCTTGTACGGCAGCAAATTGTTTCAGGTACCCATGCGATCTCTATAGCTTTATTCGGTGTATTGCGTCCAGGCGATGAACTATTATATATTACGGGAAAACCATACGATACACTGGAAGAAGTGGTAGGGATACGCGGAAATGGGAGCGGGTCGCTAAAAGAGTTTGGAATTAATTATAATGCTGTACCACTTAAAGAGAACGGAAAGGTGGACTTTGAGGCTGTATCGCAAGCGATGAAGCCGAATACGAAAGTCATTGGCATTCAGCGTTCAAAAGGCTATGATGACCGCCCATCATTTACAATTAAGGAAATCGAGGAAATGATCCGGTTTGTAAAGGAAATTGATCCAAAGGTCATCGTTTTCGTTGACAACTGCTACGGGGAATTTGTAGAAACGCTAGAACCATGTAATGTTGGAGCTGATTTGATGGCTGGCTCTCTCATTAAGAACCCTGGTGGCGGCTTGGTAAAAAGCGGTGGCTATATTATTGGAAAAGAAGAGCTAGTCGAAGCTTGTTCATACAGGATGACATCTCCGGGGCTTGGAGTCGAATCAGGAGCTTCTTTATATACGCTTCTGGAAATGTACCAGGGGTTCTTTTTGGCGCCTCATGTGACGGGTCAAGCTGTAAAGGGGGCAGTTTTCACCTCGGCCTTGTTAGAGTTGATCGGGCTTCAAACGACGCCTAAATGGGATGATTTCCGAACTGATTTGATTCAAGCTGTTCAATTTTCGAATGCTGATATGATGATAGAGTTTTGCCAGGCCATTCAGGCTGCATCGCCAGTTGATTCACATGTTACTCCTTTTCCAAGCGAAATGCCGGGCTATAATGATCAAGTCATTATGGCGGCCGGAGCTTTTATCCAAGGGGCAAGCATTGAATTATCGGCTGACGGTCCCATCCGGCCTCCGTATTCAGCCTATGTTCAGGGAGGCCTGACATACGCCCATGTAAAGATTGCTATCGCCTCTGCGGTAGACCGTTTAATTGAAAAAGGTTTGATCAAGCTTAATTAAGTGTATATATATAAATGACAGCATTTTACTGCTGTCATTTTTTGAAAAAAAACTTGACAGATGAAAACGTGGGAATTATATTACTAAAGTAATATTTTTCTCCGCAGATCTTGTCATGACTGCAGAGTGATTCTGCTTCACACGGGAGGAATTTTGTTCGATGGGAATATTTACGAAAGAAAGTATTGCGCAGCTTGCTGAAGAGCAAAATGTAAAGTTTGTGAGACTCCAATTCACTGATATTATGGGCACGGTGAAAAATGTTGAAATCCCAATCAGTCAATTGGAAAAGGCTCTTGATAATAAGATGATGTTTGATGGATCATCTATAGAAGGGTTTGTGCGGATCGAAGAGTCTGATATGTACCTGGTGCCGGACCTTGATACGTGGGTCATTTTCCCATGGACTGCCGGAAAAGGCAAAGTGGCTAGAATGATTTGCGATGTCTATCATAAATCTGGAGAGCCATTCTTAGGCGACCCGAGAAGCAATTTGAAGAGAGTTTTAAAGGAAATGGAACAATACGGATTCACAGACTTCAATTTGGGGCCTGAGCCCGAGTTCTTTTTATTCAAGCTGGATGAAAAAGGCGATCCAACTCTTGAGTTGAATGATAACGGTGGTTATTTTGACTTGGCTCCTACGGACCTTGGAGAAAATTGCCGCCGCGATATTGTGCTTGAACTTGAAGAGATGGGATTCGAAATTGAGGCATCCCACCACGAGGAAGCCCCTGGCCAGCACGAAATTGACTTTAAATATGCAGACGCAGTTACTGCGTGTGATCATATCCAAACATTTAAGCTAGTTGTTAAAACAATTGCACGGAACCATGGTCTTCATGCCACATTTATGCCAAAACCATTATTTGGGGTTGCAGGCTCCGGAATGCATTTTAACATGTCCTTGTTCAAAAATGGGAAAAATGCTTTCTATGATACAAACGGAGAACTGGAACTAAGCGAAACAGCATACCAGTTCATGGCAGGGGTTATCAAACATGCTCCTGGCTTTACAGCCATCACTAACCCGACCATTAACTCCTATAAGCGTCTTGTACCGGGTTATGAAGCACCTTGCTATATCGCTTGGTCTGCACAGAACCGCAGTCCGCTGGTTAGGGTACCTTCATCAAGGGGACAAAGCACACGGATTGAACTCAGAAGCGTGGACCCAACAGCTAACCCATATTTGGCGATGGCAGTCCTATTGCAGGCAGGTTTAAGCGGGATCAAGGATCAATTGACACCTCCGCCTGCTGTTGATCGAAACATTTATAATATGAATAAACAAGAGCGTGAGGAAGAAGGAGTAGCAGATCTGCCACACAACCTTGAAGAAGCGCTCCATGAATTGAAAAATGATGAAATCATTAAGGGTGCTTTAGGTAAACACATCTTTGATAATTTCATTGAAACGAAAGAAATAGAATGGCAAATGTTCCGGACACAAGTACACCCTTGGGAACGAGAACAGTATATGACCCTTTATTAAGCTAGATGTTTGGGGTGAATGGTGAGAATATGAGTTAAAAAGTGCCTTCACCCCTAAAAAAACACCACTTTAAAATACTGCCCATGTATTCGGGCAGTATTTTTTTGTTCATTTTTTGACACATGAGCACAAAAACGCAAGCGCCCTGCATGCTATCATAGCCTTATATTTCTTGTGCGAATTTCATATTTACGTTAGCTTACAATGTAATACTGAAGGGAATGACTCCAAGGTTACGAATGACTTGATAAATGGGATGGTGACAGGAAACAAGAAAGCGGATGGCTTAATTGGCAAAGAAATTGATTCGGAAGGAACGGCAGGATTAGAAAAGGAGAGGGGCAATCGCAAGGGAGGAGAAGATTGTAGCAGTAATAGGCTAAACAGAAGAGATACGGCGCCAGCATATGATTCAAATTGAGGTAGATGTGTAATATCCAGATGCGAATGACACATCTACCATCAGGCTTGAAAACTTAGAAATTTACTTTATATTTAACGTTCAGTCTTTTAGAAAAATAAAAGCATATCATACCTAAAATCAGGGATATGAGAAAAGGGACAAGTGCAATGGAAGGCATTATAAGCGTCCATACAAACAGGTATAGGCTTACTGCAAATATAAACCAACTTACTATTAATAAAAAACTGGATAAAAATTCTTTCATAAATATCACCACTTTTTAATGATGCTTAAGTTATAACATATTTCGAAAATTATTTTTTGCTCCTCACATGTCAAGGCAGGGTACACGTTGACAGCTATTGCTAAAAAATACAAAGCGACTGTTAAAGGGTGTGTCAAGATGAAGGCATTAAAAATCCAAACTGGATTTATCTTGGTCAAAATATTAAGTTACCTGGTACAACTGCCTCTCCTCGTAGGGAAGTTACGCCAAAAGCCATGAAACAGCATAACGGTGGTTAAGCTGTTTTACCGCTTGCAATTAAGTTCGGAAGCACCTTAAAGACTTTATTAGGATTTTCTTAATTTGACGCACTCGTTTGTTTGAACATGACACTTAACAGACTTATCAACTTTTTTCACTTTTCCACTTAAAAAATAACAATACTACTAAAACAGCAATACAGCCCCACCAAATACTTAATAAAGATTCATTTAATGAACCTGGGTGTTCTCCCTCCAATTTATAAGAGGAAAATAAACCACGAGTTATAAGAATAAATCCGAAAAGTACCGCACTAAACAACCAGTACCACCAACGCTTCATTGCTACGCCTCCAATAAAATCTTTATTTTAGGATTTTTTTCTCAACCTGATTCGTTAACTCAAATAAGGTTTTTTCGATAGTCTTAAACAACCAGATGTGCCTGTCACTTTAAATACAAATGAAGTCCATAGAAATATTTTAATACTATGCCGATCAATGCTTTCGTTGCTTACAACTATCGACAAATAACCATAAGCCCGACGTTCTGTCGAGCTTATGGTTATTAGATATATTTATTATTGGTAATTTATTGTAGATGATCAAAAATCTACAAGCTCGTATATGATGGCTAATCCGCAATATGTAGAGAAAATGTAATAAAAAATAGCTCTAATGTGAGGGCTTTTTCTAATCACTGTATATCAACAATATTAGTAATCAAAATGCGAATATTACTCTTTTAATTCAAAACCATCTTCCAGAAGCATTTTTTCAGATTCTTTCATACTCACACCATTATTTGTATTTCCAGAGAAGTCCATACCGGGAACATTTTTAGCTTTATCGAAATCCAATTTTCCAAAATCTACAGATAATGTTTCGACTGCTTCATTCTCTTTATATTCAATTTTCTGCTCGACGCCTTCTAATCCTTGATATTTTGTCGAAATTGGATCTAATACTGCTTGTGCTTCTTCTTTTGTAGCAACTCCTAATGCAGAATACGGTATTGTATTGTTGGACGTTTGTTTTGAAACGTTATCCCCTTTGTAAGTGTAAACTAATTCCATATCAATTCCGTTCTGATTAGAAATAAAGGTTTTTGTTTCTTCTTTACTCCCACACCCACTGAAAACTAGAAGAGTTAAGAGTAATATGATACTACCAAATATTTTTTTCATGTTTTTGCTCCTTATAGAATTTTTGCAACTTGGGTATTTTACCATTATTTTTCAAAATTAACCAGCCTCTAGAGTGAAGGCTTTTTAGAAATAAAACAAGCCCGATCCGCAGATCGAGATTTATCTTTTTTCACTATTTGCTTCTACCCACGTAATGTTTTTATATTAATTGCCGCAGATATGGATATATGCTCTATTCGTCCATAAAACCAAAAAGCAAAAGTATAATCTTCCCAAGATACACAAATACTTCTTAATTGCTAGTTGCCGCAGTAGTTTTCCTTTCCGACTTTCTGGTCAACGAGTCGAAGATGCCTGCTGAACCTGTAAGCAGTTTGTACCACTGTTGCCGGTGACCGCTAGAAATCATGTTATCTGTGAAGTGGCTGAGGGTTTGAATTATCAAAAAGAACGTTGGTCATTCCTGAAAAAACCTTTATAGAGATTCTTTATGGAAATTTGCTACGTTTGGTTTTGCCTCTGTAAATTGTAATAATTCATTATAAACCTTAAATGGATTTTCCTGTAGTGTTCTATCCATTTATCTAAATCAGCCTTTATAACAACTGAAAAAAGACAATCTGTATTTTCTTTAAATTCAACTAACTTACACTAATATGTTCAATTACATCAGCATCATGTTCATTCAAATCCTCAGTAACGATTGCTTTAACTTTTATGAGGTTATCATTCGCTTCAAAATTATTTGATTGATTTTGATAGACATCGATTAAAAAAGGGTAATCTTCAATCCGGGTTTTTCTATTGCAATCTTCTATTACAATAAATCCTATTGTATAATTCCAGCCATCTTTTTTGCTATGCATAAGACGAAATATTTCAAAGTTTTTCATCCTTAATTCGCCGATCAGATATACTTCTGGCATTTTCAAAATATCACCTCATTTACACAAATTCTCCGCCTAAATGCTCTCCTACTTCAAAAGAACTCTCAGTTATTTTAACTATATCATTTTATGTTAAGGTTTAACTTTTAAGTTACTTGAAATAGTGTGTTTTCTTATCTTTTTAGATTCCAAGACGTGTGCTGTAACTGTAAAGACAAGCAATTCATATTATGTCGTAGGAGGTGAGAGAAGGTGTTTGAAATCTACGACATAGCAATCATTCCAGTCATTGTCGGTCTGGTGGAAGTCTTCAAGCGGGCAGGTGTCCCTTGTAAGATTTTGCCCTTTATCTCATTGGCTCTTGGCATAATCATTGGAATTGTTTATGTGACAGAGTTTGATTTAAAGCAGGGCATCCTTGTTGGAGTCATGTTAGGGCTATCAGCTTCCGGATTATATTCAGGGACAAAAAGTACGATTGAGAAAGAGTGACGCATATGCGTTGCTCTTTTTTATAAGCAAGGTATAGCTTGTTATGGAAAATTTAATTCAAAGGAAGGGTTTATCTTTGTCCACCACCTAGCCGCTTTCAAGTAGTGGTGAGAGCTATGCCTCCTCGCGAATCGTCTTGTTTGCCCGCGCTAGACTATGCTGCTTGTCTTTTCTTACAAAAAATCCACAAAGGAACTAAGAGAGTCGCCTGTCCGGATGGTGCATAAAGCGCATTTAATATAGCAAGGAGAGGATCAATAATGATAAAGATTGCTATAGATGCAGGGCATGGCGGCTTCGGAGTAACAGCAGGCAAACGAACACCAGCAGGGGAGTATGAGTGGAATTTTAACAATAAAGTCGTTTTGTCAGCTATTAAATATTTCAAGCAATATCAAGGCGTTTCTCTGTTGAGGCTGGATGATTCAACTGGCAAAACAGATGTACCGCTAATTACTAGAACAAATAAAGCTAATGCTTGGGGTGCAGATATTCTTATTTCAGTTCATCACAATGCTAATACTGGTAGTTGGGGTGAATGGACAGGTACAGAAATTTACACTTACTTAGGAATCTGGCCACAAGCCGAAAAGTTGGCTTCCGTTGTTCTAAGGAAGCTGGTTCAAGCTTATGGATTGAAAGATAGGGGGCTGAAAAAAGCAGATTTTCACATGCTTAGAGAATCCAAGATGCCGGCGATCCTGATTGAGGGAGGTTATATGGATTCAAGCATTGATATTAAGAAAATGAGGGATGATAAGATCCTTGATGCTGCTGGAAAGGCGATTGCTGAAGGCGTGGCGGAGTATCTCGGTATGAAAAAAGTCATAAATAAACCTGTTTCCAAGCCAGCTGTACCAACTCAAAATAAGCCATCCAGCAGTTACAGCGGAACCAGTATCGTGGATTATCTTAAAAGTATCGGTATGGATTCCAGCAAGGAAAATCGCAAGAAGCTTGCTAAACAATACGGGGTCAGTGGATATGACTTTTCCTCAGGGAAAAATCTTGAATTGCTTAACAAAATGAGAGCAAATAAACCAGCTAGCACCCCAGCCACTCCTTCCAAACCAGCTGTTAAAAAGCAGACGGTTCATCTGCCTGCCGGGGCAAATACATGGCGAACATATAAGCTCGGAGTCCAGCCGGTCAAGAAGAATTCTGATTGGAGCCTTACACCTTCCAAGTACGGCGGACTCACTTATGATATTCTGGACAGGCCGTATCCTAATGTCGTCACAATCATGACGAGCCGCGGTAAACGAAATATTTATGTTGGACCAGAGACAGGTGCAGTTATTAGGTAAATATGTTCACATGGAATTCTTGGTTTTGGTACATGAACTTACACAGTCAACAGTCGTTTACAAGAATGACCTCTTCTTGATGAGAATAGGTCGCTTTTTTTGCTTAAAAGGCTTAAAATTTGAATAATTAAATAAAACAAGAGGATGAGTAATATGAACAGAATAAATTTGATAACACTTGGTGTAAGAAACATGGATCAGTCTTTAAAATTCTATAGGGACGGTCTTGGTTTTGACACGATGGTGGATGAAGAGAATCCAGGCATTGTATTCTTTAATAATGGGGGAAGTAAATTAGCATTATATTCTTTAAATGAGTTGGCAAAAGATATAAATGAACAGGAAGCCCCGGTTAGAACAGGTTTCCCAGGTATTACTCTTGCTTATAACGCAAAATCCGTTAAAGAAGTGGATCGTATTTTTGAAAAAGCTGAACAGGCCGGAGGGACAGTTGTTAAAAAACCTCAACCTGTTTTTTGGGGTGGATATAGCGGATACTTTTCAGACCCTGACGGCTATTATTGGGAGGTTGCTTATGGGGAAGATTGGAAATTTGATGAAAATGATATGTTAGTGATTGAGTAAAAAAAATTGCCTCATTCCGCGAAAAAGCCCGGTGTTGCCGACCGGGCTTAAGATCATGATTTTTCGAGTGTATGTAAACCTGTGAATTACACCTCTCCTAAAAAAGTGTGCCTTTGAATTTTTCCGGTTTTTTTACATAGCTTTCAATTATATACCCACAATCAGTACAAAGAATGTATTCAACATTTGAACCGAGGCCCATCTTACCATCCGGGTACATAACTCCATACCCTGTATGTTTCCCCTTGCCTAATTCTTTTCCACCACATTTTGGGCAATCTGTTGGTTTTGTAGATTTTTCCATTTTGAAAAACTCCTTTTAGGATCTGATTGTCTTCAAATTTTTAATGCAGGTTTGCGTGCTTAAGCAGGTATGAATACGAAAAAATTTAAATGACATAAATATTAAAACAATCATCTTAGTCAGGGAATCTATAAAACAAATAATAAAATGCATCATCCAAGATTGACCAAAAAATGAGCAATGCTTCAGTCATCATCTCTATTCTATAAAGAATCATATACTACATTTAGAATAAGAAAGAAAACTTATAGTATATGTTATACAGAGTATTTTTGCAGGTAACCAGGGGATATTAAGTTTTGAATAGAGAAAAACTTAATATCTCTTCAGCATTCCCGTTTTATTTGATAGACAGGCGCCAAAGGGCAGGGCATTAATTAACAAAAGTAGTATTACGAGCTTTCCAGTCTTCTAACTTTATAAATACCCAAAATCCATAAATACCCAATGTAATGACTGTAAAGAACCACCATTTAATCCAATGTCCAAATAATCCAATTGCAGAACCATGAAATTGCATTCGCTTTCCTTCGATGACAGTATGATTAATTTTCCATCCATAGATCATCGTAATAGACCAGGGGTAGCAAATGCCGAAGGTGCAAACTGTGACAAGCGTGCCGAGAATAACCCAGCCTATGTACTGTAATAGTCCTCCGTCAAAATAAGATGTTCTTCCTTTACGCGTTTCAAGTTTTTCCGTTTGCACGTATATCCCTCCATTTTTAAATTATGCAAATTTCCAGCAGAAAAAAGCATGTCTTGCTAACAATTAATATTGGCTGTACCTAATTTCTTTAAGGTGCGTGTGTAGGAATCGTAGTTTACGTTGCTCTCTATCCTAAAGCAACACGTCCCTGCAAAGTTCAAAGTAAAACATATAGCCTTGACCAATTTTTTTGTTTATCCAAAAAAGTGTGTAAGATAAAAATTAAAAATATACCCACCTATGGAAGAAACGCTTAAAACTAGCACGCCGATAGATAATATGTCAACATCCAGTTTTTCTTTTGGTTTTCTAAGGGTAATAATAGAAAGAATGATTCCAATAAGGAAAATTGCAACCCAAAGTGCATTTAACTGAGAACCCCAGTTAATGAAGTAATTAACTAAGAAGAAAAGATCCATTAAGAGTAAGATGAATAAAACAATCTTTGCTTTCTTCATATGGTTTAACTCCTCTTCCGTTTTTTATCATAGCAAAAAAGCATCTTAAGATCGATAACGATGAGCATTGAAATTAGAGCTCATTATTCAGTTGAGATAGATGGTAAAAAACCGTTTGAATATAAGCCGTCATCTATTTTTCAGAAACAATTTTGTTGAAAATGTTAACTTTAAGGTGCATGTGAGGAGATAAATATTTTTAATGGTACTCCTTCCGTTTCTTTTTTTCTATGAAAATCCAATAATAGTATGTAATCCAAAAAACAGGAATCGCCAAAAATGCGTAAAATGTGCGATGCTCTGGGAGTACAATAATTAGTACAATTCCCAGCATAAGAAATGGCGGAAAAAGTATAAAGTATTTCTTTTTATCCATTTTTATCCTCCTTGAATAGGTAAATAGATCCTATCATTTTATTTCTTAGAAAGGAAGCAATTGCTGTATTTGCGTAATTAGAGAGATAACGAAGGAGGAACTCGTTGAAAGATTGTCAGAGGTTATTTAAGTGAAGGATGCACGAAATGTTTTTAGGGATCTACATCCACTTAATGGTTACCTAATATTAAAATATGATACATATTATTCGTAAGATTAAAACGATGCGGGAGGTGCTTAAAGCAATGATTAAAAGGATCTTTAATTTATTTAAAGGTAGAAAATCAAATTCCGAAGAGCCTCAAAAGCTTGAATCAGTATCAGGAGAAGCTGATTACGAATACGAGCCTGAAGACAGACATTATTTTTATTAGGATTACTCTGTAAGTTTAGACTTAAAGATATATAGGGAGAAGCAGCAGATGTTTCTTTAAAATAAGTTTGATCATTTTCTACCTGTGTTGTTCCACAAAAGCGTCCTTTAACCGCGGAACATTATCGAAAATTTTTATAAAGTTTGGGCTTAAATCAAACATATTGTAGTGCTCTAACTAACAGCAGGATTATTTAATCCATTGAAGGAATTCCAGGCGATTACCGAATGGGTCATTTACATAAAAACGTTTAGCGCCTTCGAGTGGTTCATCTTCAATGACTTTGATCCCTTTTTCAATTATCTGCTCGCGCAGCCCTTCTAAATTTTCAACGTGGAAAGCTGGATGTGCCTTTTTGGCGGGTATAAAATCTTCCTGAATTCCTATATGAAGTTGATGCGCTCCACATTTAAACCAAACACCGCCACGTTTCACCAGGTTTTCGGGCTTTAGGATTTCCTCCATGCCAAGAACACCATTGAAAAAACTCCGTGCTTTATTTTCGCTTCCTTTTGGTGCAGCTAATTGAACATGATCAATTCCAGTGAATGAATACAACATAATAAAACACCATCCTTCTCCAATTCATCTCCCAACTAAAAGTATAACTTGGACTATTAATACTTAAAATTATTCATTTCATATAAATGTCAATAAGCATTTCTTATCGTATTTTTAATAAATCCAATCTTATCCATGTTTAATGATCTTCAACAAAATGGCCCGATCCCGATGGGGAAAGTATATGTCTTAAAATCATCATCCGAAGGTTGAATATTGCTCGCCAGAACCAATATAATCTTTTTGCTCCACAACACCGAGCTTAGCTTATAGTTGGCTTCAATCGGGACATTGGACTCAGTGACAATATTATCCTTAATCGACTCAACCAATTCAATGGATGCCATGAACAATGACATTATGACAAACTTTTTACTATAACAAAAGAAAAATATTGTTATATTCATTTCATAATGGCTAAACACACCTAAGATGTTATCTTTCAACGAGATGGGGAAGCCTCAATACCGTTCCGCATCCGGTGATAATCCACACCATGTCTTGTAGGTGGAACCAAAAAATGTTATAGTTCGCACCAAAAGTGTTATGACTGGCACCCAAAATGTTATCTATCACACCATTTAGTTAAGTGCTGAAAGACTTGATATAACAACAAATTTCAACGCAGACAACAATAAAACAAGGAAAACATCTAAAACAAAATAAGTAAAACACAAAACAAAGCGTGAAGTTGTCTTTTTGTCAGAAAAAGTCTTATCCACAGGTAAGTGATAGAAACAAATCGTCTTCTCTCCACCGGAAAAGTTGTCCCTATACTTAAGGCCTCGCCACCTATAAGTGTTTCGGTACAAGCTCAAAAATATCGTGGTTTTCAAATGCTTCGACCACTCGGTCAACCCATTCATAATAATGATATGCATACTCCAATTTATCAATGTCTATCATGGCAAGTTCTTTGATTTCTGAGCTGATATTTTCATCTTCAACCAGCTTTTTCAATTCCGCCAGTGATTTTTTTATCGCAGTAAGATGCATGGAAACAGCGTTCCTCCACTTGATAGAAAATAAGTCTATGAAACCCTGGTACCAATCTTCCTCTACTTGGTACAGGTCTTTTCTGACACCCTTTTTCCAGACCCGCTCCACCTGCTTGATATCGGACAGGGCTCTGACAGCTGTGCTCATACTTGTCTTGCTCATTCCCAATTCTTCTTTCATCTCATCCAGCGTCAACGGTTTACTATGGAAAAACATCGTTCCATATAATCTTCCAGCAGAATGTGTCATTCCATACAAGTCAATATTTTTAGCGATAACTTCGATAATCCGCTCCCGAGCTTTTTCAAGTTGTTCTCTGCCCTCCAAAACACTCACATCCTCAAAATTTCTCACGTTAATTCTTAATTACATTATTACAGATTGTTTGTAAAGTAAAGAATTCAATGGGGTAGGATACAACAGGAAAGCGGAGCATTTGTAAGCATGCCATTCGTTTTTCGTGTACAGTTTAAACTGTACACACTTTATAAACGTTATGTGCTGAATACCATGTTTGAGTTGATATGCTGTTTCCCCTACACTTGTAATGTAGCTAAGGGGTGAAAAAAATGGATGAGAAAAAGTCATATAAGAAAATAGAAGTTAAAGATGTGACCAAAATTTTTGGCAAACATACAAAAAAAGCGTTGCAGCTTTTGGATGCCGGAAAAACCAAAGCAGACATCCTGGAGTCAACGGGTGCAACTGTCGGGGTCAAAAATGCAACATTCGATGTCTATGATGGTGAGATATTTGTCATCATGGGGCTTTCCGGCAGTGGAAAGTCGACTCTTGTCAGGATGCTGAATCGACTGATCGAACCGACGGCAGGACATGTATTCCTGGATGGCGCGGATATCGTATCCCTGAATAAAGAAGAACTGCGGAAAGTAAGAAGAGAAAAGATCGGCATGGTCTTTCAAAAATTCGCACTCTTCCCCCACCGAACCATACTGGAGAACACGGAATATGGGTTGGAGGTCCAAGGGGTGAGCAAAGAAGCACGGGATATAAAGGCAAGAGAGTCATTGAAACTCGTCGGACTCGAAGGTTATGAAAGCCAGTATCCAGATCAACTGAGCGGTGGAATGCAACAGAGAGTCGGGCTTGCAAGAGCGCTTGCCAATGACCCGGATATTTTGCTCATGGACGAGGCATTCAGTGCACTCGACCCGCTGATTCGGAAAGATATGCAAAACGAATTGATTCAATTACACGATGAAATGGGCAAAACAATCATTTTCATCACACATGATCTGAATGAAGCGCTGCGGATTGGTGACAGGATCGCATTGATGAGAGACGGACAGATTGTCCAGATAGGCACACCAGAAGAGATATTGATGAATCCATCCAACAAATATGTTGAGCGGTTCGTTGAGGATGTGGACCTCTCCCGTGTATTGACAGCGAGCCACATCATGAAACAGGCGGAAAGTGTACAATTGGACAGAGGACCAAGGGTTGCACTAAGACTAATGAAGCACCATGGCATTTCTTCCATCTATATAGTCGATAAACAAAATCGCTTGCTCGGAGCAGTGACCGCTCAGGATGCCAATAAAGCATTTGAACAGGGCAAGTCGCTGAAGGATGTCCTCATTGAAAACATTTCTGCTGTGAAGGTAGACACCCTCCTTTCTGATCTCTTCAATCTCGTTTCAACCGCATCAATTCCTGTTGCTGTAGTAGATGAGAAACATAGACTGCAAGGGATCATTATCCGCGGAGCCCTCATCGGCGCTATGTCTGGTGATAATGAGTTTATTAATGAACAATCCGAATCAATGGCCAGCAATCATATGCGGGAGGTGCATTAGATGAGTATGAGTGATTTAATCCCGCAAATTCCACTTGCTGCGTGGGTGGATAAAATGGTGGATTGGCTCGTCACGACATTCGGTATTGTTTTCGACGGAATAACTACTGTTTTGGACGCTTTTGTCACAGGTTTGGTGGATCTGTTTAATATAGCGCCATCCATTCTGTTCGCACTGATTTTCGGATTGCTGGCATGGTGGATAGCAAATAAAAAAATAGCCCTATTTTCATTTATCGGGCTATTATTCATTGATTATTTAGGTTATTGGGGCCCGATGCTTCAAATGCTTGCATTGGTTCTGACATCGGTCATCATTTCAGTGGCCATAGGAATTCCAATCGGCATCTGTGCATCCCAGAATCATACCGTCAGAAGAATCGTTACACCGATTTTGGATTTTATGCAGACGATGCCTGCATTTGTTTACCTTTTGCCGGCCATTTTCTTTTTTAACATAGGAGTGGTGCCGGGAGTGATCTCTTCCGTCATTTTTTCAACACCTCCTACCATCCGGCTGACAACACTTGGTATCCGCCAGGTTCCGGAGGATTTAATTGAAGCGACAGAAGCGTTCGGTTCAACGACGATGCAAAAATTGATAAAAGTGCAAATCCCACTCGCTATGCCTTCAATCATGGCCGGTGTGAACCAAAGTATCATGCTTGCCCTATCAATGGTCGTCATCGCCTCCATGGTAGGTGCACCGGGACTTGGGGAAGAAGTGTACCGCGCTGTGACACAACTGAAAGTAGGCGTCGGTTTTGAAGCGGGTCTGGCAATCGTGGTTATTGCCATCATTTTAGATAGAGTGACACAACAAGCAGGAAAAGGAAAAGAAAGGGGATCGATTTCATGAGTTTGAAAAAGAAATTTACAGGATTAGGAGCTGCGGCACTATTGGCTGTTGGCCTTGCAGCATGTGGAAGCGACGACGCAAAGTCAGGAGGAGATTCCTCCGGATCCGGCTCTGTCGGGGAAAGCGTCAATTACAAAATCACGGGGATTGACCCTGGTGCCGGAATCATGGAAGCAACAGAAAGAGCCATTGAAGACTATGACCTAGAAGACTGGGAACTAGTTTCCGGTTCTGGCGCTGCTATGACCGCCGCTTTGAAAAAAGCTTACGATAAAGAGGAGCCGATCATTATTACTGGTTGGAACCCGCACTGGATGTTCTCTAAATATGATCTAAAATATCTCGAAGATCCGGAAGGTTCCTATGGTGGAGAAGAAGAAATCCATACCATCGGCCGCCTCGGTTTAAAAGAAGATAAACCGGAAGCATACAAAGTCCTTCAGCAGTTCCATTGGAAAGAAGAAGACATGGGAGCCGTCATGGTTGACATCCAAGAAGGCGCAAAACCGGAAGATGCCGCTAAGAAGTGGGTCGAAGAGAATCAGGATAAAGTAGATGAATGGACAAAAGGTGTCGACAAAGTCGACGGCGACAAATTTAAATTCATCTATGTCTCTTGGGACAGCGAAATAGCCAGCACAAACGTTGTAAAAACAGTCCTAGAAGATCTGGGGTATGAAGTGGAATTATCACAGGTGGAAGCAGGTCCAATGTACACCGCTGTAGCGGACGGAAGCGCAGATGCTCTGCTTGCTGGCTGGCTTCCTGTCACACATAAAACATATCTCGAAAAATTTGGCGACAAGCTGGACGACATTGGAGTCAGTATGGAAGGCGTAAAAATCGGTCTGGCCGTCCCTGAATATATGAACATTGATTCTATTGAGGATTTAAAAGAGTAGTGATGAAAGGAGCTCCTTTTAATATGGTACCTGTAGCTAGGACACTTGAAAAAGAGTGTTTTATCTACAGGTATTTTTTTATATACTTGAATTTCAAGATATGGGGAATAAGGGGACAACATGAGTAAGATAACATTTACACCTAGAGATAAAAACACTTCAAAATTCAGGATACAGTGAAGGAAGTCAAATATTTATTAATAAAATTGGCGAATTAACCGAAAGCCAAAAGAAGAAAAAAGTCGGAAAGCTGTATTAGGAGAAACAGGACAAGGAATTGCCCTCTTGTCCGGCTCAGTGAGGTGGAACCCTGAAACACGAGGAAAAAAGGCAATATCCAACTCCTGTTTTTTACTCTTCGGGTAACTCTGAACTAATCGCTGTTTTTCGCATATTGCTTCTGAGATTTGCCGATTGCTGCTTTGAAGTCTTTGCTAAAATGGGCTTGATCGAAATAGCCTAGATCCATCGCCAATTGAGTCATATCCACTCCACGTTCTATTAACTCGATTGCCTCATGCATTCGATGACGCCGAATAACCCATTTAGGGCTCACACTAATATATTGATTGAACCAACGTTGTAATGTCCTCTTGGAAATGCCGAACGGATCGACTAAGTGTTCAACTTTAGTGATGTCAGCATTATAAACGACCTTATCAATCACTTCATTGATGTTTTAAGTTTTAATGATGATCTTCTGGGTATGAAGCCTAACTGTTCATATTTTATGGATATATTGCGTGTAGAAGAGGAATTTGAGTATGATTATCCTGATATGCTCGCGATACGAGACTATGTTCAAGAAATATTATCTACTGCAGATATTGATGAGAAGCTTCCAAACTTAAAAAATACTGATTTTAATTACTTGTCTCAGGATAGATAATGCCATATCCAGTGATTTCAGCATGATGAATGAGACGCTTTTCTTGGCTCGTCATTTAACACAGCGATAAAACAAGCCCGGCGATTGTCCGGGTTTTAGTATTTAGGGAAGTGGCTCCGGCTGAAGATTGGTGCTTCTTCTTTTGGCATAAGGGGTGGCGTTCCGGCCTCAGGTAGAAAATAGATACTTATATAAATAATGATAAACGGAGTAACAAAACATAACAAAAATAATAAAGTAATGAAGCTCGCAATGGACATGTTTAAGAACTTCAAATCCTATCAATTCCTTTCACAGGATATCTCGAACAAGCAAATTCCATCTATTGTAGGGTAGCAAGTTAAGCTGAATGAAATTCTCTACAAATTTCTACTTCTGCTGTTATGAACATTAAATTCATATTTCTTTTTTTAACATAAGGATACATGCTGATTAAAAACAGATGAAAGTGAAATCTGGTCTACTCCTCGTTGTTATAATGGGTTTCTGAATAAATTCGGAACTTCGGGAGGTCAGAATATTGATTTCAATACGAAAGCAGGGACTGGTTGCATTTTCTATTCTGCTACTTGCAGCATGCAGCCCGGCTCAGGAAAATGCTTTAGATGAACTTCTTTCTGAAAATCAGAAAAAAACAACTGAATCTAATCAAAATATAGAAGAGCATCCAGCGTGGAATGACAGTCCAGCTGAACCTGTGATTGGTGAGAGTACTATCGAGCCACCAATAAGCAAGTGATTAACGATACGGACTTGTAAAAGTCCTTTTAAAAATGTCTAAAAGTCCGTTTCTTCTGTTTACTTCCATATTGGTTTCATATTCTTGTATGGGTTCAGTTGCTTTATCACTCTCACAACATCTCAAGAACCATTTATATTACATAATCGGAAAAGCCTTTGTTTGTAAAATTGTCTTTTATTCAGACCGCTGTAAATAATTGGGAGAGGTCACTTCACGTATAAAAATTATTGCGTCATAATGATCTTGTGGGTAAAGAGCCATTGGATAAAAACCTGAAAATCCTGATTCCAATAACCACCATCTTCTTTTGAACCACATTTTTTTATCGGCGCTTTGCTCTCTAACATCCAATGGAATAAATAAGTCTGATTCTGATGTCTCATATAGTAATGACTCTAAATGCCTTTTTTTCTTAATGTCTATTTCTAATTCAACCCGTAATTGCGTCGCAAATTTTCCATTACCAGCATAAAGTCCAATTACAAAAATGTCTTCAGGATACTTTTTTTGCAACCAATATCCAACTGATTTAATCCCTAATAATTTGGCCATTAAGGGGCGTTTTTTCCGTATATGAAAATTATGAGCCCAAACAATAATCTTCTCATTTTTATAATAGTGATTCATCAGCCACTCTAAATTTTGAAACATATTAAACCCTCTTTGGATCCCAGAGGACAGATAACCTTTTAAGTTCACCTGTAACCATTGTAATCTATTTTGCATCCCTCGTTGGATTAATAGTAGCATCCTTTGTATTTCAGGGTTCTTGTAGTTTTTCTGTTTGATTTTTAACAACTTTAATAAGTTTTCATATTCTTGAATGGCTACCTTCATTCTCTTTTTCAAAGGTTTTGTTATTTTTATCAACATTTCATCTTGCAATTCAAAATAATGTTTTTCAACTGCTCTCATAGATTCATATAACTCATAATCCGTGTGATCCTTTATCCAATCTAACATAAGCTCAGATATTAAAGGATAAGTAGGCTGGGGATCCATTCCACCAAGTATTATAGTCTGGGCCCATTCCTCGGAAAACAGCGGTATCATTTCTTCGTTATGGTAAATATCTAATAAGCTGTTTTGGATTTGTTTCTCAGGGGAGTCATTACTTAAAAACTGTCTACAGAGAGTTGCTTCCAAAAGTCCGCTTTCAAATATAACAATGTTAAACCCATGATTTTGACATAAATAACGGATTAAGTCAGTTTTGATCGTGAAATAGTCTGCTATTCCGTGTGAATTTTCACCAAGAAGTATTATTCGCTTGTCTTTTATAAAGCGGTCGATAAATGAAAAGTCATTACCTTCTTTTATTTCAGAAGCAGTTCTTTTAATTTGTTCCTTCCAGTGATTTCTAGTATTTTCTCTCATTTCATCCCTCATTCAAGAATGACTATAATATTAAAAAATTAAGTAAATCTATCATAAATAATCCGATGCAGCACTAGTATCATTAACGAAGAACATCTTTTTCACTTTCCCACACATTCGGGAAGTATATACCGTTCTATTTGTATTGATGATATATCAATACTACTATTGTTTTAATAAATATTCCAATGAATAATCTGATTTATGCATTAATTATATTTAATTAAGAAAAAGGTGATTTCACAAGTGCCTGTGTCCTTGGCAAGGTGAAGATTTCTGACCGAAAAATCGGAGAGCGGCTGCCAAAATATCAATCGAATGTAAGAGAAGTTTTTTTGTGAAAAAATACCTTGAAAGAAAAATTTGAATTAGGTCAATTAACATTTAATTACCGGTGAAATGCCGTTTTTGTTATAATCTTGATGGGCGGTATCGTTATTGAACTGCACCGACGAATGGCTATTTTAACTTCATTCAGCAGAATCATCCACTTCTTTATGTGGGTGAGTTGAATGCGTATTTCAGTAGGGGTTTAAACCTCGGCTGAATAAAGTTAAGCCTCCGGCGGATGCCACACTAAAGCTCGATAAAATCTAGGCGCATTTGATAAAGGGTTATCTGCCCGGATCCGTCATCGGACAGGGACAGAAGGGTGAAAAGCAAACGTGTAGACTCAGGCTCCTTCTGCCTTCTTGCCGGGATTCTTTTTTCAATGATGAATCCGTTTTGAATAACAGGAGGAATGAAAATGTACAGAACAATGATGAATGGAAAAATCCATCGTGCACAAGTGACTGAAGCTAATTTAAATTATGTAGGCAGTATTACGATTGATGAGGACATTTTAGATGCAGTCGGTATGACAGCAAATGAAAAAGTACAGATTGTAAACAACAATAATGGTGCCCGCTTGGAGACATATATCATTCCAGGCGAAAGAGGGAGCGGGATCATCTGTTTAAACGGAGCTGCTGCCCGTCTTGTGCAGGAAGGTGATATTGTAATCATTATTTCCTATATTCTTATCCCGGAAGAAAAAGTAGCTTCACATCAACCGAAAGTTGCCATTATGGATGAAAACAACTGTATTAAAGAAATTCTAACGGCTGAACCGGAAAATACAATATTGTAATTAAACACTTACGCCAACAGCTCGATATTCGTTGCGCGTAAGTGTTTTTTGTATGGAATGAAACGTCCAAATAACAGCTACCCAGGAATACTCTATTCATGACATTTTCAGCATTTTATCGGTAGCTAGGCAGGAGTACATTGGAATAATCAATAAAAAATTAATGATAAACATTAAATTTTTATTGATTTAAATTAAATTTCTAGTACAATAATATTGTGAAAGGGGAATGTGTATGAATGAGACAGCCGCAGCCAAACATTTCAAGCAGTTCGTTCAGTTTTTAATTGTTATTTTAAATATCCTGTTATTTTTCTGCCTTCTAGGGATGACGCTGATTGTTGTATCGCTGTTTGCCATTGGCTTTTTCCCAATAGAAGCGATACAAAATGTATTCGTAGAGGAAAGCGTTCATTTGTCCATTCATATAGAGGCCTTTAAAATAATCGTGGATCGAGATTTTGCGCATTATTTTCTCGATGAAAAGCGTTATCTCGTTCAAGCTTTGCTCATCGTGCTGATATTGATAGGTATTGTTTTCATTATTCTTAGGCAGCTACGTACATTAGTTCAAAATATTCGAAGCGGTATGATTTTCTCCGGGAGAAATAGTAAACAGATGAAACGAATTGCCTATATGATCATCTTTTTAAGTATTACGATTCGACCGCTGAAGACGTATTTTCTCTATTCAGTTGGAAAAATGCTGTCTTTGGATATATTGCTTCCCCAAGTTGAGTGGATTCAGAGTGTTCAATATCAACTCTTTGCCATTGATTGGTCCTTATTGCTATCTGGAATCTTATTATGGATTTTTTCAAAAATCTTCAGTTACGGTGCTTTTTTGCAGGAAGAATATGACGCTACTGTCTAGGAAGTGATGAGTTATGCCAATTATTGTTCGGTTAGACCGTGTCTTGGCGGATCGTAAAATGCAGTTGAATCAATTAGCGGAAAAGGTAGACATATCAATTGTGAATCTTTCCAATTTGAAGACTGGCAAAGTGAAAGCCATTCGCTTCTCAACATTGAATGTGATTTGTAAAGCATTGGACTGTCAACCTGGAGATATTTTGGAATATGTGGAAGATATTGAGGAAAGTGAATAGAAGTAAGTTGGGTCAGGGAGTTGTCTCATCTTTAAAAAAATAATCAATATGGAGGCAATTATATGACTATACTTATTAGTGCTTTCATACAGTTATTCATTTTTACCGTCATTCCATTCTTGTGGTGGTTGATCGTGAATAAACGACGGGAGCCATTTCTCTCCTGGATCGGGTTGAAGAAACCAATTATTGATCACAAAAAACAATGGTGGATTACATTTGTTGCAACATTGTTATTGTTATGCGGCCCTTTATTTTTCGTCTTAACCATGCGTATAGATACAGAGGCCGTTGCTGCCTCTCAGTTTGCCGGCCTTGGGGCAAAAGCAATCATTCCTTCACTCATCTTTTCCTATTTGCAAACGGGTTTGTCTGAGGAAATTCTTTTCCGTGGATTTATAGGCAAACGTTGCATTCGTGCATTTGGATTTGCCAAGGGGAACTTCATTCAAGCAACATGCTTTGGACTTGTCCACGGCTTGATGTTTGTGTTTTTGACGGATGTGACAGGGACGATTTTAATTACTGTCATCACAGGCATTGCTGGCTGGCTTATGGGGTGGATAAATGAAAAATTATCAAAGGGATCTATTGTTTCTAGCTGGTTGCTACACGGAAGTACGAATATGATTCCATCCGTCCTTATTATGTTCTCTATTATCGGCGCAAATTAAGATTTAGAAAGTAAATTACGGAAAAGTTAGAAATTTTTATGACAAATTATTAAAAGCTCCTGTTAACGAACCCGCTTAATTCCACATATTTCTAGCTTTATTACAAAATTAATAGTTTAATAGAGATAATAATTGAAAAAGGAGATGTACATATGGATCTTTCTTATCATGAAATTATTGTTGCTATTGATGGGTCAAAGCCTTCGGACTGGGCTTTCAAAAAAGCGATTGAGGTAGCCAAAAGAAACGACGCAACCTTGAATCTAGTTCATGTAGTAGATACAAGTTATTACCGCGGTATTGAAATGTACGATATGAATTTTACTAAGAAGGCCCTTAGTCAAGCTCAGGAGCTACTAGATCGCTATGCTCAGCAGGCAAAGGAACAAGGTCTTGACAAAGTGGAAACTATTGTTGAAGAGGGCTCTCCAAAAACAGTTATTACAAAGCACGCAGCCAAAAAAGTCAATGCAGATTTAATCATCTGCGGGGCAACAGGAATCAATGCAGTGGAAAGAATGTTCCTTGGGAGTGTTTCCGAGCATATTACTCGCCATGCTAAGTGTGATGTTCTCGTCGTTAGAACTGAGAAAGAATAAACAGATTAGATAAACCGAGCCATTAGAGATCACCTAAAAAACAAGGTGGTCTCTTTTTATTTTATATTTTGAAAATTTAGTATTGACAATAAATTATGACCTGTATATAATGTAGGCAAAATCATCAAGTTTATGCTGACTTTTTAAATAGGCCATTTTCGTATAACCCCACTGTTGGTGTGGGGGTTTCTACAGGGAACCGTAAACCTTAGCTACGAAAAGGCGCTTTCTTAATTTTGAAGGCTCCTTTTTGTAGCTTTTTTTATTGCCAGTAACTTCACTTCGGTTCCTCCAGTAACTCCCCAAAATCTGATTTCATACAACGTAAAATGGCCCTATACAAAATGTATGGAGGTTGATCTTTTGAAAATGATCGAATTCAAGGTCAATGGGCAGAAAACCTCTGTTACCTGTCCGCCCAGCCAACCGCTCCTTGACGTTCTGCGTAATGAATTGCAATTAACTGGCAGTAAGGAATGCTGTGGTAAGGGAGAGTGCGGCTCATGTACTGTTCTAGTCAATGGGGTTGCCGTTTGCTCTTGTCTTATGTTGATAGGACAAATTGAAAACCAGAACGTTGTCACGATTGAAGGAATCGGACAGACAGCAAAAATGGATCCCATTCAGCAGGCTTTCTGCGACGAGGGAGCTACCCAATGCGGATACTGTACGCCAGGATTCATCGTCATGGCCAGGTCGTTTTTGGATAGTATCGATCATATACCGACGGCTAACGAAGTTATGAAAGCATTGAGTGGAAATCTTTGCCGATGCACAGGGTATTCAAAAATCATCAAAGCTGTACAGGCAGCGGCCAAAAAACAATCATTGCAGGAGATATCTAATTGAACTTTAAAACCGCAGGCCTACTGTTGGCAGCAGGGCTATCCAGCCGCATGGGAAAATTAAAAGCGTTGCTTCCATGGAAAGGAATGCCCCTGATCCAATACCAGATTGAACAAATGAAAGAGGCAGATATTGATGAAATCATTGTAGTTCTCGGTTACCAGGCAGAACATCTACAAAAAATAATTTCTGCTTGTGGGACTCAAATAGTAATAAACAAACATTATGAATATGGAAAGAGTTCATCTATCCGAAAGGGGATTTCCAGTCTTCAAAAAGAAGTGGATGGAATTTTTATTTCGGCAGTTGACCAGCCTGTACCTTCAGCCATTTTGAAAACAATGAAGGCTCATCTGGAAAAAAACGAGACAGCAGTTGTGGTTCCAACATATGAAACGAAGAGGGGCCATCCTATTCTGTTACATGCCTCTACCAAGAATGATTTGCTGGTTATAAATGAAGAAACATTAGGACTTAGAAGCATTATTCGCAAGTACAAAAAGCAAATTACTTACTTGGAGGTCAATCACCCATCTATACTTTTAAACTTCAATAAACAGGAGGATTACGATAAAAATATCAGGGAGGCTTCAAATGAAAGTTTCCAAAATTGATATGCTCACTCCGACAACTGTAGAAGAATGCCTTTATTTTTTAAGTGATCAGGAAAAGGTGGTTCGTCTGCTAGCTGGTGGAACGGATGCTGTTGTGCGAATGAAAGACGGTATCAGCAGGCCTGAGACCTGGATCAACATAAAGGGGATGGATTCACTTAGATATATTCAAGAGGATAGAGATGGAATCCATATTGGGCCATTGACGACACATACTGATATACTCCAATCTCAGCTCCTATGGGATAAAGCTGACGTACTCGCATCTGCTTCAAATGAAGTCGGTGCTACCCAGATTCAGAATATGGGTACAATTGGGGGTAATTTGGGGACGGCGTCGCCGGCAGGCGATACGATTCCTCCTCTATTTGTACTCGACGCCCGAATTGAACTAAGCTCCATTAAGGGGAAGAGAGTCGTTCCAATCGAGGAATTTTTCAATGGACCAGGCCAGACGATACAGACGCCAAGTGAGATGATCACAAATATTATCATTCGTCCTCAAGAGGCTAATGAAATCGGCACTTTTGAAAAACTGGGGCCAAGAAAAGCGCAATCGATTTCAATTGTCAATGTAGCCATGTCATTAAAAATGGGAAAGGGGCAACGCGAATGTCTAGAAGGAAGGATTGCTTTCGGTTCTGTAGGGCCTACAGTCATCCGAGGACCTAAATGTGAACGAATGCTCACTCTCAGCTCCCTTACTGACGATATCATCAAGGATGTGGCTGATATTGCTTGGAAGGAGGTCATGCCAATCACTGACGGAAGAGCGACAGCGAAATACAGAAGAAGCATGGCGAGCGCTCTATTGGCTAGGGGATTATACAGGCTAATGAAAAGGTGGGACGACAAATGAAGGGGTTGAAAAAGTCAGTTACTGATGAAAAGTTAAAATGGGTCGGAAAGCCAGTCAAAAGAATTGACGGTCCTGAAAAGGTTACTGGAGAGCAAAAATATATGACCGATTATCATTATCCCGATATGGCTTTTGGAAAAGTTCTGCGTGCCAAATATCCTTTTGCTAAAATAAAATCAATCGATATATCAATGGCTGAGGCGCATCCTGAGGTCATTTGTGTGTTAACGCATAAGGACATCCCTGGGTTTAATGGATTTGGAATTGTCACACCCGATCAGCCAGTGCTATGTGAAGATATCGTTAGATGCACAGGAGATGCGATTGCACTTGTTGCAGCAGAAACTCTTGAAGCTGCTGAAGAAGCGCTGGGCCTAATTGAAGTGAATTATGAGCCATTAGAACCTGTGATGGACCCTGAAAAAGCTATGGTTCAGGGGGCGCCGCTGCTACACCCGGACGGAAATATTCATAGTCATGTCGTCATAAAAAACGGTGACATCGACAAAGGATTTGAAGAGGCTGACTTCATTTTTGAAAATACCTTTTATTCCCCGCGGCAAATGCATGCTTTCCTGGAAACCGAAGGCGGCTGGGGAAAGATTGATAAAGATGGTTCTCTGACTATTCAATGTCCCAGCCAATATGGCCATCGCGATAAGCTCCAGATCGCGAGAGCCCTAGCGTTGAACCCACGGCGCATTCATATTCATTCCAGCCCAAATGGTGGAGGCTTCGGTGGAAAAGACGAAATTACCGTTCAAATCTATCTAGCATTATTGGCTTTAAATACAAAAGGAAGACCAGTGAAGCTCCATCTGTCGCGAGAAGAATCCGTCATTGCTGGCATTAAACGCCATCCATTTAAAGTCACGGTGAGAACCGGGGCGAAAAAAGATGGAACCATCATAGCTCACAAAGTTCGTGCAGTGGGTGATACAGGGGCTTACGCATCATTAGGAGGAGCCGTGGTTGCATTGGCTATTGAACATGCGGCAGGTCCTTATAAAATAAAAAATGTCGACATGGAAGGCTTTTGTGTTTATACAAATAATGGTATTGCTGGCGCATTTCGCGGATTCGGCGTCAATCAAGTGTGCGTTGGAATTGAGACACATATTGATATGCTAGCGGAAAAAATAGAACTTGATCCGATTGAAATCAGAAAGAAAAACGCTTATCGCCAAGGCGATATCTCCAGTCTGGGCCATGTTGTAAAATCAAGCGTTGGTACTAGTGAAACCCTTGAAAGGGCGCAGGCATGCGATCTTTGGGCAAATCGCGATCTTTATAAGGAACAGGCGGTGGAGCCTTGGAAAAAGCGCGGAGTTTCGCTTGCAACTTCATTTCATGCCGTCGGAATGGGTCTTCGTACCCCGGATTATGGAGCAGCATCCATTGAACTACTGGTAGATGGAAGATTCAAAGTCGGTTTGGCGATTGAAGAAATCGGTACGGGAAACGGAACAGTGTATGCTCAGGTAGCAGCCGAGTGTTTAAAGTGTGATATTGACCATATCGTGGTCATACAAGGAGATACGAAAGAAACCTTGGACAGCGGAACGATTTCAGCTTCAAGATCAACTTATACCGGCGGCCGTGCCATTGCAACTGCCGCAACCAATATGATCAGCCTGCTTGCTGAAACAGCGGCAGAAATATTGAGAGAACCGGAGGATCAAGTGGTTGTTTCGCAGAATAAGTTTGCTGCAGCCACTAATGCAGACCGTTCTGTTTCCTATAAGGAATTGTATCAAGTGCTGAAGGGAAAAAATCAATCTACCCGTGTTGAAGGGCATTTTTACTTGCCGCGTGAAAAAAAAGAATTGAAAAATTCTGGTGGTGCACCTCATCACTTATATGGTTATATGACTCATGTTGTAATGGTTGAAGTAGACACTTTGACCGGAGAAACGGACGTCTTGAAAGTAGTAGCCATTCCTGATGTGGGAAAGGTGCTGAATCCACAAGGATTGGAAGGGCAGACGGAGGGTGGAGCCATTATGGGGATTGGCTACACCTTATATGAAGATGTCATCATGAAAGATGGTTATCATCAAACGAAAAATCTCACTGATTACATCATTCCGACAATCAGGGAAACCCCGGTGATTGAAACAATTCCGGTTGAATCAATGGAAGCATCCGGACCATTTGGTGCAAAGGGGATTGCAGAGGTTGTAATGATTCCGATCATTCCAGCGATTTTGAATGCTATCTATGATGCGGTAGGTGTCAGAATAAAGAAACTGCCAGCCAAACCGGAGCAGATTTTCCACGCAATTCAGGAGTCAAAGGTATATGAACCTGCTTTGGATGAGGCATATTGATGAGCAGAAAAGTGTATGAGAAGCTCTTGCATGCTGTTAAGGACAGTCAAGTGGACACTGCTCTTGTTACCATTACGAAGCATTTTGACGAGGCTTTGATTGGTTTAAAGATTTTATTTCAGGCAGGTGGCGTCCTCTTTGCTGATACGAGGTTAACAAAAGAATTTCAAGCTGCTATTCTTGAAAAGGTTTGGCCATTTTTCAAAAAAGGTGTTACAAAAGCATTCCAGTTTGAATACGGGAATTACCAAATGGAATGCTATATGGAAGTGTTTCCGGTACCACCGCGTCTGATTGTAGCGGGGGCGGGACATGTATCTGAGCCAGTAGCGAAAATCGGTAAAATGACAGGCTTTCATGTTACCGTCATAGATGATCGTCCAGAATTTGCAAACAAAGAGCGGTTTCCCACGGCAGACGAAGTTGTCTGCGCACCGTATGTCAGCTTCTTTAAGGCCCTCCATATAAACCCAAGTACATTTATTATATTGCTCACAAGAGGGCATAAATTTGATGTAGTCAGCTTGCAGGAGCTTTTAAGAAGAGAGGAAGCCATTTCTCAAGAAGCTCGGACAACCTATATCGGAATGATTGGAAGTAAACGCCGGATCTCTGGAGTTTTTGAACAGTTGAAGGACGAATTTTCAGATCATAGCTTTACAAATATTTATTCCCCCGTAGGCCTTGATATTGGAGGGCAGACACCAGCCGAAATTGCTGTCAGCATTATGGCTGAAGTTTTAAAAGTGAAAAATGGAAAAAGCGGAAATTCATTGAAGGAGAAAATTCCAAGCTATTCGCAATTGAAGTTTAGGGAGAGAGTGAGAAAATGAACACTCTGGATTTTTACGAAAAGATTATGTCTATACAAGAAAAAGGCAACTGTGCGGCTGTAGCTACGGTCATTCGAACTAAGGGATCCACACCAAGAGAAACAGGTGCGAAGATGATTATTTATCCAGATGGTCAAATCTTCGGAACGATTGGGGGCGGCTGTGGAGAAGGTGAAGTAATTGAAAAAGCGTTTATCGTTATGGATCGAGGAATTCCTCTGCAGCATCAAGTAGATTTGACAGAAGGTTTAATGTATGAAGATGGGGGCATTTGTGGAGGGATTATGAATGTGTTTATTGAGCCGGTCACATAAGCAAAGCCCCTGCGAACGCTTTTTTCCGGGAGCAGGGGCTTTGATGATAGATTAAGTAATCAGAAGAGGGATTTTACACTTAAAATGATAAGCAATCACTTCTTAATATGGTTTATTCGGCAGGGGTACTTCTTTTTCCCAGTTCATTTTCATAGATGAACAGAGCGTTTTGATCATTGCCGATACGTTTCAAATATTCGATATGGGTTTCAAAGGAGGCTTCCTCTTCAACCTGCTCGTCCAAGAACCATCTTAGGAACGAAATCGTTGCATGTTCTTTATGCTCCCAAGCCAAATCTGTCAAATCATAAATATTTTTTGTAACTTCTTTTTCTTGCAGCAAAGCTTTTTCAAAAGTGTCAAAAATGGAAGTATAGTCGGTTTGTGGTTCAGCCAAAGCGGAAAACTTTACATGCACTCCGCGGTCATTTAAATACTTATATATCTTCATGCCATGAGCGCGTTCCTCTTCTGCCTGCTGAAGATAGAAGTGAGCGAATCCAAGATAATTATTATGCTCGGCGTAAGCAGCCATCGCCATATAGCTATGCGCTGAATAAAATTCGTTGTTCATTTGTTTGTTTAATGCTTCGGCTAATTTCTCGTTGAACATGTCTATCCCTCCGTCAGTTAGTATACAGACATCGTAACCGAAAAAACTTTAATAGTCACGAAAAATGGGCCAAATTGATTACTTTTAGTTTTTTCTATTAATATTTTTATTTTTTTCATCAGACGAATCTAACCTAGCAGGCTCGATCCAGAAATGAGAGTATCAAAATTATTAGCTTTGTGTCCCCGAAGGCTATTTTTAGCTGGAAAATAATTTGTAAAGGTGTCTGCAAGCGAACCACTTATTTTCTAGTTAATAATTCAAGCTTTTGAGCTATATAAATAAGAACCATAGCACTTATCCCTTCCCACATTCCTCCGAAAAGGAGACCAATAATGCCCCCAAGCGCTATGTACAATGCCAAGTATTTATCTACCAATGATTACATCCTCCTATTATTTAATGCTAATCACCAATCTGAAGTTTCATCATATAAATACTTATATTATTACATCTATTATGAAAAATGGGAATGTTTCGTAGGATGAATTAGAAAGTATCGCCTAATTATGCTCTTCATCAGTGGAGTTCAGATTTGCTGTCATTATAGCCCTGACAGAATGTATGTTCTTTTTTTCTTGTGGATAATAGCGCTATTGCGTATACTTATCATTAAAATACATCGGAGGATAAAAATCATGCGGTCAGTTGCACTGGTTGAGTACACTGAAGAATTCGATGAACAATTATCCAATTACCACCTGTTAGAGGAACAACTTCAATTTACAAGTATGCCTTTGGATAAAATAAATGATCCCACCGTTTCTAACAGTGCTAAACATGTATTAATCCTTGCTAATGATGTTCCCGTAGGTTATTTTGCATTAGAAGATGGCGAAAAGCTATTAAAGTACAGTAATAATTCCAATGCTCGTTTGTTAACAGCTTTCTCAATTGATTCAAGAAATCAAGGAAAGGGATTAGCGAAGACAGGACTTCAGCTTTTACCAGAATTCGTTAGAAGTAATCTTCCAAGAACTAACGAAATTGTCCTCGGCGTCAATAAAAGAAATGCACCTGCTTGTCATCTTTATTTAAAAACAGGATTTATAGACGAGAACGAGATTTATGAAGGACCAAAAGGCCCGCAACATATTTTACATTTGAGGATTTAACTTAAATGTATCGATATTTTCTTGTGTTAAAGACAATAATTCATACTTCGTAGATTCCATGAACTTTCTAAGAGTTCATGGAATTTTTATATTCATAGACTCGCATTATTTTCATATAAATGAATAAACACGTAAAAATAAAGGATGAAAATAATGCTAAAACTTGCAGCTAAGTTCTTTGTAACTGTCACCGCTCTATTTTGTCTAGTTTCCGCCATAGCTTTTTCAAGTGTGAAAATCAGCTTGCTGTCATTTATCACCAGCGACCCTACAAGAACAGATTCCTTACTATACGTCATGTCTATGGAAAATCAGGCCTTAAAGAGCGTTCTACCAGAAGGATATGAGAGATCATTTGGGAGAGACGCATTGGAGTTGTTCACAAATATTAATCTAAGAAATATGAAGTCCTTCTTGATTAGTGAGATACCTGGGTTGAATGCTGCTACTCCAAAAATCATCGTAGCAGGAAAAGGAACAGATTTTACAAACCTACCGATTGAATCTCCGCCACCTGTTGATTTTGATGTCTATGAAGGGGAAGAGTATAAGGAGGAAAAGTCGGTCGAGGTGCCGCAAACAAAGGATCAGGCTGTCTTTATCTATTCAACACATTCAACGGAATCCTATTTGCCAATGCTGCCTGGGGTGACTGATCCGAATCTTGCGTGGCATAAAGAAAAGAATGTGACTTTATTAGGGAAAAGGCTTGGGGAGAAGCTTGAGGAAAAAGGAATCAAAACGTTGGTAAATAATAAGGATATTCAAGGAATTCTTAAAAAAAGAGGGATGAGCTATGAACAATCATATGCGGCGTCAAGAGAGGTAGTAGTAGAAGCAATGAAACAAAACAAACAGATTCAGTACTTTATTGATATCCATCGCGATTCCCTGAGGAAGGGAGTAACTACTACAACGATTAATGGTAAAAAGTATGCTAAATGCTTATTCGTTGTCGGTGAAGCTCATCCGAATTATGAAAAAAACTCCGAATTTGCAACGAATATTCATCATGCTATTCAAAAAAAATATCCGAGTCTTTCTCGAGGAGTCTTTGGTAAGTCAAAGGCTGGTGGGAATAATGGAATTTACAACCAAGATCTGGCTGAAAACTCAATATTAATTGAGATTGGTGGAGTGGATAATACAAAAGAAGAATTGGATAGAACAGTGGACGCACTTGCAGATGTGATTAGTGAATATTACTGGGGTGAAACAATGGAAGTAAATAAAGATTAGCGCATTTCTGTAAAGCATTGTAAAGACAGTTCCATCTTAATCTTTAATCTAAAAAAGAGCCTGTTACAGGCCCCGGGCTCAATGAATATCTCGTCTATAAAGACCCACGACTTTACCGAGGATGGATACATTTTGTACGATAATCGGCTCCATATTTGAGTTCTCCGGCTGGAGTCGAAAATATCCATTCTCTTTATAAAATCTTTTGACAGTTGCTTCATTCTCTTCCGTCATTGCTACAACGATATCTCCGTTGTTCGCCGTTTTTTGTTGTCTGACAATCACGTAATCTCCATCGAGAATTCCAGCATCAATCATACTTTCACCGACAATTTCAAGAATGAAGACCTGTTCATCGGAAGGGACTAACTGCTCAGGAAATGGGAAGTATTCTTCAATATTCTCTACAGCAGAGATAGGTAATCCGGCAGTAACCTTACCAACTAGGGGAAGATTAACCGTGTTTTTGGTTTCGATTTTTGTTTCTTCCTGATCAAGTATTTCGATTGCTCTTGGTTTGGTTGGATCCCTTCTGATTAGACCTTTGTTTTCCAGTCTTTCCAAATGTCCATGTACAGTGGAACTGGAAGCCAAACCTACAGCTTTCCCGATCTCACGTACAGATGGGGGGTAACCCTTTTTTTTCACTTCGTCCTTTATGAAGGTTAAAATAGCTTCCTGCCTTTTCGAAATCTTGGACATTGTTTCACACCCTTTAATCTCTATTATGAGTTATCCATATTATAGCATGCGGTTTCTATTAATACAAACGTAGGTTCGAATTTCCGTTTGACACAAACCTATGTTCTGGTTATAATAATTTACATAAACACGAACAAACATTCGGGAGAGTGATATTTATGTTACCAATCTTAAGGAATCATTCTTTTATAGTCATTTTTTTTATACTTTCAACTTTAATGGGGTTATTATTCATATTTAATTTAACAGAAGAGGAACAGCCCTCAGAGAATATGATGGGAAATAAACAAAATATTTTTGTGGAACAGACCCAGAACAGTCACGGGTTGATCGTAGAAGGCGACCAAGTGATAGAATAGAGAAAAGCATCATTGGAGTGATTTTCGAGTGAATGTCATTGTTTATTGCAGAGTAAGTACTGAAAAACAAGCGCAAGAAACTTCATTGGCCAGGCAGGAAGAAGAACTGGTGGCCGCCTCAGAGAAATGGGGCTTCCACATAAAGGCGATTATCCATGATCAATCCAGCGGCTATGATTTGGACAGGCCGGGATTGATGGAAATGTTTGATCAGATTGCTTTTGGAAATATTGAGGCTGTTCTTATTCAGGATGAAACGAGGCTTGGTCGTGGAAATGCCAAAATAGCACTTATACATTTTTTATTTAAAGAAGACATTAAATTATATACGCTGGCCCATGACGGTGAACTCCAAATATCCGAAACAGATTCATTGCTCCTTAATATAATAGGAATGATAGAAGAATATCAGCGGAAGCTTCATAATATTAAAATACGGCGAGGAATGAAAAGAGCTGTAGCAAAAGGCTATCGTCCTGAGCAAAATTTGAAAAGAAGCGGAAATGCAAACGGGAGAGAGCGTAAAGAAATCCCTGTGGAGGAGATCGTCCGCCTGAGGCAAAACAACTTGACTTTTGAAGAGATTGCATCAGTTATCAGAGGCTTTGGTTTCGATGTTTCAAAGGCTACTGTACATAGAAGGTATCAGGAATACATGGATAGAAAAGAGAATAAAAACAACGTTTAACACTCCTTTATTGTTTTCAAGCAGTTTTTTTAGTAGTATTGACTTGCGACAAAATGAAAACAAAGGAGTTTTTTTATGGTTTCAAAAGAAAAACTCGAAAGGATCAATCAACTCGCAAAAAAAGCAAAAAGCACCGGTTTGACAAAAGAGGAAGCAAAAGAACAGTCAAAGCTTCGAGGTGAATATTTGCAGTCTTTCCGTGCTTCAATGAGAGAGACGATTGAAAACGTACGAGTGTTCGATCCGAACGGAGACGAAGTGACACCTGAAAAGGTGAGAAAAATCCAAGAAAATAAGAAGCTACACTAGTAATGGTAAGGAGAAGCGGACGTCGTTTAATGCAAGGATATGCCGGCCAAGAAAACTTCAAAGCTAGAGAGTGAAATCTCATGATAGCCAGTTTCAACGTTAGTGCCGAAGAACGGGCGTCCGCATTTTTAAAACTTCATTCAGCAGAAACCTCTCCACTTCTATAAGTAGTTGTGGTATGAAAGCATAGTTCAGTGGGGTTCAAACCCAAGCTGAATAAAGTTAAGCCTCTAGCGGAGCTCGATAAAATCTGGGCGCAAATACGCCAAGACGCATTTGATAAAAGAGTTGTTTAATTTTATCAACCTCTTTATGATAATAATGATGAACATTTGAGAAGGGAAGAATAAAATGGCAAATCAACAATTAAAAGAACTCAATGCGCTCTCGATCAATTCAATCAGAACGTTGTCGATAGATGCTATTGAAAAAGCAAATTCTGGCCATCCTGGCTTGCCAATGGGTGCAGCTGCCATGGCATATGCACTATGGACAAGCCATATGGAGCACAATCCGAAAAATCCAGAGTGGTTCAATCGCGACCGCTTTATCTTATCAGCTGGTCATGGTTCTATGCTTTTATACAGTTTGCTTCATTTATCAGGCTATGACGTTACAATGGAAGATATTAAAAATTTCCGCCAATGGGGCAGCAGAACGCCGGGACATCCAGAATACGGCTATACTCCTGGGGTTGAAGCGACAACAGGACCGTTAGGGCAAGGTGTCGGCATGGCTGTAGGGATGGCTATGGCAGAACGGCATTTGGCTGCGACATACAATACAGATGATTTTAACATAATTGACCATTATACATATGCATTATGCGGTGACGGAGACTTGATGGAAGGTATAGCTTCCGAGGCTGCGTCTCTTGCTGGCCATTTAAAACTCGGAAAATTGATCATGCTGTATGATTCCAATGATATTACACTTGATGGAGATCTTTCTCAATCGTTCTCTGAAAATGTGGGAGGACGCTTTGAAGCATATGGCTGGCAATATATCCGTGTAGAAGATGGAAATGATGTCGAAGAAATCGGGAAAGCGATAGAAGAAGCGAAAGCAGATCAATCTCGCCCAACACTTATCGAAGTGAAGACCGTCATTGGGTACGGCTCTCCAAATAAATCCGGAAAGTCTGATGCGCATGGCAGCCCGCTAGGCGAAGCGGAAATGAAATTGGCAAAGGAATATTACAAATGGACATACGAAGAAGACTTTCATGTACCAGAGGAAGTCTATGAGCATTTTGAAAAAACAACAATCAGCCGGGGAGCGAACAAAGAAGCTGAATGGAATGAGCTATTCAATGCATATAAAAAGTCTCATCCAGAACTAGCCGTGCAGCTGGAGAACGCGGTAGATGGCAAGCTCCCAGAGGGTTGGGATAAAGATATTCCTGTTTATGAAGAAGGAACAAGTTTTGCGACAAGGGCTTCAGGCAGTGAAATAATGAACAGCATTGCCGAGAATCTTCCTTCTTTATTCGGTGGTGCCGCAGACCTGGCCAGCTCAAACAAAACGATGATTAAAGGCGAGCAGGATTTCAGTTCGGAAAATTATGCTGGAAAAAATATTTGGTTTGGTGTCCGTGAATTTGGAATGGGAGCAGCCTTGAATGGAATGGCTCTTCATGGAGGATTAAAAGTATTCGGCGGAACATTCTTCGTCTTTTCTGATTATCTGCGTCCAGCTATCCGCCTTGCAGCTTTGATGGAAGTACCTGTCACATACGTATTTACACATGACAGCATTGCTGTTGGAGAAGATGGGCCGACGCATGAACCCATCGAACAGGTGGCTTCTTTACGAGCAATGCCGGGCGTTTCAGTGATTAGGCCGGCTGATGCGAATGAAACTGCAGCAGCATGGAGACTGGCAATTGAAAGTGACAAACAACCGACTGCATTGATCCTAACAAGGCAGAATTTACCGACGCTTTCGGGGTCATCCGATTTGGCGAAATCCGGTGTGGAAAAGGGTGCCTATGTCATTTCCCCGGCGAAAAAAGATCAGGCCGATGTACTATTGCTTGCAACTGGTTCTGAAGTGAGCCTCGCAGTTGAATCACAAAAAGTACTGAACGCGCAAGGCATTGATGCAGCAGTTATCAGTATGCCGTCTTGGGATCGATTTGAAAAACAATCAAAAGAATATAAACAATCCGTTCTTCCTTCCTCAGTGAAAAAACGCTTGGCAATTGAAATGGGCGCTTCCCTTGGTTGGGAAAGATACACTGGAGACGAAGGTGATGTATTGGCTATCGACCGCTTCGGAGCTTCGGCACCTGGTGGCAAGGTGATAGAAGAGTATGGATTTACTCCAGAAAATGTGGTAGAAAAAGTAAAAGCACTCTTGAAATAATGAAATAAAAAGAGGGGGGGTTCCCCTCTTTTTAAACATGTCAGAAAGCCAAACAATTTATTATGTTTAGTTGTACTGTCTTTTGACAACCCGATTTCGAGTTTTCTCCTGATAAGTCATGAGGACAGGTATTGGACTTTTATTAGTTTTCGTTTGCTTAATGATATAAAAATACTCATAATGGAACTATCAATCGTTGCAACTTCCAGAAAGAACAGAAAAAAAGCTGGTCATTACAGCAATTGACAAACTTTTCTTTTTTCTTTCACTATAATAAGGGAAAACTGGCAATGGAGTGAAGTTCCGATGAGAACATACTTTATTTATTTGATTAAAGCTGAATTCGCTGACTATTTTTATGGACGTGAAAGCCGATTTTTTCAACTATTTGCCGGCAGTCATTCCGCTAATGGAGATCTCCAGGAGATTATACATAAGCAAATTGATTATATTACCGAACCTTTGCCATATTTGGATTTACATAAATTGTTCTCTCAATCCGTGCAAAACCAGCAAATTTATATAAAAGGAAAAGTATATTGCATGGGAAACGCAAAAAATAAGGATAAAGCAGAATTGGCCATTGAGGAAGATTGTCTGCAATTGAGCGCATGGGGCGGCTTTGAATCCGAAACAATCTTTTTTGAAGTGCTTAGGAAATACTCCGGACATTTTTTTGCTGTTGATATAGAAAATGAAAGATATGGCTGGGTAAAACCGGTTAAAGAGAGAAAATACATATGAAATCGTGCCATAGTATTGTATAATATTCGGGGATTCAGTAAACTGAAGTGAGACAACATGAAGGAGGAATTTTTGGATGGTTTGGCAGTTGATTTTAACGGGTGCGATCGCTCTTATAGCTGGAGTGGCGCTTGGATTCTTCATCGCCCGTAAATATATGATGGATTACCTAAAGAAAAACCCGCCAATTAATGAACAGATGTTACGTATGATGATGATGCAAATGGGTATGAAGCCTTCGCAAAAGAAAATCAACCAGATGATGGGCATGATGAAAAAGCAGATGGACAACAAGTAAGCGTTGATTTAACAACGTTTATACCCGGTTCTATCATGCTTCAAGGGTTGGTAAATGACATCAAAAAGATTGATTTGTGAATCTTTCCCCGTGATTATTTATAATCATTTGGTGAATCTTTCACTTTTTTAAAAAAGACCACTTAATTCGTTGGAAAATAAACCAATGAAGGGGTGGTCTTTTTGTGTTGCTTGAAGATGTTGTGAAAGAGTATGAATATTATTGTTTAGCTAAGGATTTCACAGAAAAAACGTTGATCAATAAACGCCAAGAGCTAAAACAACTATTAAAATTCTTAGATGAAAAACGTGCTGTTCATGAATTGGAAAGTATATCCTTCCACGACTTAAAAGCATATGCGAGGTATAAACAACAATCAGGATTGCAGCCATCGAGTCTAGTTTCAATGTTTAAAGTGATTCGTGCCTTCTTTAATTGGTGTGTCAGGGAGGAATATTTAGATGAAAACATTGCAAAAAAAGTGGATCTTCCCAAACAACCGAAGAAAGTATTAAAAGGATTCAGCACTGATGAAGTTGATCAAATGATAAACTCCTTCTCTTACAAAAACTATTTTGAAGCACGTAACAAGGCGATGATTGCCATGCTTAGTGATTGTGGACTTAGAGCCAAAGAATTAAGGGAACTTGAAACAAAAAATGTTAAAGAAACAACAATACTTGTCAACGGTAAAGGCAACAAAGAAAGGTATATGTTTATCTCACCAGCATTGAAAAAAATTCTTATTAGATATGAACGGATAAAGAAAGAGTATTTCAAAGAAAAATACTTCAATGAAAACTATTACTTTCTTTCATATAACGGTGATTTGCTTTCACATGTAGGATTAGACAAGGTGATTAAGGAAGCCGGTAAACGTGCTGGAATTGAGGATAAGAGGGTTTCACCTCACAGTTTTCGCCATTTCTTTGCAGTCCAATCAATTTTGAATGGGATTGACATTTTCACTTTATCTAAACTTCTCGGACACAGTGACGTATCGACAACTCAAAGATACTTACAATCATTAGAGGATTTTGAATTAATTAAGAAAGCAATGCCATCTAGCCCACTTATGAATCTAAATAAAAAATAATCAATCAGGAGGGACAAGCCTATGCAAACTATGGAACTCAACCAATACGAACAAAAAGTGATGGAGTGGATTGAGCAGAACTTTGATAAAGATTCCATTGCCATTGAGGATTTTAATGTACTCCCATATGGAAAAAGAATCATGGATATGCAAGGGAAAGAACTTGCCGTTTTCTTTGATTACTGGACTGATCAAGTCAAACATCTTCTTCCACAAGAATGTAGCTACTAATCAAATTTAAATAATCAGGAGGAATTACAATGTCAACAATCACAAAGAAGAAATATGAAGTCCTTGCGTTTGCCAAGTTACCAATCTCAATTGAGGTTGAAGCACAAAATGAACAGGAAGCCTTAGCAACAGGAAAAATACAACTTGATGATATGACAGCCATTGAGCAAATACAATTGATGATCAAACAAACGGACGGCAATGTGATCAATCCAACTGTACATGATTTTGACGTTGACGTTGTAGAAGTGCATGAGGAATGACTCCGTACCAAAATGTACAGGGGAAGGAGGTGACTTTATGGGGGCTTTATTCTTTGCTATAGTGTTTATCCCTTTGATGTTTCTTGGATACGTTTTGCTCAATCTATGGCTTTATGGGATAGATGGCATTAAAAAAGAGTTTATCAGTATTCGCCGTACCGATAAACTCCCGAACTAATTCAACCCTACTCACAATTGAATAGGATTACCCTGCCTTCATTCTACGAAAAAAATTATGATAATGCAAGGCTTAGTTTCCTATTGTCTTTTTTAGGTAGGGTATTCCGTTGGTGGACTGCCGACTCACACCAATTAAAACTAAACTGGAAAGGATATGGCTTATCCGCTGCAATAACTAAGCCTAGGCAACAAGTGACATCACCCTGTTTATGTCCGTTGCTGAATTGCGCGAACGGCAATTAACGGTTCGGTGGGAAAGTTTGAGGTAGATATACCTGCAAGACAAGCCATAAGTATGAGAATCCAATTTTGGACTCTCAAAACCTGTCATGGGCAAACTTTTGACAGTAGGCTTGTTTGGATGAATAATCCACGACTAACAGGGGCTATACGAAAATACGGATACCATAAGATGACGGAAAAGTGTCGCTTGCCCTATGATTCTTGACTATTTTTTTCTTGAATCATAGGGCAACATACTTTGCTTCCAAAAGCCGTTGTCCATAGAATCAAAAAAAGTATAAGGGCGTAAAGGCAAAGTCAAGTAATATAGTTTAAGATTACTATATTATTAGAATGTAATTGTATAGGATGAAAATTTAAATTTAGTAAAGCAATATGATTAGACATAATAAAATGATTAGAATTTATGCTCAATAATCTCAGAGAAAACATCAAAGGAACTAAACAATGTGAAGAATGTGGGGAAAGAGTTAAAGTCACTAATAACAAAGTAAAATACTGTGATCCATGTGCAAAAATAGTAAAAAATAATCAAAATAAAATGTATTATCATTTAGGAAAATAGGAATCTTATCAGCCCTTGATACTACAACATTCTTCCAATATAAGGAAACACCAAAAACCTCAAAACCATTGATACCACTGGGTTTGTAGTACATTTTCCTTAATTCTCGTTAAAGGAAGAGATGGACATCAACCATCATGCAAAAAATGCGACAATTACACGAAAAAGTGACTAAAAAACTCCACAAAAGAGCTATATATTGAGGAATGTTAAATAAATTAATATAAAATAGGTGTTTTAATTGTAGTAGGAAAATAGAAACACTGCCAACCCTTGATACATCAACGTTTCACTTTTATAAGGAATTTCAAGTACATTGGATAACATTGATATACGGGGCTTTAAGGGGGGCAATTCCTTAATCTCCCCTAAAGGAAGAATTGCTAGGGATTTTAGACCCCAATCCAAATTTGGATTCGGCTAATTTTTTCATTAAAAGCACATATAAAGATACACAAAATTAAGAAGGCAAGGATTGTAAAGCTTGTAGATAGTTTGGGCAGAAAAGCGTGGGTTTATAAGGGTTTTGCGATACTATATTAATAGTGAGGGGACTATAATTACACGAAAAACCGTAAATAAAACTCTCTAAAAGACCTATATATTGAGATCATATAATTTAACGTCAAAAAAGGGGTGTAAACATGCCTTCAAAGTGACTTAATAAGTGAGGGGTATTATTCTTATACCTAAAATAACACTTGACAAGGAATAGTCTTAAATATAAACGTAACTGGAAGTAAAAACTAAAATGGCTGCAAAAATATTTTGTAACATTTGTCTAATTCGTGAACAAAATGTAATTAATTGGTAAAAATATTGGGCTGAGTGGTCAAAAAGTGCGAATAAAACTCTACAAAAGAGCTATATAATGGGAGGTATGCAAAAAATAATGATTAAATTTTTTCGTAAAAAAAGTGACAAAAAAATGACTTGAGTTATTATTAGTTAATGTAAAGGCGAGAAAATAGAAACCTCTTTAACCATTGGTATATCAACATTTCACTTTTATAAGAAATCCTAACAGCATTTAAATAGATTGATTTATAAGGCTAAAACGAGTCAAAATCTTAATACTCGTTAAAGGAATAAAATGTGATTCTTTTAGGAAAAAGCCTAAATAAAACTCCACAAAAGAGCTATATATTGAGGAATATTAATTTTCATTGAGTATCATTTGCTAATGATATTGAATGAAGGTTAATACCTTCAAAGTGTCTAGTGCATAATTTAGTCAACTTTACATGTTGACCTCCTAATCTTGATGGGTGGGCTATAAGCCTACTCATTTTTTTTATTTATTTTTTACTCAATTTATTTAACTTTATATGAAAGGGGCTGATCAGATGGATTTACAAAGCCTTCCACCTGAGTTGTGGCTACAAGGGATATTCTGCGCATTATTTGTGTGGCTGCTAAGATTTGTCATGAGCGAATCAAAGGAACGAGAAGATAGACTATACCATCAAATTGAACGACAAAACGAGACACAGGAAAAAATCGTATCCTCTCTTGAGAGACTAGAAAAGGATGTATTGGAAATAAAGAAGGGGGTTAAGTAATAATGGCAGAAATTAAAGAGGATGGCTATGTATCGCTTCGTACTTTTATTACTTCTAACTGGAAAACTATCTCTATTTACAATGAACAAGACACAGAATTAAAAAAAAATTTCCGTTGATGATAACAAAGTCAAGTGGACTCATCAAAAAGAGACTAGGCAAGAACTTGCGGGATTTGATAAGCAGGGTAGACCGTATTATGACGAATTTGAATATGAAAGCAATCAAGAGTTGGAATTAACGATTATCCTAAAAGGGTCTGATTTTCCACCTGATACCACAGTATCAAAGTCAGTAATCCTGCATGAGCATGACGGTAAAAAAGATGTGATTTCAAGCGAAGATTTTCAACCTTTCACCTTTGAAAGTGACAACGATGAACTAACAATTAAGCATAAAATACAAGTCCCTGCCGTTGGGTAGGTGATTGATGATGATAATTAAATTACATTCATACGTCAATCCGATTCAATCAATAACAAAGCATGACAAGGAAGTTGTATTAAAAAAGGAAACTGTCCAGGCAAAGTCTTTAATCTTACCAATTAAAACAGTTATATTGGTTAGTCAAAAAAGTGAAACCAATATAAGATCCTACATATCACCTATCGTTACAGATACAATTGTAAAAAATATAGCGAAAAATGAGACTATTAACCTTAACTCCTTTATAAAGCATATACAAGTTCATACAGACGCTTCGACACCTTCTAATGCAAATGTATTCAATGCTTATCTATCGTATCAAGAAAACGATTCTGAAGCGTTGTTTATAGAAAATAGAACGTTTACGGAGGTGATTAACTGATATGGCATATTTAGGGGATACAGTACGCTTAAAGGTGCATTTTCGTTCATTTAATGGGGATTCGGTTGATCCTGATGATATTACCTTAACAATTTATGATAAGACTAAAAAGGAATTAGATGCCACTTCTATTGCAGTCGAAAACAAAACAGCCACAGGACAATATTTTTATGATTATATTGTACCCGATGACATTCACGAATATTTTATATTCGAGTTTCGAGGGTTACATAATAATAATCCTATTCTTGCTAGGGATAGGGTTAGTATCAAATTTAATTAATCAGGAGGTTAGGAAATGGCAGAAGAAAATCAAGAATTAGAGCAAGAACAACAGGAATTGCAGCAGGAAGAAACAGAGGTTCAAAATGAAACTTTTACTAATGAGGATCAACTTGCAGAGATTCAGGCACAAAAAGCGGAATTGGACAAGTTGAAAAAGGAAATGTTTCAAAAAGATGTTCAATTCACATTAAAAGAAAAAGGGCTTGGAAAGTTTGCTTCCATTGTAAAGGTGGAAAATGAAGAAGAATTAAAAGAGGTTGTCGGAACACTTTCCCAAATTGTCACTGATATTAAAGTTTCTACTGGATATGTTCCGACTGAGCATAAAAAACAGAACGAGTACGATGCTTTTGCTTCAAAAGGTGATACAAAAGGCATGATTGCAACAAAATTATCAAAGTTGTTTAGATGAAGGACACTTTAACAAAAATGTTAGAGTGTCTTTTTTATATTAAAAAAATAAATTATAAAGGGGTTATGTTAAATGTTTAAGTCTACTAACTTTACTGAATTAGAACAAATTTCACTAGCTAAGGAAATTGCAGTGATCGGAGTACAAGCAACGCCACTTACTTCTATGCTTATGGCAAAAGGAAATGTTGAGAAAGCCTTGTCCACTGTTTACACCTGGAGAGAAAAGACACTTGACCATGATGAAGATTTGTCAGCGGTTGAAGGTTCAGACGAAATCAAATTCTATGAATCTGCTAGAGCCGAACTTAACAACATTCTTGAAATCTTTAAAAAAGGTGCCTCAATTAGTGGAACAGCAGTCGCCATGAAATCTAACCAATTTGCAGAAGAAGTTAATGATCGCCTTCTTGAATTGAAAATCAACATGGAAAAGAAATTTATCAATGGACTGCGTAATGATGGCAGCACAGCACCTTTCAAACGTCAACTTTCAGGATTGATTGAAATGGCAGATTCTTCCAATGCAGTTGAGGTTACTGGTGCAATCACTGAGGATGATGTAAAGAAAGTTATGCGTAATCTTTGGAGTCAAGATTTGTCAGAGGGTACAGTTTATGCTTTTGTAAATGCTGATATTAAAGAGCAAATTGATGCAATTTACAAAGACAGATACAATTACAATCATGTAACTACTTCATTTGGATTGCTCGTTGATGAAATCAATACTAACTATGGGAAGGTACAGTTTGTACTGTCTAAACATGTTCCTGAAGATAAGATGGTTGTATTCAATGATTCATATGTTGACCTTGCTTACCTAAGGGAACCACACTTTGAGCCACTAGCAAAAACAGGCGACAGTGTAAAAGGGCAAGTAATTGCAGAAGCAACACTTAAAGTAGGTAGTAAAAAAGGCGTTGCAGTTGTAACTTTATCCTAATATACATAACTAAGAGGGTATCCTTTCGGGTATCCTCTTTTATTTTTCTTTATTTTTTCTTAATTTATTTAAGGAGTGAGGATGATGATTGATTTGAGGGAGAAATATCTCCTGTTAAGAAGAAAAAAGAAAATCACAGCAAAAGAGATCGCTAAATATATTAGATGTTCGGCTTCACTTATAAGCCGTTATGAAACTGGCGATTGTGGCATGATGCCCGATAAAGTCAAAGCATATAGAGAATATATAGATAAAAATTAATAATGATAAGGAGGTCAATTTATGAAAGTGGATAAAAGAGAACAGTATGACTGGAAGATTGTTAAAATAAATGACTTATTAAATCATTATGCAATTATCTTTTATTTAACTAAAGATCAGACAGTTTCGCATATAGATTTTTTCTTAAGTAGAAAAGAACGAATATTGAGAATAAATTTTGTCTTTATTCTTGAAAAGTATAGAGGTTTTCCAAAATTACATAACTACATGTGTCAAGTTTTTAGTGACTTTTATTATGAAAACTATAATAATTTTTCTATAGAATTTATTTTTTTAGATCAGAGATTTCAAAAAATGATAAAGCGAAAGGTTAGTTCTGGGAAATTACCAAAGCAAGTACAGGTAGAAAATTATGATATTGAAAAAAAGATAATTTCATTGGAATTAACAATTTCTGAATTAACTATTGAAAAAGAAAAACTTGATATGTTTAAAAGATGTTATCTTTTGGACAAATATGATTCCTCTACAAAATATTATCTTGAAAATGAAATTTCATCTATTATAAATAAAATTAATTACTGTACTAAAATTTTAGAGAACGCCTATAAAATAAGAAATGATATTTCCAATTACAATTCTAGGAGGTATTAATATGGCAAACAAAGACTATTTTTTCTGCTATACAAAAAAGGTGTCTGATTACTTGAATGAAAAAGGATTCCAATTTATTACAGTAGCAAAGAGTGTTTCTAACCATAAAATATTTTCACTTTATGAAATTACACCGGAGTTACAGGAAGCCTTAAAAGAATATAAAAATCTAAAATAATCTAATCAAATTAAATCTTTACATAATCGGAGGAATAGAAATGAATTTTGAAGAAATTGAATACCAATTACAATTTAATGAAAAGGAATCTGATGTATTTATACACAATGAAATATTTGAGGACTTGAAAAAAAGTGATATTAGGAAAGTGCATATTCCCTTCACATATTCTTACTACTATTTGATCAACTGGCTTTATAGGAATACAAAATATGGAAGTTTTGCCATTGACCAAATGTGACTGATAAACTAAAGTGGACAGTTCCCGCCAAATAAGATTGAACACTTTATCTGAGGGAATGGGAGTTCAATT